>JAPLUO010000400.1 GCA_026397595.1 Caldifarciminota bacterium
CACGTCGTCCCCGGTCTGCCAGTACAGGTCACCGCCGTGGTAGTCGTGAGTGATGAACTGAGAACCGTCATTCAGGCCAGCCAGGACGTACTCTCGGTGGAATGGGTATTGTCCACCGGAACTCAGGTCCCATATCTTCGTTATCTCCAGATTCTGCAACCAGGAGGAATCCGTCAGAGCATTGAGCCCCCTCAGATCAGATGAGCCATGGGTGCCCGCCCCTGCGCACAGTTTGATTTTCTGGAGATGAGTAAGCTCGGGGGTCGCTTGATATGCGATGAGTTTGTCAATAACGGTCTGCGCCGAGCCGTCCCCGGGGAGGGACGGAAGTCTTCCGACAAACACGTCGGGCATCATGCACAGCGCCGATGAATCTTTCCAGAAAAATCCGGGAATCTCGTGCTGCCACGTGTCCCCACCATCGCTTGTGTACAGGTAACCTTGAAAAGGACCCGAAGCCCAGCCGTGCAGCGCGTCGTCAAGGAACTGTATGTGACGAAGAATTGTGTCGATGCTCGAATACTGCTCTGTCCAGTTCCCCGACTGGTCTCCATGGTAGATGTGCGTTGGTGTCGCGACCCAGACATCGTACGAGGTCCCGTTCGTGCACTTGGCTACTATGTCGGCGCCCACCTCGCCTGTTCCAGGATGGGTAGGCGCTTGCCACGACGCGCCGCCATCCGTCGTGGCCCACACGGCACAACCGGCGTCTTGAGTCGACCCGGTGACCCATCCGAAGTTACTGTCAGCGAAGCTCACGGATCTTGGGTTGGGGTAGACGCCAGGCAAATGGACAGTGTCCCATGACGCGCCGGCGTTGGTCGTCCGTATGATGTTGCCATGGCTGGTCCAGTGGCTCGTTATCCAACCGAGCTGCCCGGATGCGGAGAACTTGACGTCGTACAGACCCCCGTGAGTGAGCGGGCTCTGCACCTGTGTCCAGTCCGTCCCACCGTTCGTTGTGTGCAGGATGATACCCGAGCAGTAGTGATTCCAGCCCACCGCCCAGCCATTGTATGCGTTGACGAAGTAGATGCCGTTCAATCTCCCCTCGATTTCCGACCCTGTGCGCTCGTACCAGTGACTCCCCCCGTCGGCAGTCGTCCACACCGTGGTCTGCGAATACTTCGTCCCTGGCATGGGCTTCCAGCCAGCGCACGCGCCATGTCCGACATCTGCAAAGTCCATGTCCGCCACGTCGTAGCCAAAGCCAGTCGGCCACGATGAGGGCGACCAGTCCGTGCCGCCGTCGTTGGTGACCATAACGTAGTTATCGCGAGGATCCACCCCACAGCCGTGCAGTCCGTCTGTGAAGCAGAGAGCTGACAGCTCATTGACCGGCGGTTCCATGTAAACGCCGTTGTTGTTGTCATCCCATGAGCCCTTCAGATCTGCGAAGTAGACGTCGGTCGTGGCCAGTCCTTCCCACCCCTGCACACCCTCGTTTGTTCCCGATGGTATCAGGCGTGTCGGAAGCCCGGTGTTCAGGCCAGTCGGCCACCCGGCGAGGATGACGAAGAGTGTGCCCCATTGGATGTTTGCGTCCTTGATAAACGCGCGCACACATGCAGCGTCGTCAGCTCCTTGGTACTGCCCATCAATCCATGCCAGGGTCCTGACCGTCGTGACGATGCCTCGCTGGGTCAAGAACTCGGCATAGCGTTCGTACTCTGACGAGTCTTGCGTCAACGTCACGATAACGCAATCCACGTAGTTGCCGGAAGGAGACGGCCCGGGGCTGACCACGAGAAGACTCTCCGGCGTGTCAATCGGGACCGAGACGCCAAAGTCGGTAGTGTGCTCTGGGTTCTCGACAATAGCCGCAACCGTGTGAGAAAGCTCTTCCTGGCAGAACCTGCTACGCCGCGTCTGAGCGACACCACTGAAGCCTGCGCTCAATGTGTAATAGACGTACACGGTGAGCTGCTGTGCCTTGACGAGCTGCCCGTTCGGCAGGAGTCGAACCGGCCTCAGGTTGAACGAGACCATACGATAGTTGGACATGGATCCGTCAGTCGCCCCATCCACGAAGTCCCTAGGATATCCTGCTTCGTAGAGGTACGTTGACGGAGGAAAGAACGCCGTACTCGTGTCTTGCAGCGGCTGGATGGGAACAGGGTTGTAACTTCCGGAGAGGGTCTCCGCCGTCGCGGTGGCCACGACGCTGTCCATCTTCGCGTTTGACGGAATCAAGAACGAGACGGCACGCTGCGGAAGCTGCGGCGCCCCCACCAACCGATCGTCAGCCCCGCAGGTGGACATCGTGATGACGTCGAAGACGGTGTCGGCGACGGTATCCTTGGCAAACATGACCGAATCGCTCGTGAACGAGTACGACTTGGTCAGTACAGATGCGCCAGCCGCAGTGGCTGCAATCAGCATGGCCAGCGTGAGGGCTGTCTTAGCACTGCCCTGAATACTACCTCTGAGCTGCGGACCCGAACGGCCTATCATCTTTCCTCCTCTTTTGCGACCTCGGCCGACCGCCAATACGCGAACTGGTGTCGAGAAGACCGATGCGGCGGAAACCACCTGCTCCACCGCTCTCGACGTCCTTGTTATGCGGATTGTAACCTCTGCCCGTTCCATGTCAAGGACGAAATTGACATGCCTCGTCTCGTGAACCGTCCCAACAATCTCACTCTGCAACTACGCCTCAGTCGTGACCCGAAATGCAGCGGAATCTCCGAAACCCGACATCGCTACGCCTCATGCGAGACTCTCATGCCACGGTTGCAGATAGCCGGGGTCTTCGGACGCCCGATCCGACCAATGCCACCCGTTGGGTTGGGTGCTCTGTCTGGTTCCTGTGACGGGCGACTTCCATGCTGCTGACCCGCCCGGAACGGGATGAGGCGCCGGCAAAGTCAGGGCCGGACCGTGAACTTCCGCACCATGTGGCGCGGATGGTAGCTCTCCTTCGCCTTTCTCAGACCTTCAATCCCCGGGTCCTGTTCCCGATTGACGTAGGCGTATTCCGACAGTTCATTGCGACTGAACCACTGGTTGATGAGCTGGTACATGCCACGCAACTCCGGGTTGGCTTTCTCGAAGTGAACCACCGCCGTGGTCGAATTGAGCCGCTCACCGATGGCAAAGGCCTCAATCCTGCCCTCGACCACCACCGCACCGCCAATCAGGGAGAACTGCTCCCAGTTCTCAAAGCACGCGGCAATCGCGCGCTGCTCCGCCGCGAGTCCCGGGTCCATGTCGCAATGCCGGAGATTGCACCAACTCGTTTCCAAGGCCAGGCAATCCGGCACGTTCCCGGCATTTATCTGCCGGTACTCGCACCGGTACTTCTCCAGCGCCGAGGAAAAGGTTGAGGCAGAGGTTGAGGTAAAGGTCGAGGAACGGGTTTTCCCCCGTCCGTCGTCCATCGTTCGTGACCCGTCACCCGTCTTCGACCTCAACCTCAACCTTAACCTCTACCTCTTCCCAGTTCATCCGCCATCGTCTCCGGCACCCGCTCCATGACCGGCTCAAACCCCGATGCCTTCGGGTACTCGAACATTGCCGGCACTGTCCTCAAGGTGTCGCAACTGCACACCGGCGGCAGAAAGAACCGCCGTCCTTCTTCCTCGCACAGCAGCACGAGCCCTTCAGCTCCGATTCCCTCGAATCCTTGACCCCTTGAATCCTTAACCCCTATGCTGACTTGCCGCTTCGCCTGCCAGCAGAACAGATTCGTGAATGTCAACTCGGAAATCTCCGGCGGGAACCTCTCCAGCGCCGCATCTACCAGCGGCTTGTCAACCAAGGCCAGACGCCGAAAATCCATGACGGGTTGAAACTACTTCAACCGCTTGTCGTCGCCATAGAACTGGAACCGTCACTCGGCGGTGTACGGATGGAGCCAGCCGCAGTTCTGCAGAACCCAGAACAGCCCCTCTTCTACGCGCAGCCGGGGCCGGGTGATGAGTGTAACCAGGGCGCTGTCCGGGTACTTGACTTCCATTTCGTGCCGGACGTCAATCAGCCAGCGTTCGCCGCGGCGCTCGGCCCTGGCCGTGAGGACGGTCTGGTTCAAGGCCAGGGCGTAGCGCGCCTCGGGCTCGGTCAACCGGTAGTCCCTCTGGCTCCAGTCGATTCTAACCGGCCCATAGCTACGGGAAGACGCGCTGTCGTCTGGCTGAAGGCTGTCCACGAACTCGCCGAGCCGCTCTCTCACTTTGCGCGAGCCCAGACCGAATCCTGAGGTGAACACCCGGCGAGCGGACGGACCGGGGTCGAGCATCATCAACAGGGTTTCTTTCGATGCTTCAGGGTAGAGCGGGTATCCAACCACGCCCATCATGATGTTCAGGCCGTAGATGCCGACCCGGTCGCGGAGGTCAAATGCAGACAGGTCATGCCGGTTCTTCCGGCTGAGCGCCTCGACCTGCCGGTCCACTTCGCCAATCATGAACGGCGATAGCGCCAGCGTTGCCGGAATCAGGACGAACGATACGGCGAACTTGAGCACCTGGATTGCCCTG
>JAPLUO010000229.1 GCA_026397595.1 Caldifarciminota bacterium
GGCAAGATTCATCTGTACCCACCATAATACAATTATTATGGTACAAGTCAAGCAGGAAATCGGCTCCGGCCACAAAGCCGCAGCCGATGTCAGCTAACTAGCTGTGATATGCTAAGATGCAGAGCTTTCGATTTCTCTGAGCCCCGGCCCGCCGCCTTGACATCCAAGCCCGCGGGTCGTAGAATCCGACCATGAAGCAGCCAGCCTTGTGGACGCTCATATGCATTCTGTTGGCGGGAACGGCATGCGTCAAACGCGACGTTGTCGTGCCGCTGGTCTGTGAGCCGCGCGACGGCGAACGGGGGACCGTGGTCGGCCGTGTCCGTGACGGAAAGACCGGAGAACCGTTGGTGGGTGCGGAGTTGGAAGTCTGGGGAACCGATTCCCGCTCAAGCACGGACATGGGCGGACAGTATCAGATCACAAACCTGCGCCCTGGTCGGTACACCCTGACGGCGAGATACACGGGGTACGTGACCAAGCAACAACTGGTCCTGGTAGAGCCCGAGAATACAACTACCGCCGACTTCCGCACGCAGCCCACGGAATTCGCCCTCAGCCTCACCCGCCCCACAACAAGATCCAGGCCAGTGGTGGAACTCGGCCCGGTTATCGGCACCCATTGCGTCAGCTCCTATCCTGTACAGTGGATATGGGATGAAGACCTGCTGACCCAGCGTGTCGATCTGGTCGGAGCGCAGGCTGAGACGAGACTCGGCCCGGTGGTTGTCGGATTGAGAGCCGGACTGCTCGGCAGCTACGCCCAGTCAGTCTGGGCCGACGAGAGGCCCAGCGACGAATACAGACGCAGATTGCTGGGCGGAGACATCCGCCTGTCCGGGGTAGAAAGATGGACGCTGTTACCATACCGCCTCTCGGCGCAAGCCGGCGTTGCCCTGGCGCTTGACTACTATGAGGTATGGTCATGGGGCGAGAAGGACATGAACAGCACGGTCCTAACTCAGGCTTTGAACACCGGCCTAAGATGGAACGCGGGCCGTGGAATCACGCTGGGCATCGACGTGGACCTGAATATGGCGCGCCAAGGATACACCAACTACTTCTTCTCAGACACCGGGCCGTCCCCGTTCTGGGTGTATCGGGTCGGCACGATGTCGCCATCCGTGGTCTTGAGCGCTCTCTTCCCACTCGGGTCACGCTGATGGTAAGTCAGGGACAGTCTCCTATTAGGCGATGGTCGATGATTCGCCTGAGTGGCCGGGCGTGAAGCGTCCGCCGTCCTTCCCCTCCGGCCGCCTCGTGGCGCGGCCGGCTCGGCTCGTTGGGTTGGTCGCCCTCCTGCTTATCGGCGGGTGCCGGCTGCAGGTGATGGACCCGAACGCATTCCAGACCGGCAGGGTGCTCAAGCGAGGGGAAGGGCGTCTTTCCGGCTCCACGGTAGCTTACGCTCCGGCCCGCGCCTCGGTTGACGTGGGCCTGGGCCGCGGATGGGAAGCCGGGGCCGGGTACGGCTACCTGGTGGCTTGGGGTCGGTCCGGCGACCTCAGCGTCACCCGCAGCCTCTATTCGAGCCGGCGTCTTTTCAGCAGCGTGTTGCTCCAGGCTGAGCTGGCCAGAGGATTCGACAGCGTGCCGCCCTTGGGTCGGGTGACGGGCGCGGCGGCGCTGAGTTACTGGCCCTGGGAGGGGGTCGGCCTCTACGTACCGCTTCGGTTGAGCATGCTCTTCGCGTCTCCGGCGACGTTCCGCTACACGAGAAGAGTCTGGAACGACAGCCTGCGCCGGCACGTCCAGGTGCCGGGGGAGCGAGTTTTCAACGGGTTGCATGACCCGGTGTTCACGGCCGGGTTCGGCTTGGCGAACGAATACAAGCGGTTCTATTCCAGACTCGCTCTCACCTTCCCCGTCATCGGGCCGCACATCGAACGCGACAGCGTTAACGAGGGCTTCGAGCTCTTGCCGTACCTTGGGTTCCAGCTCGGGGTGAGAGTGTTCTAGCGGCAGTTGTTCGGGAGTTACGCGGATAGGGATAATACCGGCGGATGGGCTGGCGAGGGGCTGGCGAGGGACACTTCCCCAATTTCTGGCCGTAAGCGTGTCAAGATGTCGGACTAGGAGCGAGTCCCCGATACAATGTCCGGCCGGGCCGACGCGCGGGCAACGTCTCCCCTGCCGTCAGCGCGAGCCCGCCGATTCCTGATTGGTGATTGTCGAGTGACGATTGGCACGCGGGGCGACTCGGCGTCGGTCTGCATTTGACAGTGTCTGACTCTGCGCTTCCGACGTCCAGCCTGCTGCCTATAACACGCGGTTCACCACAGTGAACTGCGCCTGACTCCCTTCCCCCGCGCACTCGACCCGTGAACCCCTTGGCCCCTGGGCCCTTTTCGTCCGCTTGACTCCGGCCCTTAATCTGCCCATAATCTCACGTGGAGACAGCAGCCCGCATGGGCTTGACGCGGAAGGGACATAGCAGGAAATCGTGAATCTACACCGATTCACTGCGGACGAGGAAAACGCCCGCGAGGAGTGACAAATGACAGCAAAGAAGAGTCGTACAGTCGGAATGCTGACGGTTTGCCTGGCGCTCGCCGCAGCCATCGGGACCGCGTCGGCGGATTGGGTCACGGCCACCGTGCCCGCGGGGAACACGCCCTGGGCCGGTGCGGTGAACCCGGTCACCAACAGAATCTACATCGCGAACTTCAACAGCAGCAATGTGACAGTCATTGACGGTGCCACCTACGACACGGCTATCGTGCCAACAGGCTCGCACCCAACTGCCGTGGCCGTGAACCCGATCACCAACACAATCTACGTCGCGAACGGCGGAAGCAACACCGTAGCGGTAATTGATGGTACCACGAACGGCACGGTCCTGGTTACCGTGGGCCTGGCCCCCAATGCTGTGGCCGTGAACGCGGTAACCAACAAGATTTACGTCACGAACAGCGGCAGCGACAACGTGACGGTCATCGACGGTGTCACCAACGACACGGCCAGCGTGCCCTCGGACTCAAGCCCTTGTGCGGTAGCGGTGAACCCGGTCACCAACAAGGTCTACGTCACGAACTACAACAGCAGCAATGTGACGGTCATCGACGGTGCGACGAACGGGACGACTCTGGTGTCCGCCGGCGCACTCCCCAATGCGGTGACGGTGAACGTGGTCACCAACAAGATCTACGTCACGAACAGCGGCAGCAACAGCGTGACCGTTATCGACGGCGCCACCAACAACACTGTCACCGTGCCTGCGGGGACAACGCCCTATGCCGTGGCTGTGAACCCGGTCACAAACAAGATCTACGTCGCCAACTACATCAGCAACAATGTGACGGTCATCGACGGTGCGACGAACGGGACGACTCTCTTGTCCGCCGGCTTGAATCCCTGGGCCGTAGCGGTGAACCCGGTCACCAACAAGACCTACGTCGCGAACTGGCACGGAAACAGTGTGACGGTGATTGACGGGGCGACCAGCGGAACCGACACCGTGGCCGTCGGCGCCAGCCCCTTTGCCCTGACGGTGAACCCGGTCACGAACAAGATATACGTCGCCAACTATGACGACGACAACGTAACTGTCATCGACGGCGCGACGGATGCCATGACCGCCGTCGCGGCGGGAGAGCAACCCCGCGCCGTAGCGGTGAACCCCGTCACCAACAAAATCTACGTCGCCGACAACAACGGCGACAGCGTCACGGTGATAGACGGGGCGACCAACGGCACAACCACGGTGGCGGCGGGAAACCAACCCCGTGCGGTCGCGGTGAACCCGGTCACCAACAAAATCTACGTCGCCAATTACGGCAGCGCGAACGTCACAGTGATAGACGGGGCGACGAACAACACGACCACGGTGGCGGCGGGAGACCAGCCCGATGCCATCGCCGTGAACCCGGTCACCAATCGAATCTACGTCGCAAACAACGGCGCCAGCAGCGTGACTGTGATAGACGGAGTCACTAACGGAACAACCACGGTGGCGGTGGGGACCTCGCCATTTGACCTGGCAGTGAACCCGGTCACCAACAAGATATACGTCGCCAACGTCAGCAGCAACGACGTCACGGTGATAGACGGAGTCACTAACGGAACAACCACGGTGGCGGTAGGATCCTCTCCCTTCGGACTGGCGGTGAACCCGGTCACCAACAAGATATACGTCGCGAACCACGGCAACGACACCGTGACGGTGATTGACGGGGCGACGAACAACACCACCACGGTACCAGCCGGCACCCGGCCCCGCGCCGTGGCGGTGAACCCGGTCACCAACATGATCTACATCGCCAACAACGGCAGCAGCAGCGTGACGGTGATTGATGGAGCCACGGGCAGCACGAGCACGCTGACGGCGGGGACCGGACCCTACGAACTGACGGTGAACCCGGTCACCAACAAGATATACGTCCCCAACTTCGGCAGCGACAACATGACTGTGATTGACGGGGCTACGAACGCCACCGTCACGCTGCCGACAGGAGCCACTCCCTGTGCGGCGGCAGTGAACCCGGTCACGAACAAAACTTACGTCGCGAACCGCGGCAGCGACAACGTGACGGTGATAACGGACGCGCCGGCCAACGACACCAAGGTGCGCGCAGCATTCAACCGGCTGCCGGGCGACACAACCGCGTTCGCGCGCCCGGCCCTGACCGGCAAAGGCGTGAACCGCTGGACTCCCGGCCGGACCACGATGATGGGCGTGCTGAACCGGGTCGGGACCGCGCAGATGCTTTGGGGCTGGGCCGATGTGACCGGAGGCGGGGGCTCTGACTCGATAACCTGGGCCTATAACTGGGGCACTGACTCGCTGATATCGGGCGAGAACTTCGTCTGTTGCGTGCCGCTCGAAGACCAGGCTGCGACCACTGACAACCTCGGCCTCGGCACCCCGTTTGCGGGTAACCTCGAAGTGTACCCGGTCTACCGGATGACGTACCATGTAGGCGTCGAGGAAACAACGAAGTCCGAAGTCAGAATGACGAAGTTGCCGACCATCGTCCGCGGCGTCCTGTTCCTGGGGGACTGTCCCCGCACGGGGACTGTACCCAAAACCGCCCTCCTCGACATCAGCGGCCGCAAGGTGCTCGACCTGAAGCCCGGCGCGAATGACGTGAGCCATCTGGGCCCCGGCGTGTACTTCGTGCGCGAGGCGCAAGCACGAACGGTCCGGAGAGTCGTCGTGACAAGATAGGGGGAAATCATGAGAGTCCTTGCTCTTATAGCCGCAGTCTGCATTCTGACTGCATTCGCCTCAGCACAGCCTGAGCCGCGCTTCGACCCGAAAGACGTTGTCCGTCAGGTACGCGGCGTCGAACGTGGAGCGTCAGGCGTTGAGCGTCCGGGGCTTGACGGCGGCGAGTTTCTGATTGACACGAGCACCGCGCTCGGGCCTGCGCTGTACGACCAGGGAGAGCCCGCAATCGCCTTCGACGGCGCGAACTTCCTCGTGGTGTGGACAGACTACCGCAGCAGCTCAGACATCTACGGTGCGCGAGTGACGCCACAAGGTACGGTGCTTGACCCCGGCGGCATCGTCATCTCCGAGGCGGCAGACGACCAGAGCTCTCCTGCGATTGCCTTTGACGGCACGGACTTCCTCGTGGTCTGGACGGACGAGCGCAGCGGCAGTTCTGACGTCTACGGTGCGCGGGTGACGCCACAAGGCGCGGTGCTTGACTCCAGCGGCATCGCCATCTCTCCGATGGCGGGCAACCAGTACTTTCCTTCTCTTGTCTTTGTCGGCACGAACTTCCTCGTGGTATGGTCAGACGGCCGCGCCGGCAACTCCGACATCTACGGTGCGCGGGTCACGCCGCAAGGCGCGGTGCTTGACCCTGACGGCTTTGTCATCTCGCAGGCGGCATACGAACAGCGGTCCCCTGCCCTTGGTTTCGACGGCGCGAACTTCCTCGTTGTGTGGGAAGACTCCCGCAGCACCGGCCCGGACGAGTCCGACATCTACGGTGCACGGGTGACGCCACAAGGCACGGTGCTTGACCCAGATGGCTTTGTCATCTCCGATGACACAAACTACCAGCACTCGCCTGCCCTCGGCTTTGACGGCGCGAACTTCCTCGTGGCGTGGGAGGACTCTCGCGGCGGCTACGACTGGGCTATATACGGTGCGCGGGTCACGCCGCAAGGCACGGTGCTTGACCCAGATGGCTTCGTCATCTCCGAGGAGGCATACTTCCAGCAGTCTCCCGCGCTTGGCTTTGACGGCGCGAACTTCCTCGTGGCCTGGGAGGACGCTCGCGGTGGCGTCGACTGGGATGTCTACGGTGCGCGGATCACGCCGCAAGGCGTGGTGCTTGACCCAGATGGCCTTGTCATCTTGCAGGCGGCGTACGGCCAGGACACTCCTACTCTTGGCTTTGACGGCGCGAATTTCCTCGTGGCCTGGGCAGACGGACGCGGCGGCAGCTCTGATATCTACGGTGCGCGAGTGACGCCACAAGGCACCGTGCTCGACCCCTCGGGCCTCGCCGTCTCGCAGACGGTTTACTGGCAGTGGTCTCCTGCCGTTGGCTTTGACGGAACCAACTTCCTCGTAGCCTGGACAGACGAGCGCAGCGGCAGTTCTGACATCTACGGTGCGCGAGTGACGCCACAAGGCACGGTGCTCGATCCCTCGGGCT
>JAPLUO010000236.1 GCA_026397595.1 Caldifarciminota bacterium
GATGCAGCAGCTACAGATCAGGCCGCACGAGGTCCACGGGCAATGGAACTACACGATCGCACCACGATTCGACACGCCCACGCCCGGATCGGACCCGACGGAATCCCCGGAAAGGTAAACTTTATTTTGCGGTAAGCCCTATGAACCGAGTTTGCGATGACCGAGGTCTCGGACAGCCCCTGTTTGTTGTCTATGTCCCAGCCCAGGGTTTCAAAGAGCGGGTCAATGAACTCCCGGCGGAGCTGCGCCTCGTTGTAGCTGCCGGAAAGATAGGCGTCGCGGTTCTGGTCGAAGTGGTCAACCAGACGTTTGACGGCGTCGGGAGCGGGCGTTGACATGCGGCAAGAGGATAGCTCCGGCAGTGACGGAGTCAAGTCAAAGGCGTGAAGCCAGCCGAGACGCCAATCCGTTTCCCGCAAGCTCATCATCACCGCAGCAAGACAGACGCAGACCGCTGACGGCTGACAGCGTACAGCTCACAGCCACCTCACCCCAACCCTCTCCCCAGAGCGGAGAGGGAGAAAGCGAAGTCAGAGGCGAGAAGTCGAATAGCAGGAGGCAGAAGCGACCGGACGCAAGTGCCGCTTGCTTGACGGCTGATGCGGTTCTGCTACACTGAGGCATGAGTCCGAAGGTCGCACTTGACCGCGATAAACTGGCAGAGTTCTGCCGACGCAATCACATTCGGAAGCTGTCGCTGTTCGGCTCGGTGCTCACCGACCGCTTCGGCCCGGACAGTGACCTAGACTTCCTGGTCGAGTTTGAGCCACACAACGGGCCAGGCTACTTCGGTCTGGCGCGGATGGAGCGGGAGCTTTCCGAACTCATTGGCCGCAAGGTTGACCTGCGGACTCCTTTTGAGCTGAGCCGCTACTTCCGGGACGAGGTTGTCGCTAGTGCCCAGGTACAGTATTCCGCGACCTGACGCAATCCGGCTGCGCCACATGCTCGACGCAGCCCGCGAAGCGATGGACTTCGCGCAGGGCAAGACCGAGTACAACATCGGCGACGACCGGAAACTTGTACTCACACTGGTCAAGGAAATCGAGATCATCGGCGAAGCTGCTGGCAAAGTGTCGGAGCCGACCCGCCGACAGTTACCGCAGATACCGTGGCAGGACATCGTGGACATGCGGAATCGCCTGATACACGTCTACTTCGACATTGACGTCGGTGTAGTCTGGGACACGGTATCCAAGGACCTTCGTCCGCTGACTGCGGCCCTTGAGACCATCCTGAAGCCCGAGCAGTAGCCGCAGTCCCACGCCCCGCCGCACAATCCGGAGGCCCCGAGGCACAACGGTCATGCTCCCTTCGTCCAGCGCGATTCGGTCATGTCACGGGCGAACCGTTGCCTCTGCAACCGACTGAACTCGCGTCACATCCGAGAGCGGGGCGCTGCGCTTGAAGTGCCGCAGCCAGCCCGGCTTAGAGAAGCTCAGAGCCCAACACAATACTTCACCCAGAATCGCCAGTCAAGCACCGCAAGCGGACGGCATAACCTTCGTGAATTCAGCATGATAACCAGTTCAACCCAGCGCTGGCATCAGGACTCGACCTTCGACTCCCTAAGTGACTCCCCCAGTCACTCCCCGGGTGACCATGGAAGTGACTTGTCAAGTGACCAGACAAGTGAACTCTCCGGTGAATTGAACAATGACTTTGCAGGTGAAGTGAGGACTCAGTTGCCGGTTGAAGTGCCGATTGAATCGAGGACTAAAGTCAGGAGTGACTTATCGATTGACTGAGCAAATGACGTGCCGGTTGAGTGGTGGCATGAGATGCCGACTGAGTGGTGGGTTGAGTTGCGGATTGAAGTGCCGAGTAAAGTGCCGAGTGAATTGCCGAGTCCTGAGTCGAATGCTGGGTCAGGCTTTGAGTCGGAGCGCTAGCGGACGGGCGAGCGCGGGGCTGATGCCTGCTGGAATCGCTGTTGACTGCCGTGCCTCAAGCCGCGTCGCAATCGGATGTAAGCGGCGATATGCGAAGCAGGTTCAGACTAGAAGTCCGTGGGCCGCAGAGCGTGCTCCTGTCCGCGAGCGGGTGTGCCTCTCGAAAGGTTCGGGGCGGGCTTCTGCCCGCCCCGAAGTCCTATCGCCCGCCGCGCGCCGCCACGTGGTGACTACAACCTTGCGAATCGCTTGTGCTTCGCGCACGAAGTAGACACCCGGAGTCAGCCGGTACACGTCCTTCGAACCGGCGAGCGGTCTGAGCCTTGGTTCTCCCTCCGTTTCAGTTAACCCAAACCTGACAATCGCCTTATACGCGCTTAATCGAGGGGGCCTACACTTTCCGCGAAACGAAAGGAACAAACGATGGCTAATACGAAGATATGGAAAGCAAGAATGAGAAAAGCCTACGCCGACGCGACGAATCACGTGGTCGTCGGTGAGGTCATTGAAGAGAACCCGCTGTATCTCAGGATGAGATGCCGGGCCTTCCACTTCAAGCGCCCGACGATGAACGCCAACATAGTCACCAGCGATGTCAAAGTCAGGCTCTTCCCTTGGGGACAGATCTCGTACATCACCGAGCTTCCGGACTCGTCGGATTGGGAACGGGCCGCCGCTGGACTGGACGAAAAGGGAGACGTCGTTCTCAAGCCCGCGACCGGCTCGCAGAGCATCAGCCTGAAGGAAGGGTTGGATGGGTGAGGAAGGAAGAGGCAGAGGTGGAGGCTAAGGTTGAGGTTGAGGCTGAGGTTGAGGCTGAGGTAACGACGGAGGAACGGCTTTGATGCCCTGCCATCCGGTTAACCGAAACCTGACAATCCGCTTATACGCGCTTAGTCGAGGGGGTCTACAATTCCGTCTAACATGAAAGGACAAAACCGTATGAAGAGGACCGTAATCGCCTCGCTGCTGGCGTTACTGGCAGCCGGCTCTGTCTACGCCCTCAACCCGGGCGAGTCTGAGCTCGAATACAATGGCTGGTTCCGTTACACGAACCAGTCGCCGAAGTTCAAGGTCACGAACCCTACCGTGAGCCGCTCCACTATTGACCGGAACTACCTCCGCGCCAGTCATCAGTGGACATCGAAGCTGTACTCAAAGCTCAGCCTCGACTTCCTGTCGTCCTCAAGCTACGCTGACGGCGCCTCGGTTCGTATCAAGGAAGCGTACGTGGACATGGGTCTGCCCCTGAAGGACTTCACCTTCACTGCGGGTGTGCAGAAACACTACTTCGCAGAGACCTATTCCTGGGACTACACGCATCCGGACAAGGAACTGTCCGACGCCCAGGGAGTCTGCGCCAGCGCCGACTACGGCGCTACCATCAACGGTTTCCTGCCCAAAGGGTTCGGCGAGCTGCAGCTCGGCGTGTACAACGGTGAGGGCTACAAGGTCACCGGCGCAAAGAACTCAGTCGCCCCGGAACTGCTGGCCAACCTGCGCCTGACCCCAATCGCCGGTCTCCAGGTCGGCGCCTCCGTGTTCTCCAAGGTGAAGGACTTCTCGCCCTACGCCAACAGCACGGGTAGACTGAGCACCGACCGCAAGACGTGGTTTCAGCCCGACACCGCCAACCGGAGCAAGCTAGCCTTTGCGCCGATGGCGAAAGTCGCAATCGGCCCGGTTTCGCTCACCGGCGAGTACATCATCTACAACTACACGCGCAAGTTCAGCTTCTACAAAGCCGACTCGGCCTCGGGCAAAGTGGACTCGACGAGCCTCACTCAAAACACGAAGGACTACGCGAATGCCGGCATCGACCTGCTGCCAGTGGTCACCCTCATGAACCAGAAGATCGACGTATTCGGTCGGTTCAGCACGTGGCAGGCCAAGGAGCAGTCCGGCGACTCGATGCCGGTGAACAAGTCCAAGAGCCTGATGCGGTACGGCGCCGGTTTCAACTACCATTTCCTCCGCCGCGCCGGCGGCTCGAAGCCGGCGGTCGCGTTCCAGTTCGCCTGGGTCCGGGAGCAATCGGAGAAGGAAGCAACGCCCGGCGTGAAAGTCGACCCAACCGACACGTTCATTGCCCAGTTCCGCATGGAGTGGAGCCACCTTCTGCTTCCGTAGTAAAGGTCGCAAGATTCTAAGGAGAAAAACATGAAGAAACTACTAACAACAATCGCAGTACTGGCAGCCCTGGTAGCGGCCGGGGCAGCCAAGGAAGTAATGGTCAAGGGTTCGGACACCATGTTGAACCTGGTGCAGAACCTGGCCGAGGCCTTTTCCACCGCCAACCCGGACATAACCGTGTCCGTGACCGGCGGCGGTTCCGGAGTCGGAATCAGCGCCGTCGTGAACAAGCAGACCGACGTCGGCGATGCCTCGCGGGCCATCACGTCCAAAGAGATATCCGGCGCCCGTGCGAACGGGGTCAACCCGGTCGAATACGCCATCGCCATTGACGGCGTGTGCATCATCGTGAACGCATCGAACTCGGTCGAGAAGCTGACCATCGAACAGCTCGGCCAGCTCTACCAGGGCAAGATCGCCAACTGGAGCGCAGTCGGCGGACCGAACCAGAATGTCAGCCTGTACGGACGCCAGCCCAACTCCGGGACCTTCGTCTACGTCCGCGACGAAGCGGTAAAGGCTGATTACGCTGCCTCGATGCGCCAGATGAACGGCAACGCCCAAATTGTCGAAGCGGTCAAGGGTGACGAGGGCGCAATCGGATACGTCGGTGTCGGCTATGCCCGCGAACAGGGCGTCAAAGTCCTGCAACTGTCCAAAGACGGCACGAATTACTACTCGCCGCTCGACGAGAAGGCAATCAGCACGAACATCTATCCGCTGGCCCGGCCCCTGTTCCAGTACACCAACGGCAAGGCCAAGGGTGATGCGAAGGCCTTCATCGAGTTCGAAGTCGGCCCGGAGGGCCAGAAGATAGTCGCCGACCAGGGCTTCTACCCACTGACCCAGGGTTACAAAGACAAGAACGCTGCCAATCTCCAGTAGGTTAGTGCCAGCTTCCTTTGGGCCTGCAGGGGTGTCAGGGACACCCCTGCAGGCCATGGCCGGCACGGGACAGCCGCGACTCCGTTCAAGAAAGCTGACCGACAAGGCCGCAGGCGCGGTCTTCCGGTTCAGCTCGCTGTTGTCTGCGGTTGTCCTGTTCGGAATTCTCCTATTCCTGCTGCTCTACGGCATCCGGACGTTCCGCGAAGTGCCGATTGTGCGCTTCCTCTTCGGCACGGTCTGGAACCCGGATGCCTATGGCGAGCCGGCGTATGGCCTCATCCCGCTGGTGCTCGGCTCGCTGCTGAGTACGGCTATCGCGCTCATCATCGCCGTGCCTCTGGGCATTGCCTCAGCCATCCTGATTTCCGAACGGCTCAAGGGCTGGGTGCGGGTTTTGACCAAGACATTGGTCGAGCTCTTCGCCGGGTTCCCTTCCGTGGTGCTCGGGTTCTTCGGCCTGGTGGTGCTCGCTCCGCTCATCGCCCATGCTTTCCATGTGCCGTCGGGACTCAATCTGCTGAATGCCGGGCTGCTGCTGGGATTGATGTCGCTGCCGACAATCATCTCCGTCTCCGAGGACGCCCTTCGGGTCGTGCCCTACTCCTACCGCGAGGCCGCCTTCGCGCTCGGGGCCACGCCCTGGACCACCTCGTTCCGCATCGTGCTGCCCGCGGCCCGCTCTGGCATCCTCGCCGCGGTGATGCTCGGCTTCGGCCGTGCGGTCGGCGAGACCATGGTCGTGCTGATGGTAGCGGGCAACGCGGCCATCATACCCCATTCGCTCTTTGATCCGATTCGCACCGTAACCTCGACCATTGCCATCGAACTCGGCGAGTCCGCCTTCGGCTCGGCCCACTACTACTCGCTGTTCGCCCTCGGCTGCGTGCTCTTCATCATCGCGCTCGGCACCAACCTCGTGGCGGAATCTCTCATCAAACGCGAGAAACGGAGTTTCACGCTGTGAACCACGAGAGTGGTCAAGTGTGCCAGTGGCCCAGTGTTCCAGTACGGGACACTGCGCCTCGGATCCTTCGTTTGACCACTAGACCACATGACCACTAGTCTACTTCCTGCCAGGAAGCTCCGCCGAACGCGGTTCGCGAGCAACTACGGGTTCTGGGCGCTCGGCATTCCCCTTGCCGCGTTCCTGGTCTTCATCGTGTACTTGTTTGCCTACCTGTTCCGCAACGGGCTCGGCGTAATCAGTTGGCGGTTCCTCACCCAGCCGCCGCTCAACGGCATGACGGCGGGCGGCATCTGGCCGTGCATTGTCGGGACGGTCCTCGTGACCTTCGTGTCGCTGGTCTTCTCGGTTCCCATCGGAGTCTTCTCGGCTATCTACCTATCCGAGTACGCGCCGGCCAACTTCGTGACCCGCGCCATCCGCAGCTCCATCCGGAGCCTGGCCGGCATCCCGTCGATAGTCTATGGACTGTTCGGAGTCGCGCTGTTCGTGTCGGCTATGAAACTCGGCCTATCGATTCTCGCGTCCGGCCTGACCCTCGGCCTGATGAACTTGCCCTGGATAATCGCCACCGCCGAAGAGGCCATCAGCGCAATCCCCGGCTCGTTCCGCGAGGGCGCGCTCGCGCTCGGCACTACGAAGTGGGAAGCCATCCGCTACAACGTCCTGCCCTATGCGTTCCCGGGCATGCTGACCGGGATTCTGCTCGCGGTCGGCCGAACCATGGGCGAGACCGCACCGATTCTCTTCACCGGCGTCACCTACTACACGAGGCAACTCCCGAACTCGCTTTCGAGTAAGTTCATGGCCCTTCCGTATCACCTGTTCACCCTGGCGACGCAGCACGACCAGATGATGAAGGTCCGGCCCATCGCCTTTGGGACCGCCATCGTGTTGCTGGCATTCGTCCTGCTGCTCGACGCCGTCGCGTTCGTGTTCCGGCTCCGCTCCGCCGGGTCGAACAAATGGCAGGTCTAAGGAGGAAGTAGAAAGTGGAAATGGCAAAGTCCGGACTTCGGAATTTCCCCTTTCCCCTTTCCCCTTTGTGCTCATGACCCAGACCAAGTTAGCCGTCGACAAGCTGAACCTCTGGTTCGGCGACAACCACGTCCTGAAGGACGTCTCGCTTTCGGTTCCGCCCAACGCAGTCACCGCCATCATGGGCCCATCGGGCTGCGGCAAGTCCACCCTGCTCCGCACCATCAACCGGATGAACGACCTCATCCTCGGCACCCGGGTCAACGGCCGTATCATGATGGACGGCGAGGACGTCCTTGCCGACTCGACCGACGTCATCGAACTGCGCAAGCGCGTCGGCATGGTCTTCCAGAAACCCAACCCCTTCCCCAAATCGATATACGAGAACATCGCTTTCGGCCCCCGGATACACCACCTCGGCTCGCCCTCAGAGATTGCCGAACGCGTAGAACGGACGCTCATCGCGGCCAACCTGTGGGACGAGGTCAAAGACCGGCTCCACGACAATGCCTTCTCGCTCTCCGGCGGCCAGCAGCAACGCCTCTGCATGGCGCGCTGCCTCTCGGTCGAACCGGAAGTCATCCTGCTCGACGAACCCGCCTCCGCCCTCGACCCGCTCTCATCCGCCCGCCTCGAAGAACTCATCGGCCAGTTGAAGAAGAACTACACCATCATCATCGTCACCCACAATATGCAGCAGGCCGCCCGGGTTTCGGACTGGTGCGCGTTTCTGATGCTCGGCGAACTCGTCGAGTTCGACCGCACCGACCGAATCTTCACCAAGCCCCGGGACAAACGCACCGAGGACTTCCTCTCCGGCCGGTTCGGATGAGGCCTACGTTTCTCTTGTATCTGTCAAGGATTGCGTCATAATTGGACGCATGAGGAGTAACCCGTGACCGCACTCGAAGGCAAGATTGCCGAACTGAAGCAGCAACTCTTCACGATGGCCGGCATCGTGGAGGAGATGGTGGCCAACAGCGTCAAGGCCCTGGTCAACAAGGACCCGGCCCTGGCCGAGCAGGTCATCGGTACGGACGAAGACCGCGTCAACCACCTGGAAATCGAGAACGAGGACGCGGCCATCAACTTGATGGCCCTGTATCAGCCCGAGGCGTCGAACCTGCGTACCATCGTCATGGTCATCAAGGTCAACAATGACCTCGAACGGCTGGGTGACCACGCGGTTAACATCGCCGAGGCCGCCCAGTTCCTGATCGAACGGCCCGCCGTCAAGCCGCTGACGGACATCCCGAAGATGGCCGACCACGCCATCGCCATGCTGAAGGACAGCCTGGATGCGTTCACGCGCAGCGACGCCGAACTTGCCCGGGCAGTCTGCGGCCGGGACTCCATTGTTGACGACTTGAACGACACAGTGAAACGGGACCTGGCCAAAATCATTAGCGTCGATCCCACTACGAGCGACCGAGCCCTGAAGCTGATGATGGTCTCGCTTAACCTCGAACGGATTGCCGACCTCGCTACCAACATTTCCGAGGACGTCATTTACATCGCGACCGGCCAGTCCATCAAGCACGGCAGGGGCAAACCTCAAGACGCTGAGCATTGAGCCGGCTGATCGCGGTCGTTGACGACGAACCCGACATACTCGAGCTCGTCTCGCTCCACCTGAGCAAGGCCGGGTTCTCGGTCCGGACCTTTCCCGATGCCGGACACTTCCAGAAATCGCTCGCATCGAGCCTGCCCGACCTGGTTGTCCTCGACCTGATGCTGCCCGATGCCGACGGCCTCGACATCTGTAAGGATATAAAGAGGGACGCCCGGACCGCGCACATCCCTGTCGTGATGCTGACCGCCCGGGGCGAGGAATTCGACCGGGTGCTGGGACTGGAAATCGGCGCCGACGACTACATTACCAAACCCTTCTCGCCCAAAGAGCTGGTGGCTCGGGTTAAGGCGGTTCTCCGGCGGCAAGACACGAAAGAGGCGCAGGAGACCGTCGAACTGGCGGACGGTGTTGTCATGGACCTGAACCGCTACGAGGTTACGGTCCACGGCCGGAAGGTCGATCTAACCACCACCGAGTTCAAGCTCCTCGGGATTCTTGCGGAACGCCGAGGCTGGGTGTTCAGCCGCGATGAAATCCTGAGCCGCCTCTGGGGCAGCGACAAATCCGTGCTCGACCGGACGGTGGACGTGCACATTACCAATCTGAGAAAGAAGTTGGGCAAGGCAGGCAGGCTCATCGAGAACGTCCGCGGCGTCGGGTACAAGCTCAGCGAGTGAGACGTCACTTCCTTGTCCGCATACTCCTCGGCTACGTCGCGGTCATTGCCGTGTTCACGGTGGTGGCCCTGGTCGTTGCCGGCCGTGCCGCACCTGAAGCCCGGCCCGGGCTGGTCGCGCTGGTTCTGGTCACTGCCTGCCTGCTCGTGGTCGCATCCGGCGCAATCTCGTTCCTGACCGCCCACGTTCTGACCCAGCCGGTCAAGAGCCTCACTGCCGCGTTCCGGAGAATCAGCGCGGGCGACCTCGACGTGCGGGTACTGCCGGCCCGGCAGGGGCGGTTGCGCGAACTCGGCGACAGCTTCAACGAAATGGCGTTCCGTACCCAGGAGTTGGTTGCCGAACTCACGCGCCAGCGCGAGGCCCTGAACACGGTCATTGCCTCGATTCAGGAAGGCCTGGCCGTGCTCGACAGCTCCGGGGTCATCGTGCTGGCCAACGATAGTTTCCGGCGTATCTGCGCCGACCGGGACGTGGTCGGCAAGCACTACTGGGAGGCCATCCGCGACCCACACGTTGCCGGGCTGGTCAAGGCTGTCGGCCCGGGCCAGTCCACGGCAACTCGGCGCTGCGACCTCGGCGGCCGCGACTACGTCTGCAGCGCCGGGTTCCTGCCCGCCGCCGACCGGCTGGTCCTTACCCTCCACGACGTAACGGAAATCAGCCGTACCGCCGAAGTCAAGCGGGACTTCGTTCAAAACGTATCCCACGAACTCCGCACGCCGCTTACCGCCATCAAGGGTTTTGCGGAAACCATGCAGCCGACCATCGACGAGGCCAACCGGCCATACCTTGAGACCATCATCCGCAACACCGACCGGCTGGTGAGCCTGGTCCAGGACCTCCTCACTCTATCGGAACTCGAAGAACGCGGCACGGAACTCCAGGTCGAAGACGTCGACCTCAAGGCAATGGCCGAGCAGATTCTCAAACTCTTCGAACCCCGGGCTCGCGCGAAGGGCCTCGTCCTGCGCCTCTCCATCTCCTCCCTCCTCCCTCTTCCTTCCTCTCTCCTTCTTCGAGCCGACCGGTTCAAACTGGAACAGGTCTTCATCAATCTGCTCGACAACGCGGTCAAGTACACCGACAGGGGAGAGGTCGAACTCGTTCTCGGCCGCGAGGACGGCGAAGCGGTCATCAAGGTTCGCGACACCGGCCCGGGCATCGCGCCCGAGCACCTGCCGCGGCTGTTTGAACGTTTCTACGTGGTAGACAAGGGCCGTTCGCGCCAGCTCGGCGGTACCGGCCTAGGCCTCTCCATCGTCAAGCACATCGTCCTGCTCCACTCCGGCGAGGTCACGGTCGAAAGCACGCCGGGTGCCGGCACTACGTTCACGATAACCATACCGGTGAGAGCGGCGTAGGCCGGCTACCGGACAACCGTCGTCTTAGCTACGAACGACCCGGAGTCGCCGGTCATTACCACGAAGTACACGCCCGGCCGACCGAAGCGCAGTTCGACCATTGGATGTGCGGCCGCTCGCCGTGTGACCACCTGGCCCGCCGCATCAATGACAAGGACCCCAGTCGCGCCTTGTGGCACCGGGTACTCTGTGACGCTGCCGCAGCGCCTGACCACGGGCGGATGCCGAACGAACGGTAACGCGAGGACGTCGGCTTCGACCGCGGTTCCGCGCAGGGGTTCCGGGAGCGCAGCCAGGGCGGCGAGCGGGTCAAAGCACCAGAACTCATTCGAGCCGCCACCCTTCAGGGCGTATGCGCGACCGCCAAGCCACGCCAGCGCGCCCCCGTGCCCGACTTTGCGCCTGCGGCTGCCCCTGGGGATGTCATCGAGTTGCGACCAGGAGTCACCCCTCGTGTCGTAGCGCCAGAACTCGTTGGATCGCCCGCCCTTGAACGCGTACAGGAACCGACTGCCGTCGGACGCAAGCGCCGCCCCTTTTGCCGGCTTCTTCCACTGCATGCCCCGACCCAGGCGTGGCAGGGCGGCCCGCTCGACCCACGAATCGCCATCAGTGAAGTACTCGTAGAACTCGGTCGTTCTGCCCTTCAGGCAGAAGACGCGTCCGCCGAGCAGAGCAAGACAAGTACCGTGTCGGGCATTGGTGGTGTCCAGTCCCGGCGGAAGCGGCCGGCGCGCATGCCATTCGTTCTGCCTGACCCAGTAGACGAGGAAGTCCCGGGTGTTGCTGCCCTTGACCATGAACACCTTGTCCGTGTCCTCGACCGGCACGAACACCAGTCCGCTGCCGTATCTCACGCCCCGGGTGTGTTCGGGCAGACTCGCAAGCGGTTGCCACGAATCGCCGGGAATATCGTACCGCCAGAACTCACGCGTACCCGTGCCCTTCAGGGCGAATACAGCATTGCTTCCGTCCCAGCACAGCGAAGCCCCTGCTTTGACCTTGTGGCCATCTACCCCCAGAGCCATGTCGGCAAGCGCGGCCCATGAATCCGCGGCCGCCGAGTATCGATACCATTCACGACCGTTCGCACCCTTGAGCGCGAGCAACCCGTCGGCAACCGCGACAAGACTCCCGCCGTCCTTCACCGGCCTTCCGCGTGGCCCGCGCGGCACCGGCGCGCGTTCTCTCCATTGTCTGCTCTCCAACGACTCGACGTGCACCGCGGCGGAGACCGAATCGTTGTGCGGATTCTCATCATCCCCAAGCGCGACCGTGGCCAGCAAGCTATAATCCCCCGGCAACGCTTTCCACTCCCGGAACGTGACTTCTTCCTGAATCATCGAGTCCGGGCTGACGAACACAGAGTCATGATATACGACCGAGCCCTGCCGGTCACACGTAAAATGAGCGCAGAACTCCGCAGGGGCATCGCCATAGTTGGCGACCAGCAATCTCGGCTCGACCCAGCCTTCGGATATGGTGTCCGGCGGAACGCGAATCGCCAACGCCGCCGCATCTACCCGTGCCACTCTGAACCCGCGCCGGAGCGTATCGTTGCCGTGCTGCATGTCTCCGCCCAGCGCCGTCGAGCAGACTCCGATGAACGTACCGCTCTGCGCCGGCCACAGAGGAAACTCGGCCTCCATGCTGTCACCTGCCCTAAGAGCCACCGTGACGGAATCGAGATACACCCGACCTGAGTTGCCGAGTATCTCGAATCGAGCAGGGATGCTCGCCACGTCGTTGCCCCGGTTCGCGAGCATCACCTGAGGGTGCATTTCCCCGCGGCTGATGACCCCGACCGGGCAGAGTATTCTCAACGCGGCGGCATCGTGGACACGGACGAATACTGAACACGACTGCATGTCGTTGCCCGGGTTGCGGTCGCCTGTCAGCATCGTCGAGCAGCGGACCGCGTGCATTCCACGTTCGATGGGCTGCCACGTATCGAAGCTCGCGGTTGCGCTATCGCCCGGGTCGATCGGGCTCACCCACATCGTGCGGCAGTACGTGCTGTCAATCCGCAGCAATACGGAGCAGGCTGCCGCAGCCGTCCCGAAGTTGCGAATGATCGCTCGCGGCATCATGAACTGGCCCGAATCAGCCCAGTTGACGGGTGCGATGATGCTCGACACGCCGACATCTGTGACAACCACACGGAACTGCTTGCTGAGTGCGTCGTTCTCGTGATGAACGTCGGGCGCGTATGCAACCGAACAGCGGAACGTAAACGTACCTGTCATCGTGGCCCATTCGGCAAAGGTGACCAGCGAATCACTATCGGGGTGAAACCGAACTACCAATGAGTCGTGGTAGGGAGTGCTGTCAATGCGAGCATGAACGGTCGCATTCGTCTCTACGTTGCCCATGTTGTGCACCCGAACGATTGGGGCTAGTGAGTCTGTATCAACCGTGTCCTCGGGTACGACGATGGCGGTGGCAGCCATGTCCTGCACGCGCACGAAGAACGAATCGCGCACGGCATCGTTGCCCGTGTTCGCGTCGCCGGTGAGGCCAGTCGAGCATGTGACGACATTCCAGCCACGCACGATAGCTGTGTCGGTGTCGAACACGACGCTAGCAGTTTCACCCGGTGCCAGCGCTGGCACGAGCTTCTGATTCTGATACGCGCCGAAGCTGAACCTGACCGGAACGTTCACCTCCGGCAAGTCTCCGAAGTTCTTCACCCATGCCGCGGGCTGCACAACGGTGCCCGAGTCCACCACACCGGCGGGCCGCGCGATTCGCATGACCCCGACATCGTGGACCCGCTCGTACCGTCGAAGGCGGACGGCGAACGGCTCCGACGGAGCAGGTTGGTCGGACCAGGCGACCTGAACTCGGCCATCGCGGGCCGCGAGCGATACCCGTTCCCGGGTGCCGTTCGCCCCCACGGTCAGATGCTCCTGAGCCAGCCACGTATCCCCGGCCGGTCTTGTTCTGTACTGAATCTGATTGTAGCTCGGGCTGGACGAGTCGTTTCCTGACCAAACGACATGCAGCGCACCGTCCTCTTCGACAGCGACGGCCACTCCGGCCTGACCGACGTACGTGGTGCTCACCTTCGCCGTATCGCCCCACCCGTTGTTGCACCATGAGCGGACCATTGCGCGTTCGCGCGTCAGTGACCCCGCCAGCCACGCAACGTAGAAGCTGTCCGCGCCCCATGACACACATGGGTCGCGGCTCAGGTCAGTGTTGTAGACCACCTCAACCGCCAGCCAATCATTGCCAACGCGCCTGCGCGACAGGACTTGATTACCCGAGGCCCACCAAACTACCATGACCGTCCCTTCGGGGCTGCAGGCGATGGAGGGCCAAGTCGCACCGGCAGCAACTGTGTCCACAGAACTCCAGCCGTTCTGTCCGTACGAAACGTAGCGGACCGCGGGCGACGGGCTACCTTCTGTCCGCCAGACCACGTGCAGTGTTCCGTTATTGTCAGAGCAAAGCGAGACCATGCTGTCGCCCTGCTGTCCTGCGAGCGAATCGAGTCTGGTCCAGACGCTTGTCTGGTCGCGCCTGAGCAGATGCAGCATGCCCGACGCGCTGTCTTCATAGCTCACGTAGAAGTCCCCGTTCGACCCGAGAACGCACGCGGGGCCGCAGACGCCTTCCGGCGAGTTGGTCAGCGTCGCATTCTGGGACCAATGCCCGGACGGCGCGTCGTAGCGTGAGTACCACACCTGTCGGCGGGCTCCCTGCCTCCCGCGCCAGACGACGTGGATGATGCCCGCCGCGTCGCAGGCCACGCTGCGGGCATTGCTCTGCGCTGTCAGGTCGCTGGTGTCGCGGTTGGTAATGGAGTCAATCGGCTGCCAGCCGGCCACGGCGCTGCCTGCCAGGAGCAGGCCCAGTCCAAATAAGCGAACAAGAGGAGGCATAGCAATCATTCCCACCACAACTATGCCAAAATGACGGTTTCAGTCAATACCTTTTCAACAATTGACAAACACGAGCCAAGAGCTAGAATCCCCATGCTTTATGATGGGTCGCACTGTCGATTCCGAAGGTCCGTGCGTTCGGAGTCTGAGTTTCAATACAAGGAGTAATCTGACTAAGAGTAGTTGATGGAAATGCCGTTCCTGGGTGCGACGAA
>JAPLUO010000463.1 GCA_026397595.1 Caldifarciminota bacterium
GAGAAACTCCAAGAAAGACTCCGCGAGAAACTCCAAAAGATACTCCGACAGAGACTCTTACAGAGATTCCGACAGAGAATCCGACAGAAACTCCGAAAGATACTCCGTCAGAGATTCCGACAGAGACTCCAACAAAGACTCCTTCAGATACTCCGTCATAGAATCCATCAGATGCTCTGTCATAGAATCCGTCATAGCCCGTTTTCCTCCCGCCTCGGGCA
This sequence comes from Caldifarciminota bacterium, assembly GCA_026397595.1. Taxonomy (GTDB): domain Bacteria; phylum Hydrothermota; class Tepidihabitantia; order Tepidihabitantales; family Tepidihabitantaceae; genus UBA2258. The sequence continues at coordinate 222 of JAPLUO010000463.1, forward strand.
TCGCGCGTGCCCGTTCCGGCTTGACTGCGGGCAGGATTGATATATTCTCACACCGATGGGAACTCCCGCCCCCGACGCCATCAGACGACTGGTTGACCATTGCGACCAAGACCGCAAGGTCTTCCTCTCCGGCGACTACAAAGAAGAACAGCTCCGGGCCGAGGTCCGCAACCCCTTCTTCACCGCGCTCGACTGGGACATGGACAATACCCTTGACACGATTCGGGCCAGAAATTGGGGAAGTGTCCCTCTTTCTTCGGAACCTGGAAACTCGCGCCCGGCGCGCCTTGACTTGACGCCCCTCGGGCATATCCTTCTCAGGCACGGCAACGCCCGCGCCCGACGCCCTTCCGGTTCCACTCTCTTCGTTCTTGTGTCCCCCTTCCAAGGTATTCATTCCTCTATCTTCATTCCTCCATCTTCCATCCTCCATCCTTCGTCCGCCGCTGATGCAAGGCCAAATCCGGCCAAACCCGACGACTCCGCCGCCTCTCTGCCTGCCTTCCTCCATCGTCTGCTTTCCACTCCTCTCCGCGGTTTTGACCTTTGCCTTTTGGCTTTTGACCTTTGACTTGACTCCCCAGCCTCTTCACTCCGTCCTCAGGTCCTGACGTGAATCCTCCATCCTCCGTCTTCCTTCCTCCCTCTTCTTTCCTCCGTCCTCAGTCCTTCTCTCGGACCGCGCCCCGCCGCAAGCGTGTTGCCTCGCCTGTCCGCAACCCCGCCCGCGCGCTTGACAAACGTCCGCCGCCGATTTAGTATGCTGCCTATGACAACACAAGGTCGCCCAGCCTTGACTGGCATGGAATTGACCTGTCCCCGGAATTATGCCTTAAAATGAAGAGGTGAAGATGGCAAGAAGACCGAGCGACGACCACCCGAAGATGCGTCGTTGTGCGCTAACGGCAATGGCATCGGTAGCCATTCTTGTGTCAATCAACTGCGGCAGTGAGCAGCCGCCCAAAGCAGACCCGAATAGCATATACGTGGGCGGCGAAGTCAAGCACGTAGTCGGCGGGGCTAGCTATGTGCGAGAACTGAAGAGACTCGCCAGTAACGCATCATGGGTGGAGGAAATCAACTACGGCAACGATCAGGACAATCTGCTTGCTGCACTGGAGCATTACGGGAATCAGCACATGGCAGGGGACTTCCTGCATTGTGGTAACCCGGCTCTGGCTGACGCTGCTCGCAGCTGGGCGGCCAAGCACGGCATTGCCGCTGATGCTTTGCCGACAAGCGGTATGGCCTGCCGATGGGACTCCAAGTAGAAGGTGGGAACGCAACTCCGGACTGACCGGTCTCTGACGTTTCGCGCTGTTCTAAGATGCAGCCTATGTTGGCACAAGTTCGCACGGCCTTGACGAAAATGAAACAAGTATCGCGTCACCGAAATCCCCGCCGCAATCGGCACGACCTATGGAGGTAAGGTAGAAACTGATGGGAAAATTGCTGATAGTCCTGATCATTGCTGCCATCGTAGCCGGGGTTGGCTACTATGTATTCGCCGTTCGCCCGGTCTCTGAGATGCGCTCGGCGCTGCAGACCGCTGCCGCGGATGTGCCAGCCACATGTGTGTACTCAATTGACGTCGGGCCAGGTCGACACCTAGATGAGAGCGACTTGGCACGAGTACTTCTGCAGAATGCGGGCGCACTCCGGGACATCGATCTTGGCGTTGCAGTACCCTACGTGGTTCAGATGATTGCACCGGCGCTCGAACTCCCCAACATCGGGGTGAATGTGCTGGCCATCGCACCGGAGCAAGTCGCCAGCGCGCGGTCAGAAACAGACCGGACCATTCCGGTGATGCTGCTAATCGGCGATGGAGAAGCAGCTCTGCCCAGGGGGGCCGTCACCAACCGGCAGGTCTGGGACTACGACATAACGACGGTGGCTGCCATCTACGTCAATAGCCAACACAACCTGGCTATCGGCCCCACGCCAATTAGCGATGTGGCCGACGATCTTCCGGTCCTTATCCCGATTGCTCTCTACAAGACCAACACAGTACGGAAGGACGGTTTCCGCCGCGTAGAAGCTGCTGGTGCGGCTTGGGACTACACCACGGACGCGGAGTTCCGCCAATGGTGCGATAACATCAGGTCCGGCAGTACGGGGGGACGATACATCGTATTCGACTGGAACACGGGGACTCCGTACATGACGAGCGATGCCAACGCCGCACGATTGGGACAGCGAGTGGCAGACCGGATGTACCACATCACCGAACAGCGACAGCAGCCTGTGTTTGTTCAGACGTTCGATGGTCGGGTCGCCGGCACTTCCTGCACCCCGCCAGCAGATGGAGCGACCACCGCCGGGGACGCCTCGAACAGTGTCAGCTTCTCGACGCGGATCTCGTTCAGACCGGGCAGCCTTAGCTATGACCGTCCTACAATCAGAGTTGAACCGGGTCCTGGTGGGTTTGATGTGGTCCCGGTCACGGACGCAAGTGGAACAACGGTGGCATATCTCCGGGTGGGATCCGTCCCCGTGAAAGGCCCGGTTGGCTCGTCTTCGGGATTGCGGCACCCGGAGATGATAGCAGTCTGGCTTCAGAGTTGCTGCATAACGGGGCAGACCTCTTGGGTCAGCGGCGAAGGGAGTACAACAACCATGGCCTATGTGTTCGCCGGCACCGACCCCCTTCCCGACTACAAGCCTGGCGTAGAGCGTATCCAGAACGGCTCCGTTGGTGCATCCGTGTCGGGCTTCATCACCGGCTACGAGGTCGACGTCACCCTCGTTAGCGCCTCCACCGGTTATGACAGCGATATCGATGCGCGAGTCTTTACGGACGGGGCCATCGATGTTACGGTGCGGCGCTAGCGGCTGGAACCCGGCGAGAGACACACCTCCGGCCTCGCCCTGCCAGTCCGATGTCGTCTTGTTGACCCAAGAGGCCAGAGGCACCTGCCACATGTCGCCCGGCCTGAGCGTAGAGACGCCAAACTTCCAATGTCTCGTGGCTTTCCCGATTTGACAGACGCTGGATTCGGACCAGCTCGGAGAATCCTCGGAAGTCCCGGGACGTTTCCGCCCGCACGCTTTCGCGCGCGGCCGCGCCGCGAGTTTCCCCAGTTTGCGGTCGGCGCTTACCGGGCCCCCGGCTACGACTAGGCCGCGAGCCGTTAGGTGTCGGCCATCTCGCCCCGCCGCCTCGCGGAAATGGTCACGTCCCTCCGCGATGGAGAGGACCAGCGATCCTTCCCTAGGGCGCGCAGCTGCGCGTACGCCGCCTGATACACAGAAGAGTACAAGCTGTCCCGGGCTGTCTGGCGGAGCCTACCGGGTGACGGCGCAACGGAAACCCAGATCGTCCCGCCGAGTCAAAGGAGCGAACGCAGATCGGAAAGCACACCGCATGTACCAGCAGCCAAAACGCCACGCTCCGCTACGAGCGACATAGTCGGTATTGCTGTACCGGTCCGACATCCACTCCCAGACGTTGCCGGCCATGTCCATGCAACCGTAGGGGCTTTTGCCGCGTTCGAATCTGCCTACCGGTGCCGTGTATTCGTAGCCGTCAGCCCGGTAGACGACGCCGTCAGTTCCGTCTGTCGAGTCATAGCAGTCGTAGTTGCACCGGAATCTGCCTCCCGCGCTTGGCAACTCGTCGCCCCAAGGGAACTTCCGAGCGTCGATGCCGCGTGCTGCCTTCTCCCATTCCGCCTCAGTGGGCAGTCGCTTGCCCGCCCATCTGCAATACGCTTGGATGTCGTCCCAATTGACGTTCACAACCGGATAATTCGGGTAGTTCTCGAAATACCCCGGCATTCCAGAGAAACCCGGGTCAGGCGGCTCGGGTCGGTCAGTGGCAGCGCAGAATCGTTCGTACTGCAAGTTCGTCACTTCACATTTGTCAATGTAGTAGTCTGGTAGGTATACATGATGAGGCGGCTTCTCATCTGCGTTACCGTCATTAGAGCCCTTCGTAAAAGTGCCGGCAGGAATCCTAACCACCACTGAGCTGTCCTTCAGCCATAGGTACTCCTCGAAGCCTTTGCCGTTGTTGCCCAAGTACCTCATCTCGCCGCTCAGCGTTGACTGACCCGGTTCTAGGCGGGTTCGGTCGTAGTCGGTCGGCGGCGCGGCGGGAGCGGCAGGCACTGCGGCGTCAGACGGCGCGGGCTTTGCGCTTGTCACCTTAACCGAGAGAAGGAACTTCGCGCTTGTCAAGTCGTACTGAGTAAGATCCTGGTCGCCCGGGTATATTCTAGGCACTCGATAGGGGCTTGTCTCCACATCAACCAAGGTCAGCTTCGCGGAAACCTCGGATTGGTTTGGCAAGGCGCATTTGTTCGATGCGGCTCCACTGCCGTGGTCCCACCGCTTCACACGGTGACTCCACACGCTGATTCGTAGAAACGCTGGCTTTATGGTTCCCGCAGCGGAGAGGTCGGGTCCGCGTATCTTGAAAGCATGGCAAGGATCGTGCGCGAACTGAGGGAAACTTAAGTACTCAAGCTCCGGTTTGAGTCTCAACCGAAACTCGCAGTCCCCGTAGCGGAACACTCTCGTCAATACCTTGCCGTCCACGCCTGAACCTTCCTGCAGATTCAGTGTGAAGGTTTCCTCGTAGGCTTCGTCGCCCGTGATGACGGCCTCTTTGGTCGTCTCCACTCGTGCGCCACCGCCGTCCGACTGCCCGTGTCTCCGGCCCATCTCAAGCCACCGCAACGTGTCGTCCTCTCGACCTGCGTCAAGCCAGAACGGCAGACCTCCACCTGCGAGCCAGCCAGCTCGGATGTCCCCTATTCTGACGTCCCACTTAGGGTGCGACCCGTCATCGTACGTCGCGAAAGCCTTCATGCAGGCCTCGATGCCAGCGGGGTCGGCCCGCCAGCGTGCGAGGCCGAATCCAGCTATGAAGTCGGCGCGCCGCTCCTCTTGGTGCGATTCGAAGTTGTACTGGTCCCACTTGAAGTACCGTGACATGCCGTGCCCGGTCTCGTGGGCGAAGAGAGCGAGAACGGCGGCTTGTCCGAAGTCAGACTGGACCTCATCGAGGAAGCTCGGGGAGTAGACGACGGCGGCTTTTTGGACGGGCATGGGGCCGCTAGGGGACTGTCGGTATGAAACCGTCACATAGCCAAAGAACGCGTTGGGCTCCATGGCCGGGGCGCTGAACAGTTCGATGTGAGGACCGTTCGGTCCCCACACGGCGGTGAATGCATCGTTGGCAACACGCAGGGCAAGAGGCGTAGGAGGAGCGAGGTACTCTGGTGAGTTGGCGACGACGTCGAGTGAAACGCCGCCAGACGAGAAGCCTGACTTGCGGACCGATGACAGAACCTGCCCCGCGTAGCTACTGGCGGTCACGACGGCCAGCACCGACAATACGGGTATCAAACCAGCGGTCGCGCGTCTATGCATTATTCCTCCTTGGGGGGACTACGCGGGCATCTTGCTTATCTCACTTCCCGGGGGATTTCGGGGACATCTTATCTCGTTTCCGTCAATGCCGAACGGACATCCGCGTTCATCGTCTAGAACATATCCGGGAAGGGACGGAAGTCAAGCGGTTAAGGAAGGTGCAGAGGGGTCAAGGAACCAAGGGGTCGAGTGGGGATAGCTGACAGCCTACGGCTCACAGCTTGCGGCTAGCCTGAGGACAGAGGAAGCCAGCCGATAATCGGGAGTGTCGGGCCGGGCGGGCCAGGGACTTCGAGAAGTCTCCTGCGGGGGCGCGGGTTGACGGGAATGCGACGGCTGGTAGCGGGGTACGGGGACACAATAAAAGACTCCTAACGCGCGCCGCGGGCAGGGCCGAGGGGAGCATGGACGCGGCCAATATCATGAAGCCGGCGCTGGCCCGGGGAAACCTGAGGGGAGGAACGAAGAGCGAGGAGTGAGGAGTGAGGAACGAGGAGTGAGGACCCAGAAACAAGGAACTAGAACCAAGAACGAAGGGCGTCTCTGGCGATACTCAGAGGCATGAGGCCGAAGTGGGAGGAGCATCACAAGGTCCGGATTGCCGACAAGGCCCTTGAGGCGGCAGTGAACCTTTCCGTGCGCTTTGACCCAGACCATCAGTTGCCCGACAAGGCGATTGACCTTGTAGACAAGGCCGGGGCGCGGACACGGGTTCCCGTCCTGAGCATGATGCCGCGAGGTTACGGAACTGACCGTGGCGCAGGTGCTGTCCGACAAGATTGGCGTGCCGCTGGAAGTCGTCACCGGCCATCTGGAAGGGATGGCGCAGTCCCGGCTGCTGGAACTGAACTCGTTCCTGAAGAGGCGGCTCATCGGCCAGGATGAGGCGGTGGAGCGCGTGTGCCGGCGGCTCCTCATGGCCCATGCCGGGCTGGCCCAAAGGCGCGGGCCGCTTGGGGTATTCCTCTTCCTCGGTCCAACCGGCGTAGGAAAGACGCAACTGGCGAAGCTGATGGCGGAGTTTCTCTTCGGCAGCGAGGCCGACATGATACGGCTCGATATGTCCGAGTACTTAGAAGAGAAGTGATGGTAGTGTTCAAGAGGTCCAGTGGTCAAGTGCCGGCCCCACCGGCCATCCAACACTGGGCCACTAGACCACC
>JAPLUO010000311.1 GCA_026397595.1 Caldifarciminota bacterium
CGTTACGGTAGTGCTGATCATTTGGTCGCTCCTCTCTTCACCTGACGGGTGCAGCTTCTGCATACCGTTTAGACGCAGCGATACGAGGGAAGTAGCCTCTTCTTTTCACGCCAACTCAGATTTCAATGTCGGGACTAGGGCCGGCAGCCCTCCTTGACAGCGGGCTGACCAGTCCTATACTGAGTTACCTGTTCCAGGGTTCACCCGAACTGACAATTGTGTCCTCCGGCTGACGCGGCAAGAGCGCGTGCGGTCTGCATTGCAGCAGGGAAGTTGGACGCGCGGGCTCCGGCGCCGTACACCGAACTCCCTGGGCGACGACCGGCCCGGACAGAGGAAATGACATTTCGTGACAGCGGAAAGGTTGAGATCACATGGGGGCGGCTTCGCCGCCCCCGCGCGTTAGATGGCCGGGCGCGGTCTCTTACCTCACCCCGAACTCGGCCGTGACGGTCACGGTCACGTCTTTCTGACGGGTCGAGGTGTTATAGATGCCGTAGTCTGAGACTTCGGTCGAGTACGGTTCGGTAATCTGGAAGATGCCGGCCCGGGCCGAGCGCATCGAGCCGATGCCGGAGCCGGAGTTCTTGGCAATCTCAACGGCCCGCTGCTTCGCATCGCGGGTCGCCTCGGCCAGCAATTCCTTCTTGATATCGGGCAGCTTCGAGAAGTAGTACTCAAGCGAAGAGGACTGCAGCGCGACGCCCTTCTGGAACATCTCGTCCGGGTTGAGCGCCAGCTTCTCAATCGTCGCGAGGTCCGACGATATGACGTAGACGCTCTGCGTGAAGCTGTACCCTGTCTGGTTGCCGTTGTTGTCGTAGACCGGGCTCCGGTTAATGGGCTGTACCGATATCTCCTTTTCGCTCACGCCAGCTGCCTTCAACTCCGCCATCAGGCCCTCAAACGCTCTGCGGGTGTCGGAATAGCCCGTGCTTGCGTCGCCGAGCCCGGTTGAACGGCCGACTGATATCCGCCACTTCACGATATCGGACTCGTACGGTCTCGTTGCCGCGCCGACTACCCGGATAGTGTTATCCTGCATCCTGCTGCGGTAGAAGAAGTTCCCGAACACCGCGGCCCCAATGACGAAACTGACGCCAAGGATTATCGCTGTGAACTTACGCATGGGATAATATACCCGGCGTCGCGAAAGAGTAAAGGGCACGACCGCTGTCTTCGGTCCGCTTAGCCACAGGGGCCGACGCGGTCGCGGGCGCGGTGCTGCTGGCCGCTAGCCATCAGCCGTAAGCCCTCTTGCGCGCCGCGCGTCCGCTTGACTTGCCATGTCTGACGCCTATCCTCTTGCCGCATGGGCACGCCCGCGCCTGACAGTGTCAAACGCCTGGTCGACCACTTCGACCAAGACCGCAAGGTCTTCCTATCCGGCGACTACAAGGAAGAACAACTCCGCCTAGAGTTCCTCAACCCCTTCTTCACCGCGCTCGGCTGGGACATGGACAACAAGCAGGGCCTGTCCGAGACCTTCAAGCAGGTCATCCACGAAGAGTCAATCAAGATCGCGGGTGCCTCCAAAGCCCCGGACTACACCTTCCGCATCGGCGGCCGCCGCACCTTCTTCGTGGAGGCCAAGAAGCCTGCGGTCAACGTCGCCATGGACTCCGCCCCGGCCTTCCAGTTGCGCCGCTACGCCTGGACCGCCCGACTGCCGGTCTCAATCCTCTCCGACTTCGAAGAGTTCGCGGTCTACGACTGCCGCCTCCGCCCGTTCAAGACCGACAAACCCGCAACCGCCCGCACCATGCTCCTCGGGTATCAGGACTACGCCACGCGCTGGGACGAACTCACCGGCCTCTTCTCGCCCGGCGCCATCCAGCGCGGAGCCCTTGAGCGCTACGTCGAGTCAACCAAGACCAAGAAAGGCACGACCGCGGTTGACGACGCCTTCCTTGAAGAGATTTCCCGCTGGCGCGACCTGCTGGCAAAGAACATCGCGCTCCGCAACCC
>JAPLUO010000425.1 GCA_026397595.1 Caldifarciminota bacterium
GGCAAGATTCATCTGTACCCACCATAATACAATTATTATGGTACAAGTCAAGCAGGAAATCGGCTCCGGCCACAAAGCCGCAGCCGATGTCAGCTAACTAGCTGTGATATGCTAAGATGCAGAGCTTTCGATTTCTCTGAGGCGCGCTGGCGCGCCTGCACTACCCACCGGAGGCACGGGCCTGACCGAGGGAAGACAAGGAACCCGGTCGCCCGCAGGGACGATGACAGACAGGCTTTGCCGGACTGCTGGCTCGGCTCGGGACGGAACCTCACAGAACGCACTCGGAACCGGTCACTCGGAGCCCGTAACCCGCAACCCGCAACTCCGAACCCGCCAATCGGTAGCCTCTTATCCGAAAGATGAACAACCGCCCGTAACCGGCATTCCGCATTCGGTAGCTTTCTTTCGGCAGATGAACCACCGCCCGAATCCGGAAGTTGGAAATCGGTCTTGGGATTGAGGGAATGGAATTTGAGACTCCCCGCTCCGAGCGGGATTGAAAGCAGGGGAGACGCCGCCCGCGCGTCAGGAATTGCTTATTGCGTCCCCGGAATTACCGTTGCTTTCGAAGAAACGCTGCCAATAGTTCTCGTCTTGGTTGCGCGCTAGGTTGCGCTCGAATTCCTGCAGCGCTCGTGTCCGTTCGGCGTGCAACGACGCATATGAGAGTGCCCCCGTGATGTCAGGTCCAGCCGACCTCAGCGCAGCGAGCAAGTCTGGTTGGTCCACCTTGGCAAGCAGTTTGACTAGCTCGTCTAGCGTCGACGAGTCCGCCTTCAAGGCGACTTCCACCTCCTTGACAAAGAGTCGTCTAATACCTGGCTTCACCCCAACTTTCTCGCTTACGTTGTACCACACTTGCAGCGCTTCGTACAGCTTCCGCGCCTCCTTGCTGTGAAGCTCCACCTTGACGCATTCCCCAGCTTTCAGGGTAGACAGGTGACACGCATCGACCGGTTCCCAACCACTCTTAGGTCCCTTGCGTTCGTGTGTGATGACTACCTCGATCCCACGAACGGATGGCGTCCCGTGTGTTTGCGTGATGGTGCCGTATGCGACCTCTCGGGTAGTGCTTGTCTCCTTCAGCACGACCGGGTCCATGACCGTCGCCGAGAACGGCGAGGTGGCCTTTGTTCTTACCTGTACAAGTTCTGGACTATGCATGATGACACTTAGGATTTCGGGACATCGTGCCTAGCTTGATGCCGGCAAGTCGAGGGTGCAGGTCCGGCTACGGGAAAGCACCTCATGGCTTGCGGCTTCGGCGCTTGCCGGCCAGCTTGTCGCTGCCTGAGTTGAACTGCACGAGCCGGGTCCAGTTGATCATTCCCTCGTCACAGAACTTCCAGATGAACTCCTGCGTGAAGCTGCTGACGATGCCGGCGTAGGAATTCACGAGCGCCCCGCTGCGTGGATTGGCCCTGAGGCTCAACTGACTTAGACGTGTTCGTGGATTGCGTTCTCGATGGCCTCAAACCAGTCGATGTAGTCGCCGACCGACTCTCTGACAAGTGTGAGTTCTCGTCGGGTCAAGCGACGGTCGAGGACCTGGTCGGCGACATCTTGAATATCGCTGACGTTTATCGAGTAGACAACGCCTCTCGTAGACTCTTCCTTCATTGCTTACACCCTTTGCTCTTCATCACGGCGAAAGATATTCTGACGATGCCACCGAATCGCATTCTGATGTGGGTGAATCTCGCTGTCGCTGGGCAGGAGTATTCTCTCTGGTCTCCGGGACAGTGCCGTGATGAACTCGTAGTCACCAAGTCTGCCGTAGTCCTTGGGCAGGGAACCGGCCCTGCTCGAAACCTCCACGGCATAGTCGTCCCGTAGCGAGAACCACCCGACATCGAATGCCCAGTGGTGCAAGTGGCACAAGGCTATCCCGTTCCAGATGTCGTCCCGTCCCATCGAGAAGTGAGGGACAATGTGCGCCGCCTCAACTTCCCAAGACAGACGGTCCGGTGAGATGATCTTCAGCCCGCACACCGCGCACCTGTAGCTGTACGCCTGAATGACAGCCTGCCGGAATCCTCTGATTCGCAGGAGTGCTTCTCGCGTCGTTGTGATGACCCTCCTCTCAGTGTCAATCGGACTGTAGTTGACAGGTCGCCGAGATTCCATGAGTCTCCTTACGATCTTCTGAACATCGTACGACCTGACTGCAAGTGAGTTCTTTCTTACACGAGGGATGTTGCAGGTTCTCAGAGCTTGGTCGAACCCGTCTTCGGTCAGCATCCATTCCCTCTTGCCAGTTAGCTGGAACGTCCGGCTTGGCCGCGACACGAGGTGGTCTCTCGCAAGGCTGTCAGCGGCGCGAAACAGGAGCCGATGCCAGAGCAGCGACTTCTTGGCTCGGTTCTCTTTGCGGTAGACTGTCTGCAGGAAGGCAGTACGCTGGTCTGCGTTCAGACCGAAATCGTCGGCAAGCTCATCAACGACCTCCTGCCCAGCGCCAAATTCCAAGAGAGTTCCTCCGTGCATCAGCAGCGCACGCAGGAGCGCCTGCTCGACCCGTTCCCGACCCGGCATGGCCAGGTCATGAAGCATCCTGCCTTCGTAGCTCACACAGGTTCTCCGAGTCCCTTCCGGTTTCCCCATCGCAGGTCGTTCTTACCGAATCCGCTGAGAACCCTGGATTCGTCGCGTCGCCTGTCGGTTTCGCTGAGGTTACGCAACCGCGCCTCTTTCCAGTCCCCCATGGGCACCATTACGGCCTCCTGGCGCATCTTGAAGTCACGGGACTTGTTGAACTGAAGTAGCCTCTCCCAGGAGTCGCGGAAGCGGTTGGGCCACTTGCCGGGATAGCAGTTCTTCTTGTGCCAAATGAACTCTTCAGTCCACAGCCAGCCTTGGGCGCGCATGCCTTTGATAAGGTCTATAACGTATGTGTGCCGCTCACCGTCAATCACCTTTTCCTTGATGTTGAGCAAGAACGTGCCGCTTGGTCTGAGCACGCGGAAGAATTCGCTCGTACGTTCAAGCATCCACGAGGCGTAGCGGTCGGCGTGTATCCCGCCGTACGTGCTCTTCCTGGCTTCGGCGTAGGGCGGAGAGGTGACTATCAGGTCGAAGTAGTTGTCTGGGTACTTGTCGCGAAGAACGTCCCGGCAGTCCCCGCACCATATTGCGTTTGTGAGGGACTGACACTGCTCAACGCTCGTCCTCACAGCATCGCGTGCGACAGGGGCGTAGTGCCTGATTACCGGGAGTTTCGGACTCGCGCGCTTCTTCTTGGGCACGGTCAAATCTACCTGCGTGAGGGTTTCTGTCAAGACCGGCGCGGGCGGACCGGCGCGGGCGGATGTGCCGGGGGCGAGGTTCGGGACACGGCGGAGCACGCAGGATTCGCGATTGGCCATTGGCGGAGCTGTCCGGCTTCGCGCGGGTGCGGGTTTCGGAGGACGCGAGACGGGAGAAAAACAGGCTATGACAGATTCTATGA
>JAPLUO010000166.1 GCA_026397595.1 Caldifarciminota bacterium
AGACCGTCGTCAAGTGCCACCCGCGGCGACGCAATGCTCGGGCTCGGGTCGGGACTCAATCTGTGTTCATCTGCGTTCATCTGTGGTTCCATTGGATTTGGTTGCGGCCTTCGAGGCCGCGCTATGTAATCTGTACTACAAGCGTGCAGGATCGTCGTTTTCGCGACGTTGTTTCTCTCCGCCGCCTCTGTCCTGAGTCCGTCGGGGTCCTGAAGACCGTCGTCAAGTGCCACCCGCGGCGACGCAATGCTCGGGCTCTGGTCGGGACTCAATCTGTGTTCATCTGCGTTCATCTGTGGTTCCATTGGATTTGGTTGCGGCCTTCGAGGCCGCGCTATGAAATCTGTGGATAGTCCTCTCCTCCACGGCCTGAACAGAATGAACTCGCTCTTCTCGAGGAGCTTCACGAACGTCACATGCCCGATGCAGACGAGCAGTTGGCAGCCGGCAATCACGGTTCGCGCCACCGGGCCGGCGCGCAGATAGCCGAATGCCAGCACCAGCGAAACCAGGCTCAGCCCGACGTAGAACAGAGTCACGCGCAGATGGCTCCAGCCGACCAGCAAGAGCCTCTCATACAGATGGGTGCGGTGGGCCTGCCAGAACTTCTCGCCGCGTGTAGCACGATACACTATCGTGTAAGTCGTGTCAAACAAGAAGCTGCTGTAGAGAATCAGGAAGAACGTCAGCGGAACCGGATGCTCGCCCAACGTGGCAAGGCGGATGGCCAGCACCGCGAAGACGAACCCGAGCGTCAGGCTGCCCACGTCGCCCATGAACAGCTTGGCCGGAGGAAAGTTGAACCACAGGAACCCCAGGCATCCGGCGATAACCACGAAGGCGACGATTCCCTCGTACGGGTGACCCGTAGCAAAGGCCGCCGCGGCGATTCCTGAGGAATAGACGATGGAAACGCTCGTCGCCAGTCCGTCCGCGCCATCGATGAAGTTGGAGAGATTCGTCACCGCGGTAATCCAGAACAGGGTCAGAGGAACTGCGGCCCAATATAGCGCGACATTGTGACTCCAGGGCAGCTTAAGCACCTGCAACTGCATGCCCGCGCCCATAACCAGCCCGGCAGCGCCCAATTGCAGGAACAGACGGTAGCTCGCCGGCGGGTCGCGGTAGTCGGCCCACAGACCGATGGCTGCGATGATGACCGTCGCGATTGCGAACAGGCCGATGTCTCCGCGCGGCACGCCCTGAGCGCGCAAGCCAAGCGCCAGCAGCGCCAGGCAGACCGCCAGCGCAAGCCCGACACCGCCGCCGCGGACCGTGGACCGAGTGTGAGAACTCCGGCCAGAGGGGACATCCATCGGCGCTCCCATGTGCGCCCTCTTCAACATCAGGTACGCACCGACCCAGGATACCGCAAATGAACCCAGGCTAACACCGAGGATTTTCAGAACAACCAAGACAAACCTCCTATGAGTCTGTCGGAGAACCCCTCGACAGAGCTACGATGCTACAACCCATTGCGGTACTGCGCGAGGCCGATGTCAACGGGTGGTGGTTGCGTGTGCAGAATAGCCGGTACTCCGACACACTCCTATACTTCCTATACTACCGATGTCTTTTGCTACAATTGTCCCGTGTCCTCAACCAGTCTTCGGGATTTTACACTAGTGAGACCATATGTCAAGATGAGCAAAGGCCCCCGAATCCGACATTGAACCACCAAGACACCAAGATCACCAAGCATACAGAGACATTGCCTTCCGGACCCTCTTTGTGAGTGCCATACCTTTGTGGTGAGCTCCTATCTCGGTTCTTTGGAAGGCCAAGGCGGCGAATAGTTCATCGTCCATGGTTCTTCGTTCCTCGTCCTTCGTCATCTTCCGGTCGCGGGTCCCAAGTTCTGACTTACATCGCCCGTGTCACCACCCCCTCTTAACCTCAACCTTAACCTCAGCCTTTCCCTTTGCCTCTACCTCAACCTACTCCTCATCCTCAACCTCAGCCTTTCCCCTAACCTCTCCCTTTCCTTCCAGTTGCCCACCAATGAGAGGATTCTCTGAGCTGACGGGCTGGACGGCGACTCCGTACTGCGCCTGGAACGCCCGGCTCGCCGGTCGCCTCGACCGCCACTTGATCTCAAACGCGCTCACGCGGTCTCCGGTCTTAACAATCAGGTCTACCTCTGACTGCGCCCGCGAGCGCCAGAAGAACAACTCACTGACAGCGCCCCGGAGCAGATTATGCTTGGCCGCCTCGGCAATCACCCAGTTCTCCCACAGCGCGCCGATGTCGGGACGGAACTCCTCGGTCGAGAAGGCGTTCAGCAGGGCGTTGCGGATTCCCGTATCCCAAAAGAAGACCTTCTTGCCGCGGGTGATCTCCTTGCGGGGATTCGTGCTGAATGACGGCAGGCGGAAGACCACAAAGGTCTGCTCCAGCAGGTCCAGGTACCGCTCAACCGTGGGCCGGGCCATCTGAAGCTGGGTTGCCAGTTCCTGCGTGGACACTTCGTTGCCGACCTGATGCGCGAGTAACGTGAGCAGTCGCTTGATAAGGTCCGGCGTCTTCACCAGTCCGGTCTGGAGAATATCCTTCCACAAGTAATCCGAACTCAACTCGCGCAACAGGCGCGGCTTGTCCCCGGCCAGCACGACCTCAGGATACCCGCCGAATGCCAGCGAATGCATGAGCGAGACTCGCAGCGGTGCGGCAAACTGCTCTCGCAGGATGCCGGGTGTATAGGCGTCGGAATACCACTCATGGGAACGTAGCGCTTCCTCGAACACGAGCGGCGACAACTGCAACCTCTCATTGCGCCCAGTCAGGCTTTCCGCGGCCTGGTCCAGAAGGTTCAAACTGGAAGAGCCGAGCAGAAGCATCCTCAACGGCAACCTGGAGTCGTACCAACCCTTAACTATCCGTGCCGCCTCGGGTAGACGTTGTACCTCATCCACTACCAGCACATCCGGGTTTCCCAGGCTTGCAAGACCGTCGTGCGGGGACAGGACCGAAGCGGCCATGAACCGCTGCTTATCTATGTCCACGTCGAAGTTGAGAAACAGAGCCCGGCGGCCGGCAAGAACATGCTCGACCAAGGTCGTCTTCCCAACCTGCCGGGCCCCGACGATGATCCCGACCTTACCGGAGACAAGAATCCTCTCCAACTCCTGCTCAGCCAGCCTTTCGATATACATTGTATACAGAATAACCTACGATTCAGCTACGTCAACCTTACAGAGAGACAGGAGAGGTTAAGGTTTAGGTTAAGGCTGAGGCAAAGGCTGAGGCTGAGGCAAAGGTTGAGGCTAAGGCCAAGGCCACGAATGGTTCTTCGTTGGCCGCGGAGGCCCCTGTCGGACAGTGCATCGTTTCTCGTTCCTCGTTCGCCATTCCGTCTACTGCAACCTGCAAACTGGCAACTGCAAACTCGCGCCTGCGCCGCGCCCTGTGTACTGTCTACTGGCTACTGCGTCCGACACTTCTGGCTTCTGACTTCGCCTGAGCGGCTGAATCTGTACTACAAGCGTGCAGGATCGTCGTTTTCGCGACGTTGTTTCTCTCCGCCGCCTCTGTCCTGAGGCCGTCGGGGTCCTGAAGACCGTCGTCAAGTGCCACCCGCGGCGACGCAATGCTCGGGCTCGGGTCGG
>JAPLUO010000214.1 GCA_026397595.1 Caldifarciminota bacterium
GGGAAAAGGTACTGCAAGCGATACAGCCATGGCTGGTCCGGTTAATCGGACATTGCCCCTACTGCAAGACGCAATTCCCTCCACCTCTCATTGACTACACATAACATAGTAATACTAGGAGCGATACTAGGCAAGATTCTAGCACTCCTATGTCCTGGCATAGACCCTGCCCATATACTTGACTCCGTCCCAATGGGACTAGCCCCTGGGCTACCCCCGGGCTCCCCCCAGGGAGGCCCCAGGGTAGGCGGTCAGGACGTATGTCGTATACATCCTGCGGTACGCCGGCGCATACGCCAGCAGCGTATACGTCGCCATCTACCACACTACTTATCGACCAATGTACCTTAGGTAGTAAGAGAGGTAGACATTGCAGGTCACCTGTCGCGTTCTCTTGGCTGTCGGATTCGGTTGCCTATGTACCGTTCTTGCAGCCATTTATGTCGCCAGTGCGAGTCCAACTGCGATTGCTGCCCTGCCATATCTGGTTTTACCACGAACGTGCAGGATTCTGATTGATTCAGCGCCAGAAACGCCGATGCAGACGATGATAGCCCTGCTTTCAGCCTCGGCGTCGCGGTTCGCTCAACCAAGAGCAGCTCGGGAGACAAGGGAATGCCCATCCCTCTCCGTCCTCCGTCCCCTTTCCTCCCCTCCGGCGTGCCATTCTGCACTCTGCATTCTGCATTCTGCATTTTGATTCGGTTCCGCCAACTTCCAGTCTTCAGTCCTCAGCCCTCCCCTCCGGCCTGCCGTCTTGTGCTCTGCGAAGCTCGCACAGGCCGGCGAACTGCGGCCCGCGCTCTTGACCTAACGCCGAGAAGAGGTTATATTGACCCATGAAAAGTGAGGTAGGAAATGAAGGCACTTGATGAAGTTGTTGAATACACTCGTGGGTTGCCTGAAGACTTGCAGGAGCGCGTACGAGACTACGCGAAGTCACTCAGAGCGAAGAGGGCAAGGAGACCAATCGGCAAGATGCGCCTCGACTGGCGGGGGCTTCTTCGGGACATGCGCGACGAGTACACCTCGGTTGAGCTTCAGCACAAGATTAGCGAATGGCGGTGAGCCGTGTCCTATCAGCTTGACACGAACATCCTTCTCGAGTTCCTGTTGGACCAGGAGAGGGCCGACGATGTCGAGCGTTTTCTGAGAGTCGTTCCCCAGGAATTGCTGTTCGTCACCGAGTTCAGCGTCCACTCTATCGGGGTCCTGCTTCTGCGGCGCAAACTCCATGCCGGATTCATCCGTTTTGTCGAGGATATTCTGATCACCGGAGCAATCACGATTGTTCGGCTTGAGGTGGAGGACCTGCCTGCCGTCAGCAGGACCGCCGAGCGGAAGGGCCTGAGCTTCGACGATGCCTATCAGTACGTCGCGGCGGAGAAGCACAACCTGACTCTGGTCAGCTTCGACTCCGACTTCGACCGAACCGACCACGGCAGAAAGACGCCCGCAGACATACTCGGTGAACCACCAGTTGCCCACGACAAGCCGCCGACGAAACCTGCCCGCCGTCGAAGCCGCAAGCGGTGAGCCGTCCTGCTTGTGAATTGCCAACTGCAGATTGATACTTCGTACCTCACGCCGCTGGCGCGGCTTGGCCCCGTCCAGAACCGGCCTATCCTCATTCTGATGGAGACCACGTTCCTTCAGGTATTAGCGGGCAGACGACATTCCGTAGCTGCCGCTGGAAGGGAACGTGATACCTGCGAAAGGAGCAAGACATGACACGACGTGCGCAGGACGTTGTTGAGCAAATCAAGGCGCTTCCTGATACCGAGAAACTGGCGGTGGTTGACAGCATCCTGTACGAGCTGGACAAGCCTGACCCGGCAATAGACCGGGTCTGGGCCGATGAGGCCAGAGCCAGATGGCGGGCGTACCGGCAGGGCCGCGCTGACCATGTCTCTTACGCTGAAGTCATGGCCCGGTACCGGCGCAAGTGACAATCCGCTTCCTCTCCGTAGCACGGCAGGAACTCGATGATGCCTTCGCATGGTACGAACGTCAATCGGCCGGACTTGGCTATGAGTTCCTCGATGAGCTGGACCGGGTGGTTCGTCGCATCAATGCCTACCCTGACTCATGCGCGGAGTTGACTCACGGTCTGCGCCGGGCGTTACTCAGTCGCTTTCCATACGGCCTGGTCTATGGCAGAGAAGCTGACTCAATCGTGATAGTAGCCGTGGCGCACCTCCACCGCGAACCGCGTTACTGGATGGACCGCCTTGCGTCAGAGGGCGAGGAACAAGGTGGCGAGTTCCGAGCTTCAGACAAGCCGCCGACGAAGCCTGCCCGCGCTCGAAGCCGCAAGCGGTGAGCCGTCCTGCCTGCAAACTGCCAACCGGGAACTGGAAACTCGCGCGCTAGCGGGTCTGCTTGACTCGCGCGGCGCTGCGCTTATTCTCTTGCCGCATGGGTACGCCTGCCCCCGCACCGATTCTTGACCTTGTCGACCGCTTCGACCAAGACCGCAAGGTCTTCCTCTCCGGCGACTACAAGGAAGAACAACTCCGCGCCGAGTTCGACCAGAGGACTTGCCATCTTCGATTCCTCAACCCCTTGTTGACTGTGCTCGGTCAGATCTACGAACAGTTCCTCGGCAAAGTCATCCGGCTCACTGCCGGCCATCAGGCCAAGGTCGAAGAAAGGTCCAAGGGCCTTGTTCCCACCCGTGCACTTGACGGGTCGTCCGCCCCGCGTAAACTGTCCGCGATGCCATGCGAACCCCGTCCGGCATTGACGGAAGTAGAATTGTTTATCATGTCAACGGAATTGCCCGAGCTTGGCGAACGACGCCACCCGGGCGCGTAATCGGAAAGGCGACGCGGACATGGACTGCGTCTCAAGCGATCCACTGGCGGGATGCCGCGGCTAGGGCTCTCCAGGAACGTATCTATCAAAATCCACTTGGATACAGACATTGGCGGGGACATTGACGACCTATGCGCAATGGCAATGCTGCTGAAGTGGGATGACCTGGAAGTCACCGGGATTACTACAACTGCGGACGACGGTGGTAGACGCGCGGGATACGCCAAGTACGTTCTGAAACTGGCCGAAAGAGAGGAGATTCCAGTCGCCGCCGGGGCAGATGTCTCCTCGTCGGACTATCGCTACAAGCCAGGCTATCCACCTGAAGAAGTGTATTGGCCTGAGCCGATTGACCCAGCACCGAATCCCGCTGATGACGCGATTGAGCTTTTGAAGAAGAGCATTGAGAAGGGAGCACTTGTCGTTGGCATTGGCCCATACACAAACCTAGCTCTTCTAGATAGAAAGTACCCCGGGTTGCTGAACAAGACGAAGCTCTTCCTGATGGGTGGATGCATCTACCCCGCAAGAGAGGGCTTTCCCATCTGGGGCAACGATATGGACTACAATGTCCAGCTTGATGCTGCTTCTGCGAAACACTGTATTGAGTGTCTGAATCCAACGCTCATTCCACTTACCGTGACAATCGAGACCGCTCTTCGGAAAGCCTATTTACCCGAGCTGGAAAGATCAGGCCCTGTCGGCAGGCTCATCGCCAGACAAGCGCGGGCTTTTGCAGGAGACTGGGATAACGAACGCAGGTACGGAAGAACATGTGACGGGCTACCGCCGGACATGATCAGCTTCCAGCACGATTCTCTAGCCTGTGCCGTGGCGGCAGGATGGTGTGGCGCAAGAACTGAGATGGTCCCACTGGAACTGGAAGCAGAGGATGGATGGTTGTGCGAGAGCGTCTCGAAGTCAGGCAGACCGACTTCCGTGGTAACAGAGATCGACAGAGGAGCATTCAATCAGTTCTGGCTGGACACCGTCATCTCGTGAGCGGGAATTCCAGTTCACGTGAGGGGGAAATGCGGGGGGAAATGCGGGACACTTCCCGTACTTCAGAGCGATGTCAAGGCGCGGCAGGAAGAGGTGGTCGAGTTGGTGGAAATGCGGCTGAAGTCGCACAAGGACTTGCCCCTGAGACAAGCGAGGGAGGGGTCGCACCCGGTGACGTTCGTTGACCGCCTTGTGTCAGGCGTGCTGGCGAAGAGAAGCCACGTTGTTGTTGGGCTCGACCCTGTGTACGAGGACATACCGGCACCTGTACGCCGTCGATACGCCAAAACGCTTCGCGGAGCAAGCCTCGCCAGCGCCGAGTTCAACTTCCGCATCATAGACGCAGTATGCGACATCGTACCGGCTATCAAACCACAGATTGCTTTCTACGAGAGGTACGGCATCGAAGGAATCAAGGCATTCCTTCAGACCGTCATCTACGGGAAGAAGAAGGGGTTGGTTGTTATCGAGGATGCCAAGCGAAGCGACATTGGCTCAACTGCGGCAGCCTACTCGCAGGGCCACATCGGGCGGGTGAGCATTGCCGGTCGCAGCTTCTCGCCGATCGACGTGGATGCCATGACAGTGAATGCATATCTGGGCAGCGACGGCGTGCTGCCCTTTGTAGAGGATGTGGTGAACCACGGCAAGGGCATATTCGTACTGGTCAAGACATCAAACCCGACATCAATCGAGATACAGGATGTGACCGTTGTCGTTCGTGGAAAGCGCTTGAAGCTGTACGAGGTCATGGCGCATCTTGTCGACAACTGGGGCAGACGTGCGATGGGGGATTGCGGGTATTCTTCTGTGGGAGCTGTCGTCGGCGCCACGTTCCCGGAGGAAGCCAAGAAACTGCGCGAGCTCATGCCCAGAGCGTATTTCCTTGTCCCAGGCTTCGGTGCCCAGGGTGGCACAGCGGCTGATGTGGTTGGCTGTTTCAATAGCGACGGCCTCGGGGCCTTGGTTTCCGCCTCAAGAAGCGTGATCTATGCCTACAAGCGCACTCCCGGCTTGGCCGGGCAGCGTTTCGCTGACGCAGCCAGAGCCGCCATTGTCACGATGAACGAGGATGTGAACGGCGTGCTGGCCAGGGACAAGAAACTTCTTTGGCAGAGGTGAAGGGAAGAAGGGCAAGCCCTGAACGCTCCCCATAATGCTGAGCGGTGTCAAGGCGCGGCATGACAGGATGGTCGGTCTGGGCGAGATGATGCTGAAGCTGCACAAGGACCTGCCCAAGGCCAAGACGCCGCACGAGCAGGAATCCCTCCAGCGCCAGATAGCGGCAACCGATAGGCAGATAGACACCTTCGTGTACGAGCTGTATGGACTGACGGAAGAGGAGGTTAGGATTGTGGAGGCAGTGCCAACTCGCGAGGCGAGCGTGGGAGGTAAGTCGAAATGAAGATCTTCTTCTACATGAAGCGCAATCCCCGGAACATCAGCGGCGTTAGCTACAAGATATGGAAGATTGAGCGGAAAGGACGGAAGGTCACCACATGGTGGGCGCCGGCCGAGTGCATTGGTCGCAGGGTATGCCCAGCGCGAGCCCTTCAAACCCATGCACTTCGCTTCCGTTCGGAACGTGATGCTGTCGACGACGAACGGCGGCGCGTGCAGAGCAAGCTTGCCAAAGGCTACGAACGGTTGCCCCGGATTCGACCGTGGGCACGTTTGTAGGCTCAATGCAATGGGATAACCATGGACAGTCCCCTACTTGATGACGATATCAAGGCGCTGCGTGACGGAGCTGCTGTATGACATGCTTTGAAAGCCTGAGCGTCTGGACTGCCGTCGCTTCAGCGCTCTCAGCCACTGTGGGCCTGCTACTGACTGCCAAAGCCCTCCGGGCCAACACTATACAGCGGAACTTGGACCTCTTCGTCAAGTACTACCAGCGAGTGGTCGATGCTGCCGACCGAATGACGCAAGCAGGCGATCCCAAGGAGCACCGGCGCTTAGTATTCGGTCTTGGCGTAGAGCTAGAGGGATTCGCGTTCCTCGTCAACAACGGGTACTTGAATGACCGCAAGATGATTGACTTCTGGAAGCCAACTCTGCTCGGCTGGCATGAGGAGCTGTTCCCGCCCCGCATTCCCGACTGGAGTGACCCCAAGAACTACGTTGAGTTCAAGAAACTGTGTCGTAGTCTGAAAGTCTCTGAGAACAACATGCCTGATGTTGACAGCCGGCACGGCACGACCGGGTAGTCGCGGCGATGCTGAATCTGCACAAGGCCTTGCCCAGGGCCAAGACGCCGCATGAGCAGGAATCCCTCCAGCGCCAAGTCGTCGCTAGCGACAGCCAGACTGACTCGTTGGCATGTAGCCGGGAAGCTGCCACGGATGCGTGGCGGGAAAGAGTGTCATGATGAAGGACTTGACCCCGCTTCTCAGTACGTCCTATTGTGGTGTTGAGAGATGACATTCCCGACTAGGCATGTCGCGCGTGTCATAATCATTGACGGTGCGGACTCCGTCTTGCTTTGCAGGTACTCGGAGACCATTGACGACCTCGCGGTCTGCTATTGGGTTCCTCCCGGAGGGGCGCTGGAGGCGGGAGAGGACCATCATGCGGCGGCTCTTCGTGAGACCAGAGAGGAAACCGGTCTGGTCGTGCAACTTGGCCGTCAACTCTGTGAGAGGCGGTTCATCTTACACATGCAGGATGGACCCGTTGACCAGATCGAGCGCTACTTTCTTGCCCGACTCTCTTCAGTGAAGCCCGAGGTGGCCAACTCTCTCGGTGAGGACATTCAGGAACTGCGCTGGTGGCCGTTCCACGACCTTCGGTTCACGACCGAGAGGATCTATCCGGAGGGTCTTGTGGAGCAGCTCTCGAGTCTGATGGCTGGGACCCGTATCTCCAAGTGATGTCAAGGCGAGGCATGACAAGATGGTCGAGTTGGTCGAGACGATGATGACAACCGATAGCTTACGGCTGACAGCTTGCGGCTTGCAGCTCACGGCTGACAGCCTCGGCAAAGCGGTGTGAGTGAGATGTCTCCGAAATCCGGCCGGGTCGTGAAGCCAGCGACGGGCAGTTCGGAATCACCTGTTTCCGGTGAACTCGTAAGCGCCCGGGAGTTCTGGGACCGTTGCTTCAAGGAGGTCGCTCCCGATGTTAAGGATGCGCCTCCTGGCCGCGACCTCTCTGAGATCGTCAACCGCCTGCGAGCAGCGTCGGCGGTCGATGTGCTTGATGTGGGCTGCGGGCTCGGCCGCTGGAGCGTGACTCTGGCACGAGCCGGGTTTCGGGTTCTCGCGGTGGACGTGTCGTCCGAAGCGGTGAGGATCGTACGCGAGAGAGCGCAACGTGAGGGTCTGGCCATCAGCACGGCAGTCTGCGCCGCTCAGGAGCTATCTCGGCCGGGCGTCCATGTTGATGCGGTGGTGTGCAACTCGGTGCTCGACCACATGCGCCCGCATGATGCGGACATGGCCGCAACGAACATCATGCAGACGTTGAAGCCTGGCGGCCTGGCGTACGTATCGTTCGACGGCCTCGACATCGGAGACACCGGTCCTGAAGTGCGACAGAACTACCGTGTCGCCGCGGACGGTACATGGGAATACGTGCGCGGCCCGCGAAGAGGAATGATCTGGCGGTACTACCAGGACCCGGAGATACGCAGGCTGTTTCGGGAGTTCGAGGAAGTAGAGTTCTCTGTCTGGAATACCGGGCAGCGACGCACCTGGTTCCGCAAACCAATCAGGGACAGTCACCCGACATGAAGACGGCGGCAAGGTGCGGCGGGTGACGCGTGCCGGAGTTGCCATATCTGCTAAAAGCAGGAGAATAGACGCTCTGCTATCAATGAAAGGAACGCGAATGCTCAGAACCTCAGTCTTTGGTCTGGCCCTGTTGTCCCTGGTCTTGGCCGGGCCGGCAGATGATTTCGAGTCCCGGGTGACCGAGTTCAAGCTTGCGAACGGCCTGCCGGTGCTGGTCTACACGGATTCCTCGGCGCCGGTAGTGACCGTCGCGGTCGCCTACAAGGTGGGCTCGAACTACGAGCCGGCCGGCAAGACCGGCCTGTCCCACATGCTCGAACACATGACTTTTCAGCACAGCGACATCTACAAGCCGGGCGAGTTCTTCCGGACTATCCAGGCGAACGGAGGTGTGAACAATGGCTTCACCTCCGGTTACTATACCGCCTATTTCGAGGTCTTCGCGCGCGAGAAGTGGGAACTCGGAATGAAGATCGAGGCCTCACGCATGGGGCGCTGCGTCTTTCTCGATTCCGATTTCGCAAGCGAGCACCAGGTCGTGGCCGAGGAGCAGCGACTCAGCGAGAACAGCCCGTCCAGTGTCTTCTGGACCCAGCTCAACGCCGCGGCACTGCTTGCCCACCCGGCGCGCAACCCAACGGTGGGTTGGGCCGACGATGTCGCGCATTTCACGACCGACGCAGTGCGTGACTGGTACCAGCACTACTACAGCCCGTCCAACGCGTTGTTGGTCGTAGCGGGCGATGTCCGGCCCGACGAGGTGCGAGCGAAGGCCCAGCAGTACTTCGGCAAGTACAAGGCCCGGCCGGTCAGTCTGCCGGACTTCTACAACACTGAGCCGAAGCAGGTCGGCGAGCGTCGCATGGTGGTCCATAAGATCGTCACGCAGCCGTCTCTGGCCATCGCCTATCACTCGCCGGGTATCCTCGACTCCGCGTTTTACGCCTCGGTGGTGGCCGGCGGCGTACTCGGCCAGGGCCGGGGTTCCCGCCTGTACCAAAGGCTGGTGGTCGATTCCGGACTGGCCACCAGCGCATCGGCCTACTCCGAATCCGGGCGCGACCCGGGCCTGTTCTGGGTGAGCGTCACCCCGAAGGCTGAGAGCCTGATTCCGCGCATCGAACGGATCGTCTATGCCGAGATCGGCCGATTGGGCAAGGAATCGATCACCGACCGCGAGTTGCAGCGGGTGAAGAACCAGGTGGTTGCCGACTACATCTACAGCCGCGATGCCATCATGTGGATGGCTATCATCCTGGGCAGCTACCAGCTTACCCATGGTTCGTGGCGAGAATTCAAGCTGTATCCCGAGAAGATCGGCCGAGTGACCGCGGCCGAGGTGCAGAGCTTCTGCCGGGGGTTTCTGACGGCCGACAATCGTACGGTCGGGACGTTGCTCCCGATTGCGCAGGAGGAGAAATGAGACGCGGCCATTTCAGATTTCAGATTGCAGATTGCAGATTGAGGAATTGCGGAAACCGAATGACACGAGTGATTGTCGCGGCGTGCATTATGGGCGGCCTGGCCTCAGCCGTGCCGCTGTATCGCGATACCCTGCCGAACGGGCTGGCCGTTGTCAGCTACGTGGATCATCGCCTGCCGATGACCGACATCGCGTTTGTCTGCCGGTCCGGCTCGGCCAGCGATCCGGAGGGCAAGTGGGGACTCGCCAACGGCACCGTGACCCTGATGACCCGGGGCACGAAGTCGATGACCGCGGATTCGATTGCGAGCATCGTCGAATTCCTCGGCGCTCAGTTCAACGGCTATGCGGGCAACGACAACAGCATGATCTCCCAGCGCGTTCTGGCCAAGGACCTCGTGACCGGGCTGGACCTGCTGACCGACGCTGTGCGCAATCCGAGCTTCGAGGCGAAGGAGGTCGAGCGCGCCCGGGCTGAAGGGATGGCTCAAGTCCGGGAGATGTCCGACTATCCGCTGGCCCGGGTGATGGTGGACTTCTACCAGACGCTCTTACCCGGTCACCCGTACGCTCACCAGACCATCGGCGACACGGTATCGCTGATGGCGATTACGCGGGAAGACCTCATCGCCTTTCACAAGACCAACTACGTGCCCAACAACTGCTTCATCGTGGCGGTGGGCGACTTCGACCGGCCCGAGTTGCTGAAGATGATTCAGGCCCGGTTCGGCGACATGACCCGGGGTGAGGTTACGGAGGTCAAAGCTCCGGACATGCCTTTCCCGGCCAAGCTGCGAGTGAAGCTCATCGCCCGCCCGGACATGAACCAGACCTACATCATGTTCGGCCATCCCGGCATCGCGTACTCTGATTCAGACCGGCTGGCAACGAACCTGGCCGTCCACATCCTCGGCGGCGGCGCCCTCGCCTCTCGGATTGGTGATGCCGTGCGCGAAGAGGCCGGCCTGGCGTATGAGGTCCGCACCGTCTTCGACCAGGACCGTCTGCGTGGGGCATTCTGGGCCTGGGTGCAGACCGCCAAGCCCAAAGAGGCAATCGCCATCATGTTCCGGGAGATCGAGAGAATGCGGAAGGACGGCGCGAAGAAGAGCGAACTCGAAGAGGCGCAGAACTACTACGCCGGTAGCTACCCGATTCGGTTCAGCTCCAACCAGGGCAAGCTGTACGAAGCGGTCAATATCGAGTTCTACCAGCTCGGTCTGGACTGGGTTGACAAGTACCCGGACAAGATCCGCGCCCTGACCCTTGACGAGGTCAACCGGGCCGCGCGCGAGCGCCTGCATCCCGGGCACTACGTTATGGTCGTCATGGGCAACGTGAAGAAAGAGGACCTTGGACTGAGCGACGTCGAATGGATTGAATAGGCGCGGCGTGATAAGATGGTCGGGTTTCGTACATCGTTACTTCGGCGGACTCGTACATCGTCCAACGCGGACCGCGAGGAATGATTCCGGCCAACGATGAACGTTGCAAGGTTTCTGCCGCGCTGTCGGACAGGGGCCGCCGAGGCCAACCAACGCGGCTGGTCGAGACGATGCGGGGTTCGTACATCGTTGCATCGAAGGACTCGTACATCGTTGAGAGCCTGACGTGAGATGCAGACGATGCTGAAGCTGCACCGTGACAGCTCACGGCCAACGGCTAGCAGTTTCAAGCAGAAGGGGAGTCAGATGAAGAGAAGGACGATTTCGATACTCGGGCTGTTGACGGCACTGCTAGGCATTGGTTGCAGCGACGCGAACAACCTGCGGATTACCCTCCGCCCGGCCGATACCACGCAGTACTCGGCCAGGGGCGCTCGAAGGCTCAGGGGCGACTCGAGCAGAATCCAGTTGCGCCTTGACTGGCTCTACGACGAACCGGGCTTTCGTCCGCCCAGTGAGAGGGCGAAGGTCGAGCCCACGGACAGCACGATTACGGTCTCGGTCTCGGACACGTCCGGCGCGGCGCGGATCGAGTACCTGGCCTCGACGCGCGGGCTAATCACGTTCCGCCAGATTGCCGGGGATTCGATTGCAGGGGCGATACTCGACAGTGTTGACGGCTGGCTCCAGTTACACCCCGGGGCGGCCGCCGCAGGCCCGGGCTTGTTGGACAAATCGATCTTCTACCGTAGTTACCAGTGCCGGGTCCTTGAACGGGATTATCCACTGGTCAGCAACGTTTTGAAGGCGGTTGATACTGCGGTCTACGATAGCTGGGAACCGGCGTTTGGGGTGCTCGACGCAGGCAAGATCGACACGTCTCGAATCCTCTACTTCGTTGCACGGCAGCCGGAGATGTCGAACGCGAGGGGAAGGTTGGTCGCGTCCGCGGTTGCGCATCGGGGACGTGGCACTCGGCCTCCCAACGCTCCCCCGGTGGCGCGTGAGACCCAACCTTTCCTTGTGGACATGCAACTGTCCCATGACACGTTCTGGGGCCCCGACCCGGTTCTGAAACTGGCCGAGTTCACGGCTTCTCACGTAGGCCAGCGACTCGCCATGATGCTGGATACGGTTGTGCTCTCGGCGCCAATGATTCAGGATACGATTCGGGATGGGTCGTTCATGGTTGTAACCCGCGATACCCTGGGAGCCTATGCCCGGGACTTGACGACGATCTTCCTGAGCGGACCGCTCTACCCGCCGCTGGTCGTGGAGCGGGTCGAACGAGTCGGCGGGAAGTGAGGCGCCCGGGGCACCATGCAAGGCGCGGCGTGATCGTATGGTCGGACTGGCGAGAGGATGCGGCCTCGTACAGCGTTGCATCGGAGGAATCGTACATCGCGCGGAGCCACCGCTAGCCGTGAGCCGTAAGCCGAGGGTCCTCCCCGACGCGCTGGGGTTTCGGCGTGAGCGGTGAAGAGTTGACCGGACCACGTTCGAACCCTATGATTTGAGAGACCGTACGGCCCGTGCGTCGCATCGGGCCGGCGGAATGACCGCATCAGGAGGCACATTGAAGAAAATGTCAGTATTGGCCGCTTTGCTGCTTCTGGTTGCCATGGCGCCGGCGTTCGACCGCGTCGTGGTGGCCGAAGAGCCGTACTCTGAAAGCTGAGGGTCCTGCGCTGCTGCCAGCCGTGCGCTGGATCAGGTCCTTGAGGACTATGCCGGATCCGCCGTGGGTATCGAGTGGCACATAGTGAACGGCTCCCCATTGTACAGTCCCGAGGGGTGGGCCAAGTGGTGGCAGTATCCGCCGCCGTACGAGGGCGGCTACGCCACGCCGTGGTGCTGGATTGACGGTAAGAGCCGCGGTTACCAGCCCAACTTGTGGGCCGGGTACGTAGCGGATGAGTTGCTCGTGCCGACCGAAGTCAGCTTGGCCCTGTCCGGGGAGTACAACCGATCCGCTCGGACGGGCACGCTCACTGCGGTCATCCACAACGCGGCGACATCGTCCCTGGATGCCGCGCTCCTCGTTGCCATCACCGAGGACAGCATCTACTACGTCGGCTCGAACGGCGACACCTGGCAGAACCACGTGCTCCGCGACTATGTACCCGACCAGAACGGCACCACAATCTCGATTCCGTCGGGCGCGTACGACACGGTGACGATCAACTACGCACTCGACTCGACATGGGTCGAGCATTTCACCAAGGTCGTCGCCTACGTTCAGTCGTCGTCCACCCAGCCCGATTCGTCCCGGCCCTGCTACCAGGCCCAGGCCGCGCCGGTGCTCTCGTTCGTCGGTACCGCAGAGCCGCGGATTCCCGAGTCGTTCTACGACAACGCCACGGTCGCGGTCGGGCCGAACCCCTGCCGCGCCAATGCGCAGTTCCGGTTCACCGGCAGGGCCGGCCGAGGCTATCGTCTCGATATCTACTCGCGTGACGGCCGGCTCGTGCGCGAACTCGCCGGCACGATCAACCCGGGCATGAACACCCTCGCATGGGATCGGACCGACGTTCGTGGGCGGAAAGTCGCGGGCGGCGTCTACGGCTTCCGCCTGGTTTCGACCGGGACCTCGGCCCCGGGCAAGCTCGTTCTCACGGACTAGAACCGACAAAGATCCGAATACAGTAGTGAGCGGCGCAGGCATGGAACAAGGATAGGAGCCAGGAATGAGAGTATTGCTGGTGAACGGCAGTCCCCGCGCCAAAGGGTGTACGCATACCGCGCTGGAAGAAGTAGCCAAGTCGCTGAGTTCAGAAGGGATCGGAACCGAGATATTCCATATCGGAACCGAGCCTCTGTCCGGCTGCACTGCCTGCAGGAGCTGCCGGGAAACCGGGCGGTGTAAGATCCCCGACCGAGTCAATGAGTTCCTCGATATTGCGGGAGACGCGGACGGCTATGTGTTCGGCTCACCCGTACATTATGCGGCCGCGGGAGGTGCCATTGCCTCATTCATGGCTCGCGTTTTCTATACCGCCGGCCTTTCCGGCAGCGGAATCTTCTACTTGAAGCCGGCCGCCGCTGTCGTCTCGGCCAGAAGGGCGGGAACGACCGCAGCGTTCGACCAGCTCAACAAGCTCTTCACCCTGGCCGAAATGCCGGTCATCTCGTCGAGGTATTGGAACATGGTTCACGGCTCCACACCGGAGGAGGTAAGGAGAGACCTCGAGGGAATGCAGATAATGCGCATACTGGGAAAGAACATGGCCTGGTTCCTGAAGTGCAAGAAGGCGGGTATCGAGGCCGGTGTCCCGTTCCCTGAGCGAGAAGAGACCGTGTTTACCAACTTCATTCGCTGACCAGCGCTGCTCAGGACCATGACTCATGCTGCCTGGTACGGAAATGGCTGAAGCGGAATAGTGTAAGTGCACTGCCCGGGCAATCTCGGTGCCGCAATCCCCGATTGCCTCCGATGCGCGGCAAGCGACTTCGTCTGCCCGGACGACTCGGTCGCAGATCAAGCCCGGCCCGGCTCAAGCCGCATACTGTGAGCCGTCAGCCGCAGGCTATCGGACGACCACCCCGCCCATTTGACACGCCCGCACGCACGTCCTAGAATCAGCCATGACCGGACCGGAATCAACCCTAGCGGATGCCGGAAACGCGGGAAGTATCCCCGCCGAAAACCAGGGCCGGAGCAAGCCACGATGAAAAGGAAACAGCCCGAGACCCGGGAAGAATTCTACAGCGAACTCGATCGGCGCTGGCGGGTGACGGCCCAGCCGAAGCCGAAGGTGTTTACCGCAATCAATACCATCATTTTGGTCGTCGTCCTCGCGGTTCTGTGTGTCGCCGCGTACATGAACCGCGCGCGCATCGGCGCGCTCTGGCAGCAGGTGACCGGCAAGGCCCCGCCCATTTGGGTCATGCCCGAGAAACCGGAGCGCGAAGGCCCGGAAATCGAGGGCCGGGACTTCTAATCGCGCGGGGAATCCCGAGACGCAAACCGGATTCCGTCCGCGCCTTTTACTGCCTGTTCTCCAATCAGGACTGTGTTCCTGTCCCGCGGAGTCGTGCCGGAGAACGTGCCCGCAGCCGAGAGCCGTGAGCCGATAGCGACCCTGGACGTGTTGCTGCGGGAATTGTACGGAGTGATGGAAGAGGAGATCATGATTATCGAAGGAGAGCAAAGGTGACCGACGGTCAAGTCAACATGGGCATGAACCGGAAGGGTGGTGACGCTCGGCCACCTTCGCGCTGGTCGGAATTCGCTAATCTGCGGAACTACATTTTTGGCAGCTCGGCCGCGATCATCACAGACATCAGTCTTATCGTCGGACTGGGTTCGGCCCGGACCGGCAAGGAGCCGATTCTCGCCGGGCTCTTGACCATCGCCGTTGCCGACAACATCTCCGACTCCCTCGGAATCCACATGTACAAGGAGAGCGAAGGATATGGCCAGAAGCTGTCGCTGTTTTCAACCCTGTTGAACTTCCTCTCGCGTCTGCTGATTTCCTGCACCTTTGTCGCGATTGTCCTGGTGCTTCCCATGGCTCACGCCATTGTCGTGGGGCTGATCTGGGGGTTGTTGCTGATCGTCCTCATCAGCTACCTTATCAGCCGCAGCAACAGAGAGAAGCCGCTCAAGGAAATAGTCATACACCTTCTAGTTGCGGTCGTCGTGATCGCGCTAAGTCTGTACCTGGGACGCGCAATAGCGACGTACTTCCATGCGACAGGGCGAGCGTAATTCCGGGAGGGAGGAGAAGCGGCTGCTTTCCATATTCCTGAGCGATGTCAAGGCGCGGAGTGACAAGACAGCCGAGTTGGTCGAGCGGATGGTGACGGCTGGCGGCTTGAGGCTTGTGGTTTGAAACCCGCAACCTACAACTTGGTCCGGCGCAGGCGGAGGGAGTTGGTGACCACGTTCACTGAGGAAAGGCCCATCGCCACTTCGGCCATGATGGGATGGAGCAGCCCGAGCATGGCCAGCGGTATCGCGACCACGTTGTAGGCGAACGCCCAGAAGAGGTTTTGCCTTATCTTCACAAAGGTGGCGCGGGAGAGCTTGATTGCGGAAACAACACCTGTCAGGCTGCCGCGCACGAGTGTGACGTCCGACGATTCAATGGCCACTTCGGTGCCGGTGCCGATGGCGATGCCGACGTTGGCGGCCTTCAAGGCCGGCGCGTCGTTGATGCCGTCGCCGACCATGGCCACGCTGCCGAACTCTTTCTGCAGGTCCATCACGACCTGCTGCTTCTGCGCGGGCAGGACTTCCGCGACCACGCGCTCGATTCCGACTTCGCGGGCAATCGACTCCGCAGTCTCATGGTTGTCGCCGGTCAGCATCACTGGCACGATGCCGAGCGCCTTGAGGCCGGCAATCGCCTCGGCTGAGTCCGGCTTGACCGTGTCGGCCACGCCGATGACGCCGAGCAGTTTTCCTCCGGCCGCGACGTAGAGCGCACTCCGCGCCCGCTTCTGGAGTTCTGTCGCCGCATCGGTGAGAGCACGGCAGTCAACCCCGCATTCCTTGAGCAGTTCCTCTTTGCCGACCACCACCTCGACGCCACTCACCAGGCCTTTCACACCCAGGCCCGGAACAGCTTGAACTTCCGTTGCCTGCGAGAGAAGTTCTTTGGAGTGCGGCAGCGGAGCTGCCGCCTTTCCGGGCTCGTCCGTCCGGTTCGGAAAAGCGGGAGCTGCGCTCCCGCACTCCAAGGCCCCGGAAGCACCGCAATCCGGTACGGTCCCCACGATTTCGGTCATGTCCCGCGCCGCGGCGATTACCGCTCCTGCCAGAGGATGTTCCGACCCCTGTTCCACTGCAGCAGCCATCCTCAGTACATCGGCTCGCTGCACCCCGGCGGCCGGAATCACGTCGGTGACCGCGGGCCGGCCCTGCGTGATGGTGCCGGTCTTGTCGAGCACGACCGCGCGGACGTCTTTCAGGGTCTGAATCGCCTCTCCCGAGCGGAAGAGAATCCCGCGCTCCGCGCCCATGCCGGAGCCGACCATCAAGGCGGTCGGAGTCGCAAGCCCCAAGGCGCACGGGCAGGCAATCACCAACACCGCGACTCCGGCAAAGAACGCGAGCGATACCACCGGTAATTGCGGGTTGACCCATGGCAGGAACTTCGCGGCCCATACGAGCATCGGCTTGAGGCTCGGCGTCAGGAAGAAC
This sequence comes from Caldifarciminota bacterium, assembly GCA_026397595.1. Taxonomy (GTDB): domain Bacteria; phylum Hydrothermota; class Tepidihabitantia; order Tepidihabitantales; family Tepidihabitantaceae; genus UBA2258. Next base: position 16,510 of record JAPLUO010000214.1, read on the forward strand.
CACGCGGCAAAGGTCACCGCTGCGACCAGCAGGATTACAGGTACGAAACGGGCCGTTACCTTGTCGGCAAACGCCTGAATGGGAATCTTGGTGCCCTGTGCCTGCTCGACCAGCTTGATAACCTGGGAGAGGAACGTGTCTTTGCCTACACGGGTAGCCTCGACCTTGATGAGGCCGTTGCCGTTCACTGTCGCGCCGATGACCTCGTCGCCGGTCTTCTTCTCGATCGGCAACGACTCGCCGGTCGCCATTGATTCGTCCACGCTGGTGCTGCCTTCGACAATCCGGCCGTCGGTGGGAATCTTCTCTCCGGGCCGGACAACCATCACGTTGCCGGGCGCGAGTTGCGCAACCGGCACTTCCTTCTCGACGCCCTCAGCCGTTTGAATCCGCGCGGTGCGCGCACCGAGGGCGACGAGCTTCTTGATCGCCTGTGAGGCCCGGCCCTTTGCGCGCGCCTCGATGTACCGGCCGGTCAGGAACACGGCCATCACCATGCCACCGGCGTCGGCAAAGCTCTTTATCGGCAGCCCGGCCAGCACGGCGACCCCGGAAGCCAGCGCCGCGCTCACGCCGAGCACAATCAGCACGTCCATCGAAGCGGACCCGGCGCGCACCGAACCCCATGCCCCGCGTATCGTGGTCCATCCCGGGCCGAACAGCACCGCGGTGCAGAAGGCGACGTCAATCCAGACCATCCCCGGGATGTGGACCGCGTGGAGGCCGTGCAGCACCATCAGCAGCATCGGCACCAGCCCGAGAATCCAGGCCCAGACCAGCCGGCTGGAGGCACGGCGAAGTTCGGCCTCGGCATGGTCTTCGCTGCCGGCCGTTTCGTGCCTGACTTCGTAACCGACGTCGGTAACCGCCTTCTCAAGCGCGGCGACCGGCGACACCTTGGGGTCGAACTCGACGATCGCCTTCTCAATGGCGAAGTTCACTGTCGCTGTCTTTACGCCCGGCAGCCGGTTGAGCGCCTTCTCCACGGTGGCCACGCAGCTCGCACAGCTCATGCCGCCGACCGCAAGTGTCACGGTCTGGGTCTTCCCCAGTTCCGCCTTGTCGAGCAGCACGGGCTCGGGCAAACCGCTGTCCGCGATTTGTCCTTCGTCCTTCGTCCTTTGTCTTTCTCCCTGCAAGAACCTCTCCGGTTCGGACTGGAACCGCTTCAGGCAGTTCGGGTTGCAGAAGTAGAAGGTAGTGCCCTTGTAGTCCCACTTCGCCGCCTCCTGCCCTTCCTGAACCACCATCTTGCACACCGGGTCAATGTGAGATTGCCGATTGACGGTTGCGGATTGTAGAATGTCCGGACCCTTTGTGTCTTCGAGTCTTGGTGGTAAGGTGCCGTCAGTTCTGACTTCTGACTTCCCCCGTACTTTCGTGTCCTTGTGTCTTTGTTGTGGGATTCCAGCAGTTCTGACCTCTGGACTCTGCATTCTGACTTCTGCCTTCGGTTGCGCTGCCGGCTGAGGTTTGGGCTTGAGTCCAAGGTACAGGTCCGGGTCAGCCTTGAACTGCTCAAGGCAGCTTTGGCTGCAGAAGTAGTACGTCTTTCCATTGTACTCCCACTTGCCCGCCTCACGGCCCTCGATAACGTGCATTCGGCACACCGGGTCAACGTGCGACTTCGCCAGTCCCTCGGCCACCGGCACGACTTCAGGCGTCTTCTGCTCGACCGGCGGTTTCGTATCGAAGTGCGACTCCGGGTTCTGCTGGAACTTGCGGGCGCAGACCTTGGAACAGAAGTAGTACGTTACGCCGTCGTACTCGCGCCGGGCAGCCTCCTGCCCCTCCACAACTTCCATCTTGCAGACCGGGTCAATGTGTCGAATCGGAACTGTCTTCATGTCGTGTTAACTCCTTGACCCATGGTCTAGTCCGCGCGCCGGAACAGAGACCCAAGAGGGTCAAACAGCGCCCGGATTGGCGCCTTGTGGAAGAAATCCCGCTTCAGTCGCGGCATCAGGCCGATGACGCGGATTATCTCGCTGGGCGGGAACTCCTCGCGCTCGCCCACGGCGAGCACGTAACGTCCCTCGTTGCCCGGACGCGATACGGTTGCGGCGTACGTGCCCGGCCCGACGCGCAGCCGCTCCTCCGGGCCCATCAGGTACGAATCCCCACCGTGCGGTTCGTAGAACTCCGTCCACTTGTACGCGCGCCCGTCGAGCAGGACGATTGTATCCGGCCCGCTGGTCACATTGACTGAAAGGTCAGTGGGTATGCTGACCTCATCGGAAACAAGGATATTGACGTAGAGGTCGAACGAGTCCGGGCTCGCAATCTCGTAGACCGCGGGCTTGCCGTGCAACTCCGCGTAGAACGCCTTCGACACCTCTGGTTTCTCCACCCGGGTGACGCCGGTGTCGGTCACCATGTGCGGCTGGTGCGCGTAGGCGGTCCCGGCAGCGCCCAAAGCTATCAATGTTGACACGAGGAAGAAGAGAGGGATTCTGGTACCGTCTCGCCTGACCCCGTCGTACTCCATCTGCATGGGGCCGCGCGGGGCCCGTTCAGCTCGTCCTGGCACGAACCTATTCATGCTACGCTATTAGACGCGGAAGTACGGGTTTGAGACTCTGCGCCGCCGGCCGGAAGCGCGGAGTCGACAGGCGCTCAATCATAGAGTGAATCGATGCCCGGCTTGCGGTTCTCGTGTGCCCGCCGGACCACCGCTGCTATCCGTCGTTGCCGTGTTTCAGACCGCTTCGCGTCCGTCACCCATCCGACGTACATCGTCCGGTAGGTCGGAGCGAACCGGCTGAAGTTGCGCCACACCTCAGCCACGGCCTTCAACGCTCTCCGCAGGTCCGGCGGTAGTGCGGGCGCTGTTCGTGACGTGTATGCGGCCTGCCATCTGCCGCTCCGCTTGGCGGCACGCGCCGCAGCCATGCCGGCATCGGCCATCCTGCCGTCGGCAATCAGGCGCTTCACCCTGGCCTTGTTGACCTGTGACCAGATGCTGCCCTGCCTCCGGGGAGTCCAGCGTTGCCGGAACTTGTCACTGTCGACTGCCTTGATTTGGCCATCAATCCAGCCGAAGCAGAGTGCCTCGTCGAGCGCATCCTGGTAGCGTAGCCCGCTGCAACCCGCACCCTTCTTGTACATGTACACCCACTCGCCCTGCGACTTCGCGTGATTGCGCTGCAACCACCTGCGCCACGCCGCCGCGCTCTTGAAATCCAGCGGCTTCATTTCATCACGTCCACTCATGGAGGTCACACCAGCCACGCGAATTCCCCATTCTGGCTTCGCGCCTGGTCTTGTATTGGGGTTTCGGGCTTGATTCGTCATTCGGACTTCGTCATTCGGACTTCTGCGAAGCGGAGAGGGTGGGATTCGAACCCACGGTACCGTTAGGTACACATGCTTTCCAGACATGCCCGTTCGGCCGCTCCGGCACCTCTCCGAGAAACTAAGGGGTCAGGGGGGCAGGGGGTCAGGGGTTCCGGGGTTCAAGGGTTCCGGTTCCGGCACCAGAACCCCAAGACCCTCGAACCCGCTAACCCCTCTGCAGCAGCATAACCGATGCTGCGCGAGTGTCAACGTGCGGGCTACTTGATGAGAACCAGGGTCCCCGGCTTGACCGCGTCCACGATGGTCTTGAGTGGCATCGAATCGAGCTCGATGTAGGTGTGGTCGATCGCCTCGGGCGGCACTTCGTCGCTCACCCGGCCGTGAATCACAAGGTTCCCGCCCAGATAGATCGCGCCCGCGCCGAAAGCGTCCCTCACGCAACGCGAGGCCGAGTCGGGCGCCGGCGCGACGCCCTCGAGCCGATACAGCCAGTCCGGCCGGCACCACGTTGTCCGGACCTCCTTGCTCAAGACCTCGAGCGTCGCCCTGGGCAGGGCCGCGAACTCATCCTCCTCATCTTTCGCCAGCCATAGCCGGAACTTCGTTTCCAGTATCGTCTTGTCCTGAAGCGCGAGCGTGAGCTTCTGGTCGGCCCGATTGATGACGAGATACGGCTCGCGCCTCGACAGCGAGGCGATCCGGTAGTTCAGGAACTGCTCGTCCTGAGCGAGCTTCTGCCTGACCGCCTGCAGGCTGTCGTACTGACGGGTGATGACCTGCGCCTCGACGTCTGTCTCCAGGGCCGCGCGCATCAACTCGCGCTTGCCCACCGCGTCGGCCAGCCGTACCAGCGCCAGGCTGCCGACCACGGTCGCGACCGCGGCGATGAAGCTGGTTGTTCTCCTGCCCATCAGAAAATGAACACCTTGGTCCCGACCGGCACGGAATCGTAGAACACCTTCAGGTCCTCCCTGCCCACCCGGATGCAGCCGTGGGTGACGCTCCGGCCCAGCAGGTTCTCCTGTGGCGTGCCGTGAATCATCACGCCGCCACCGAGGTCAAGCATATACGCGCCCAGCACGCCCTTATCTCTTCGCAACGGCGAGTTGAGGGGCGGTATCGTCTCGCCCTTTTCAAGGAAAGCCCAGTCCGGCTTTATCCAGACCGGGTCCTTCTTCTTGCGGATGACGGTCATGATTCCGCGCGGGGTCTGAAAAATCCACTTCTGGCCCCGGTACGTCAGAGTGTCGTTCTTGCCGGTCGAGATGGCGGCCTCCAGAATCACTTTCTGCCCGCGCCGCAAGTCGAGCCGGTTGCCATTGGGGATGACGACTATGTAGAGCTCATTGGTGAACGCAGTGGCAAACTGCTCGGACAGTTGTTTGACCGCACCGGTGAGTTCCTCTATCTCTGGCCCGAACTTCGGCATCTCGAGTCTCATCTTCATCGTGCGGGCACGGGTCCTGGACATCTGGAACGCCAGGCTGAAGATATCGAGGCCCGCGCTCTCCCTGACCGGCAGGTAGAACTCGGCCCAGACCATGACCATGGCCGACAGGACGACTATGCCAATTGATTTTACCGGGCTCAGGCTCATTGATGCCAGCGGGACGCCTTGCCGCGGACATCAACGTGGATGAACGCCCCGCGTGACCGGGTGCGGCTGTACCAGCCCACGCCGCCGACCAGTTCCGGGTGCTGCGCTTCCAGGTCATCAACGTAACCGGCCAGGAGCTTGGCATCCTTCCGGTTCGACTGGCCGTCGTGGTTCAGGTCGTCAAGCTGACCATCCTTGTTGCCGTCAAGGACTATGTCGGCCGCCCCACCGTAGATGTGCGCGCTGTTGCGGCCGCGCTCCACGCGGTAGTTGTGGGACGGGGGTCGATACCCGCTGAAGACCGTGAACCGATCAAACTTGACCCCCCGGCTCTGCACCAGGTCGGTCAACAATTCCAGCTTGACCAGCAATTCCTCGCGCAGGACCGTGTACTTGGGGAAACCCTCCATCGTTCGCGGCGTGAAGTCGCGAAGCGTGTAACGCGGCGATACCGGCGTGTCCAGGTTGTCGGGCGTCACGACGATGAACCCCTTTGGCCTCGTGAAGTTCGGGAACTCCGCGATAGGCTTCGGGTACTTCCCGATTCTGACACCTTTCAGGTACCCCTTCTTGTCAAGACTGTCATAGGGAATCATCACAAAAGCGTTGATGCGCCGAACAGTAGACCCGCTCGTGACTATTATCGGGTACAGGCCCGGCTCCTGGGGCGCGACCCAGCAGGTCGCGTTTCCTTCGTCCACCAGTTCTCCGGCCGACGCGACCCAGCCGCTGCTGCTCGCGTAGTCCGAAGTTGCCAGCCGGAGCGTCTCGCCCGGCAGTACAAACCGGCCGATATTGTCCCAGTCGTAGACGTAGCCGTCGACGTCAACCGAGAGCTTCGGTCTAACCTGTCCCCTGACTGCTGCATCACTGAGGGTCGAGCCGGCTCCGACGCCGGCGAGAAAGATGAAGGAAACCAGTATCGCGCGCAATGTATTGCCTATTTTAGTCGACCGGCCCCGACTGGTTCGGACCGGGTCGAGGCCGAGGAAGTATAGCCGGGGCCGCAAGCAGTGTCAACGTAGCCCCGCTCTTGCCGAACGCCGGCCATTCCTGTACAGTGTTAGCCGTTTCGAACGCCGACAATCAAATCCACGCTGTTGAGGAGGCTTGATGAAGTTAGCTGTCACGTTGGTAACTCTCTGTGGCATCGTTCTTGCCGCCGGGCCCGCGCTCCCGGTCGGCGTAGTCGACACGGTCGGCGGGACGACCTTCGACGACCAGAACTCCGGCCCGGCCCTGCAATGGGTCGCCTACGATCCCGCGTACGGGATCCACGTCACGTGGATGTACTCGGCCTCGGCCTCGAACTGGCCGGACCGCACTATGCGTTACAACTTCTATGATCGGAGCGCGGGTTCATGGAACTGGAACGACCCGGATTTCATGGCGTCGGGCGTTAACTCCCAGTTCCGCAAGACCGGGTACGGAACCCTTGAACTCGACCCGGCCGACGGCTCCGCTCGCATCGCCTGCCACTACTCTGCGGGCATGCCGGGCTTCACGCCGGTCGTGGTCGACGATATTGCCCCCGGCGGCGGGGCCTTCGACGAGTGCCTCGGGGCACCGAACCTGACCGACTACTTCCTGCCGGTGATCGCCATGCCGCAGGACGGATCCATCAGCCTGCTCCTCATCCGCTTCTCGACGTCGGACAACCTGTACTACACGCGCGCGACGACGTGGTGCAACTGGGACGCGCCGGTCTGGTGGGGCGTCACCGGCGGGTTCGGCCACAACATCGTCGCTTCCCACGCCTCGAACAAAGTGCTCGCGACTTGGATGAGCGGCACCAACGACAGCCTGGCGCTCGGCTACCGGTTCTCCTCGGACGGCGGTGCCAACTGGGGCGATGCCCGGACCCTGACCCCGCCCTCGGCCTTCGGCGGGGACTCGGGCACGGTCTGCTTCATCGGTGCGACCGCCATGTTCGACAAAGACGACAACTGGCAACTGGTCACGACACTCGTGCCGCTAGTCGCCGACTCCGCCATGCAGAACCCGGCCCAACTCTGGCTGTACAACTCCGGCACCAGCGAATGGCATTTCATACACGGCGCCGGCGCGCAAAACCTCTCGGGCGAGATCGGTGGCAACGCCGCGTACTGCGGCCGTCCCAGCATCGGCCAGAACCCGGCCGACGGCAGATTCTACGTGGCCTGGGAAGAATTCGACTCCACCAACTTCGAATCCAGCACCGGGCAGCTCCGAGCCGACATCTTCCTTTCCGCCTCACTGAACGGAACAGACTGGTCCGACCCGATGCGCCTGACCAATGCCGACGAAACATCCAAGCGCTTCCCGTTCCTCGCGCGGAACTGCGCGGGCGACTCGCTCGCGGTTGGGTTCGAGCAGGACTCAATCGCCGGTTTCAACTCTAATGGCGTCGGCGCCATCTCAAACAACCCCATCTGCGTCTGGCACGGCGAGGTCAGCGGCATCTCCGAATCCCGGCCCTCGTCCCCCGCCCCTCGCCCGCTCCTCGCCCCCACCATCATCCGCAGCGTCCTGTTCCTGCCCTCCTCCCTCCTCTCGCCTCCCTGCTTACTCCTTTCGCCCGATGGCCGCCGCGTCATGTCCCTTCGCCCCGGCCCCAACGACATCAGCCGCCTCAGCCCGGGCGTGTACTTCGTACGCGAGGAGCCACAAGCCTCAAGCCACAAGCCGCAGGCTGTTCGGAAGGTCACGATAGCCCGCTAGACCATGCACCGGTTGCCGGCCGCAGGACTGCTCCTTTTGTCGCTAGCCATATCCTGCGGCACGACCACACCGCGCCTGCAAGCTGCGGACGAATCCGGCCACAATCAAACCACCGTCCTTCCAGCGGGTTCCATCGTACTGCCTGACTCCCTGGGGGGCCTCGCGGAGCCCAGCCGGATTGCGCTGAACCCGACAAACAACCGGGTCTATGTCTGCGGAGTAGGCTTGGGCGTAGTCGTGATTGACGCGGCTACAGGCAAGCGGGTGGACATCATACCGGCATCAAACGCTGGCGAGATGCAGTACAACCCGATTGCGAACGTCCTCTATGTCTGGGGTGGCCACGGTGAGTCCTACGAGTTGACAACCGTGGACTGCACAACTGACACGGTTGTAGCGCGGGAGTCGCTTACACTGTGGCCGACCTGCGTCAACCTGAGAGACAACAAGCTGTACGCGGCGATGGGAAAGGAGCACACATCGGCAGTTGCCGTGCTCGACGGCTACACTCGTCGGCTGGTCGCGACGGTGGGTAGCGCTCAACTATCCAAAGGAGCCATCGGATGGGAGGCCATCGTCTGGAACCCAGCAAACGACAGGGTCTACTACTCAGACGGAGGTGGCGCGATCGTGGCGATTGACGGCCGCACCGATCGAGAGGTGGCTCGCATACCGAACAGCGCAGCCCTGCAGCCGCGTTGCGCTAACCCCAGAAACAACAAGATCTATGCGTCGTCGCCCCGCAATCCCGACTCGTCCCTCGCCGTTATCGACTGCGGAACCAACCGCATCGTCGCGTGGCTCCCGGTCAACGTCAACATCGCGGACGTTGTGTACAACCCGGTCGAAAACAAGGTCTACTGCTCGGGTGGCGGCGGTCTCTATGGTGGTATGCCGAGCGTCGCCGTGATCGACGGGAAGGATGACGCGATAGTCGAACGAGTGAACTTCCGTAGCCCGCCGGGCGAGCTGTGCTACGACTCGCTCAATGCCCGAGTCTACTGCTTGGCGTCTCACGGAGGGTGGATCGCAGCGATTGACTGCCGCCGGGACTCGGTGGTAACGACAATCCGTACCGATGCTCACCGGGCCGTTTTCTCTACCCGCGGCGACAGACTCTTCTGCCTCGACTGGTCACAGGGCGACGTCAACGTGGTGGACGGAGCAACTCTTCGCGTGATCGACACGCTCACGCTCGGCTACCGCGTCGAGTCAATGCTCTACAACCGCCAGCAAGACAAGCTCTACTGCGCCAACGACGGAGGGCACGCGCTGGCGGTCATCGACTGCGGGACGGGACGAGTGCGTAGCACAATCGAGGTGGGAAGGAAGCCGAGGGCACTCGCCTGTTCTCCTGACGGCGAAAGGCTCTACTGCGCAAACGAAGCCGACGGCACTGTCAGCGTCATTGACTGTGAGTCTGACCAGGTCGTTGGATCAATCAAGACAGGAGGCGAACCGACTTCGCTGTGCCTCAGCCCTCCTAATCACCGCCTCTTCTGCGCAGCAAACAGTGGCGGGTATGGCGAGAAGTCGACGATTTCGGTCATCGACTATCGCACCGATTCTGTTGTCTCAAGACTCGTGGCTGGCAAATACCCGACCGTAATCTATGACTCGGTGAATGACCGTGTCTTCTGCGCCTCTCGTACCGATCGCCAGTGGAACCAGCCGATCGTGCGGATCAGCGCTTTCGAGGCGAATAGCCTTAGCCGCAGCTTCAGTGTGGAGTTCCAGGGCGGCTATCTTGTGGACATGTGCTACGACCCGATTCTCGATCGGATGTACGTCGCGCGGACGGAGCCCGACGAAGTCTCAGCCATAGACTGCAAGACAGGCATCACAAGGTGGGTAATGCGAACAGCAGGTCAGCCCAGCAAGCTCCTCTGCAGCCCCCGCCAGCACAGGCTGTACGTAGCCAGCATCGAATGGACCCCAGGCAAGAGCAACCAAGAAAACGACAACTCGGGTCTCTTGGTGAGAAGAACTGCAGCCGGGACTGTCGAGGTCGTGGATCCGAACGCCGGTAGCTCCATTGCCAGAATCGAAGTCGCAGCCGAACCGAGAGATCTCCTCTATGTGCCGGAAGTGGACCGCATCTACTGCGCGTGCGCAAGCTCGGACACAGTAGTAGTGATAGACTGTGCGACCAACAGGATCGTGGACCGCAAGCCCGTCGGAGCTCGTCCGGCCGCCCTCGCCTACTCGCCCAAACACGGAGTCGTGTACGTCGCCAATTCCGCGGCCAGCAGCATCTCGTACATCAGGGACGCGTCCGTTTCCGAGCCCAAACACTAGGAGTCTGTCGGAGAACCCCTCAACAGAGTCACGATGCTACGACCTATTGCGGTACTGCGCGAGGCCGGTGTCAACTGGTGGTGGTTGTGCGTCCAGAATAGCCGGTTCTCCGACACACTCCTAGCCCAAGCCACCCTCAATCCTTCCGGCCGACGCCCTCCTCAAACGACCCAGCAGGGGCACTCTTGCGAGTGTCCCTGCTGTACTTTGCAGTAGGGTCTGCATCGAGAGAGGCGCTTCCCGATGCACCTTATTAGACGACGCCGGATTCAAAAGGGTGCGCCTGCCTGCAACCCCGATTCCATCCGCGCCGGGAATCCCGACTGCATCCGAGTCGTCGCTCTACGGCTGACATCGCAGTTCGCCCGGCAACTCAAGTCGGGACTCGATTCAGGACTCAGCCACGAACTCAGCGAGGGGTTCGGCCCGCGCGTGAAACCGCCAGTCACGGCACGACTTGACCCCGATTCCAGCCTGCGCCTCAAGGCGCGGTTGAGCATCCTATTCTGCCCGCGTCTGACCTCTCGATTCACCGCTCAACTCGTCTCTCGAATCGCGCCCTGTTTCGGACCGCGATTCACCCCGAAAGTCACCCCGGGGGTGACCCCCGGATTCCGGGCCAGAATCCACTAACACCTTCCCGCCGCATGGCCTAACCAACTGCCACAGCCACTGCGCATGATACTGAACAGTCTCACGCGTGGCCTATCGGCTGGATGTGTTGCCGCCGGCGATGCACGACGGAAGCTGGAGGAGAGCTAGTTCAGAATGACGACGGTAGAAGGCCTGGCAGCGGGCTGACGTACGATGAAGTAGACTCCGGCCGGCAGTCCCCGGATGTCGTTCGGGCCAGGAACGAGAGACGCGACGCGACGGCCGGATACATCCACCAGAGCGATCAGCGAATGACGAGTGGCGCGCGGCGATTCGAGCAGAATGAAGCGGCCACGCACGATGGTCGCGTTGGGCGCAAAGCGTGTGGCGTCAGGCGCCTTACGTTCTTCCTCGACACCCAGACCCGGCATGACGCCGTGCAGGTAGTAGACGTCCTGGTTGCCGGAACTGTTGTCGTACCACACGATGTGGATGCCGCTGCCCGCGTCACAGGTGATTGACGGGTGGTTGACGCTGCCGGAGTCGAGCCCGGTGAGAATCATCGGCGAACTCCAGATGCCGTCCGTGTCTTTCTGCGCGTAGGCAAGCTGCAGATGCTCGGTGCCGCCTTTGCTGCACCAGACCGCGTGGCAGCGTCCCGCAGCGTCGCACGCGATTGACGGGTACTGCTGCTGGTAGGCCCGGATCCCACTGATGCTGTCGATGCCCGACCAGCCAATCGAGTCCCGCTCGCGGTGGAACACCTGCTGGTAGATGTTCATCGGCGACCGGCCATGCCAGACAACATGAACTGCGCCGCCCCGGTCTATCGCGACGCCGGGCGAGTACTGCGACATATCGCCGGGAATGTCCGATACCAGTTCGGCGTCCTGCCAGACACCGCCCGTCCGGCGGCGACAGCAGACCTGGTTGTGGCTGCCGCCGAAGTCCATCCCGCACCAGACCACGGTAACGTCGCCGTTCTTGCCGGCGGCGACCGAGACCTGGTCGTGATTGACGGACGCGGTCGAAGTCTGCATCGCCGAGTCCCAACCGCTTGATTGACTCCACTCCTTGAAGAACACCTGGGGCAGGCCGCCCGTGTCAGGGGTCCCGTACCAGACGACATCGACATCACCTGGGCCCGGCACGCACGCAACCGAGGGATACTGCTGGAGCTGCGATGTGCTCGCCGAATCGATCAGCGTGTCTGCCCTCCAGTGATGGGTGGTAGCATTGTAGCGCTTGGCCCAGATACCACAGTCGGGCCAGGTCCCTACGTGCCAGAGCACGTGAACATCGCCTGCTGAGTCACATCCGACACCTGGCTGGAAGCAGTTGGATTGGCGGTTCGTCAGCACCGTCTCGGCCTGCCATGTGCCCGTGCCTGCATCGTACCGGCGATACCAGACTTGGTAAGGCACGTTGCGCTGGTCCAGCCAAGCGACATGGACGTTGCCTGCGGCATCGACCGCGATGCTGTGCTGCCCACCATAACCGGTGTACTGGCTGGCGGGGTTGGTGGTCAGGCGGATGATGGTATCCCACGTCACGTCGGCAGCGAACGCCGCCGCGGCGAGGGCAGGCAGCAGGATGAGACATATGGGTCCCATGTGTCCTATGCGTCGCATTACGACCTGAGCATATGACCGGACCGGCCGCCTGTCAATCCGTGCCGCTGCGCTTGACCTTTGGCCTTCCGGTGTTACGATTTGCGGATGCGTAACACTGAGAACCACGACGAGGAAGACGGTGCGACCCGGTTCAGCGTTTCGATGGAACCGGACCTGCTGGCCCGGTTCGACGCGCTGCTCGGCCGCTCCGGCTCGAATCGCTCCAAGGCAATTCGCGACCTTGTTCGGCTTCGCCTCGCCCGACATGAACTCGAATCGGGCCGCGTCCCGGCCGTCGGCGTGCTCGCCTACATGTACGGGCACGATCAGCCGGACCTCGCGCGCCGGCTGATGGAGGTACAGCACGAACACCACACCGAGGTGGTCTCCTCTTCCCACGTGCACCTCGACCGGCATGACTGCATCGAGGTGCTGATTCTGCGCGGCACTGCCGACCGGCTGCAGAAGCTGGCTGACCGGCTGCTCGCGCTCAAGGGCGTACGCCAGGGCCAACTGACGCTGACCCCGGCGACCTGCCCGCTTGCCCGCACGCACCGGCACGGCGGCCACCGGCCGGGGAGTTCCTGACATGGTAGGGAAGTTCTTCGTTCAATGGCTGCTGCTTGGAGTTGCCGTCTTCGGCTGCGCGCAGCCGAAGACGAGACGTATTCCCGTCGTTGCTTCGACCACGCTCATCAGCACAATTATCCAGTCGGTCGGCGGCGACCGGTTCGAGGTGACGACAATTGCACCGGCAGGACTCTGCCCTGGGCACTTCGACCTGAAGCCATCGGACATCACCGCGGCCAACCAGGCAAAGCTGCTGCTCAACCATGGCTGGGAGGGTTGGTTTCCCCGTCTGGAAAAGGCGGTGTGGACTACTGACCAGCGCCGGGTGACGCTTACGACCCAAGGCAACTGGATGATCCCCGACTTGCAGAAACGGGCGGCAGCCGAAATCACCGTCCTGCTGATGGAACTGGACTCGACTCGCGCGGACACTTACCGGCTGGCCTTGGGGCGGTATCAGACGGACGTTGACTCAGCCGCGGCGGCCGCGCTGGCGATGCTCGACGGGAAGGCTCTGCCCGCGGTCATCGCCACCGAACAGCAGGCGCCGTTCGTGGCGTGGCTGGGTCTGCGCGTGGTCGCGACCTACGGCCGGGCCGAGGACTTCACGGCGCAAGAGATGACCCGGCTGGCGCGGGTGGCGATTGACTCCGGTGTGAAGCTGATTGTGGACAACCTTCAGTCCGGACCCGATGCCGGCGCGCCGCTGGCCGAAGCACTCAAGGTGAAACACGTAACGCTGACCAACTTCCCGATGGAGGGTTCGTACTCCCGGTCGCTGCTCGACAACACGGCGGCGCTGGCGCGGGCCATCGAGTGACGCCGGGCGACATCGCGGTTTCGGTTCGCTCGGTCACGGTCAGCTACCGCGAGCACATCGCCCTGCGCGACGTCTCGATCGACATCCGGCGCGGCGACTTCTGCGGCATCATCGGCCCAAACGGCGCGGGCAAGACCACGCTCCTCACGGTCATCAACGGCCTCGGTCACATCCACTCCGGCACGGTCCGCATCATGGACGAACCGGCGACGCGCGCGAACTTCGGCCGCCTGCGCCGCCGTATCGGCTATGTCGCCCAGCAGGAACGCGTGGACCCGCGAGTACCCATCTCGTGTCTTGAAGCCGTGCTCGTCGGCCGCTGCGGTCGCGCCGGCCTGCTCCGACGGCTGAACGCCAACGACCGGGAACGCGCCCGGCAGATGATGGAACTCACCCGCACGTCCCATCTTACCGACCGGCCGGTGGGACGGCTGTCCGGCGGCGAGGCCCGCAAGATTGCGCTGGCCCGCGCCCTGGTCCAGGAACCCGAAATCCTTCTGCTCGACGAGCCGACGTCGAATCTCGACCCGCGCGCAGTCCACGAACTGAGCGAGTTGGTTGTAGACGCATACCGCCGCTTCAACCTGACGGTGGTAATGGTCACGCACCAGCTTGACCACCTGCCGCCGGTCGCCAACCGGGTCATCATGGTCAAGAACGCCCGTGTCACCTTCTTCGGCGACCGCACCGCGCTCTCCGACCCGCGCCTGATTGCGGAACTCTTCGCCGATGCCGCCTGAACTCATCATCCTCTGGCGACCGCTGGTCGCCGCGGTGCTCGGCGGGCTGGTCTGCGGCGTGGTCGGCGTCTGGGTGGTGATGATGAACATCCCCTTTGTCGGCGTCGCGATGTCGCACGCGGCCTTTGCCGGCGCGGTCACGGGGCTCCTGCTTGGAATCAACCCGCTCCTCACCGCCGCGGTCTTCTGCATCGCGGCATCGCTGCTCATCGGCCCGGTCGCCGAGCGCGCCGACATCGAACCCAACGTCTCGCTCGGCATCATCTTCTCGGTCGTGCTGGGCTTCGCCTTCCTCGCCATCGGCCTGATGCGCGGCCCGCGGTCTGACGCTCTCAGCCTGATATGGGGAAGCATCCTGCTCGTCTCCGCGCGCGACCTCGCGCTGATGGCCGGCGCGACCGTGGCCGTGCTGCTCTTCCTCGGGTTGTTCTACAAGGAGATTCAGGCCGTACTGTACAACCGCGAAATCGCCCGTGCCGTCGGGATACCCGAGCGCGCGCTCTTCTTCGCGATGCTGGTCCTCTGCGGCCTGTCGGTCACCGCCAATCTGAGCACCATCGGCGGCCTACTCATCTTCAGCCTCATCGTCAACCCGCCGTCCGCGGCCTTTCAGTTGACCTACCGGCTCAAGACGATGTATTTGCTGTCGGCGCTGTTCGGGGTCCTGTCCTGCCTGGTGGGATTGTTCGTGTCGTGGCTGACCGACGCGCCGGCCGGCGCGGTCATCATCATCGCATCGAGTGTGGTATTTGTGGTGGCGTTGCTGCTATCGCCCAAGCGAAGTAAGTTAGTGAGTTAGGAGTTAGTAGGTTAGCAGTCCAGAGTCGGACAGAAGCCGGACAGGCTCCTAACTGCTAACTCCTAACTGCTACCTGCTAACTACCAGCTACTTCCCCGGGCACTCTCTCGCTACCGCGGGGTCTATCGCCTTCGCGCCGTACGCCTTGTCGAACTGAGCGCAGAACTCGGCCGCGAGCTTCTTGGCTCGCTCGTCGTAAGCCGCCTTGTCCGGCCACGTATTCCGCGGGTTCAGCACGGTCGGGTCGGACACACCCGGGCAGCTCTTCGGCACATCGAGGTGGAAGATCGGATCGGTGACGCAGTCGACCTTGGCGAGCGAGCCGTTTAGCGCGGACTCGACGATTTCCCGGGTCAGGCTGATGTCCATCCGTGTCCCGACGCCGTACGGTCCGCCGCTCCAGCCGGTGTTCACGAGGTAAACGTTCGCGCCGTGCCGGTCCAGTTTCTCCCCGAGCAGGTGGGCATAAACGTCCGGGTTGAGCGGCATGAACGGCGCGCCGAAGAACCGCGAGAACGTACTCTTCGGGTCGACGATGCCGGTTTCGGTCCCGGCCAGCTTCGAAGTGTAGCCCATCAGGAACCAGAGCATCGCCTGGTTGCGGGTTAGACGCGCGACCGGCGGCAGCACGCCGTTCGCATCCGCGGTAAGGAACAGGATGGTCTTCGGGTGGCCGCCGACCGGCGGCGTCTTCACGTTGGACAGGAACGAAAGCGGGTAGGAACCGCGCGAGTTGGGCGTGTAGCGCTCATCGTCAAGGTCAAACCGGCCGTCCGGGTAAACCATCGCGTTCTCGACAATCACCCCGTGCTCAAGATACGGCGCTTCGTGGAAGCAGGCCCGGTAGATGTCCGGCTCTTTCTTCGGGTCCAGGTTGATGAGCTTGGCGTAGCAGCCGTCCTCGAAGTTGGCCACACCGTTGTCGCTCCAGCTATGTTCGTCATCGCCCAGCAAAGCCCGACGCGGGTCGGCTGACAGCGTGGTCTTGCCCGTGCCGGAAAGCCCCAGGAGCAACGCCACGTCGCCGTTCCGGCCCTCGTTGGCCGAACAGTGGAGCGGCAGAATGCCCTGCAGCGGCAGCAGGTAGTTCATTACAGTGAACATGTGCTTCTTCACGCTGCCGCAGTAAGCCGAGCCGAAGACCACGCCGCAGCGGCGGTCCATGTCCATCGCGATGACCATGCTTGAAGCCTTGCCGGTCTCCGGAATCGTCCGCAGCCGGCCGGCATAGCGGGCCGGGTCGAGCTTGTCGTAAGGGAGCACGACAAGCGTGTAGGGCCGGGAGGCAAAACAGGACTTGCCGATGTCGGGCGGGACCCGCCGGAACATGCTGTCGGCAAACAGGACCGAGAGCGCCCGGTCGGAGACGACCCGCACCGGCAGTGCGTGACTCGGGTCGGCACCGAGCACACGGTCCGTGGCGTAGAGCCGCGGCTTCCTTGCGAGCGCGGCCAGCGCGTCCGCGACGACCATGTCAAACGTGTCCGGCGTAATCGGCAGGTTGTTCGGCGCGTCCCAGTCGATGTTCTTCTCGGATTCGACCCGGCGCACGGTGACCGTGTCCTGCGGGCTGCGCCCGGTCGATTCCGGCGGGGTCCATGTCGCGAGGCAACCGCACGCCGCGACCATCGCCTCGCGCCGCGCCACCGCGTCCGCGATCATCGCCTTGCGGTCCGGGTTGGCTTTCACGCCCCCGTGCCGACTGAGGAGCCCATCGAGCTTCTGCTTCAGTTCGCTTTCCATAGCCTCTCTCCCTTCAATGACCGGCTACTCCTTGCCATTCGCGGACGGCGGCAGTTCCGCCTTCCCTTCGAGCACGGCCTGAGCCGCGGCCAGCCGCGCAATCGGCACGCGGAAGGGCGAGCAGCTCACGTAGTTAAGCCCGACCGAGTGGCAGAACTTCACCGAGTCCGGATCGCCGCCGTGCTCGCCGCAGATGCCGACTTTGAGCTCGGGCTTCGTCTCACGGCCGAGGCGCACGCCCATTTTCAGCAGCGTGCCGACTCCGGCCCGGTCGAGGGTCTCGAACGGGTCGCGCTTCAGGATGCCGCGCTGCAGGTACTGAGGCAGGAACGCGCCGACGTCGTCGCGCGAAAACCCGTAGGTCATCTGGGTCAGGTCGTTGGTGCCGAACGAGAAGAAGTCGGCCTCGCGCGCGATGGCGTCGGCGGTGACTGCCGCGCGCGGCACCTCGATCATCGTACCGACCTGGTAGCCGACCGTGACGCCGGTCTCCTTGAAGACCTGCTCGGCGATGCGCTCGACCACCGAGCGCTGGCGCGCCAATTCAACCACGTCGCTGACCAGCGGTATCATCACCTCCGGCCGAACCTCGACGCCGGAACGCTTCACCGCGCAGGCCGCCTCGAACACGGCCCGCGCCTGCATCTCGGTAATCTCCGGCATGATAATGCCGAGCCGGCAGCCGCGGTTGCCGAGCATCGGGTTCGCCTCGCGCAGCTCGCGCGCCCGTCGCCGAAGCTTCTCGGCCGGCACGCCCATCGTCTTCGCGGCGGCCGCAATCTCTTCCTCGGTATGGGGCAGGAACTCGTGCAGCGGCGGGTCGAGCGTGCGGATGGTCACCGGCCGGCCTTCCATCGCCCGGAAGATGCCCTCGAAGTCGCCGCGCTGCAGCGGCAGCAGCCTCGCCAGTGCCTTCCGTCGCTCGGCTTCGGTCTCGGCGAGGATCATCGCGCGGAACTTCTCGATGCGCCCCGGACCGAAGAACATGTGCTCGGTGCGGCAGAGGCCGATCCCCTCGGCTCCCAGCGCGACCGCGGCGGTGGCTTGGTCCGGCTGGTCCGCGTTGGCGCGCACCCGCAGCCGGCGCACCTCGTCGGCCCAGCGCATCAGCCGTGCGAACTGGCGGTATACCGGCGCCTGCGAAGGCTTCAGGGTCTTGCCCACCAGTACCTGGACGACCTCGGACGGGCTGGTTCCTATCCTGCCTTCGAACACCTCGCCCATGAAACCGTCGAGCGACAGGAAGTCGCCCTCGGCCAGGGTTCGCTTGCCGACTGTCATCACCCGCTTGCGGTAGTCAACATGGACGTCGGCGCAGCCCACGACGCACACCTTGCCCATCTGGCGCGCGACCAGCGCCGCGTGGCTAGTCATGCCTCCGCGCGCGGTCAGGATGCCGACCGCGGCCCGCATCCCTTTGATATCCTCCGGGCTCGTCTCCTCGCGGACCAGGATGAACTGCACCTTCTCCTTGCCCGGTTCCTTCGTCTTGTCCGCCTTCGCCTTTGCCTCCTCGAGCGCGGCGGCGGTAAGGTAAATCCGGCCGCAGGCCGCGCCAGGCCCGGCGGCGAGTCCGTGGGCCAAGAGCCGCTTCTCCGCGACCGCCTTCTTCTTGTCGCCAGGGTCGAATATCGGCTGCAGCAGGTGGTTGATGGCGTTCGGTTCGATTCGCAGCATCGCCTCGTCGCGCATGATCAGACCTTCAGCGACCATCTCGAGCGCGATGCGGACCGACGCGAAGCCGGTGCGCTTGCCGGCGCGGGTCTGGAGGATGTAGAGCTTTCCCCGCTCGATGGTGAACTCGACGTCCTGGATGTCCCGGTAGTGCGATTCGAGTTTGTTCCGGATGGCGACGAGCTCGGTGTAGACCGCGGGCATCGCCGTGCGCAACTTGGCGAGTGGCTGGGGTGTCCTCACGCCGGCGACCACGTCCTCGCCCTGCGCGTTGATGAGGAACTCGCCGTAGAATTTGTTGATCCCGGTCGCGGGGTCGCGGGTGAACGCGACGCCGGTGCCGGAATCGTCGCCGATGTTGCCGAACACCATCGCCTGCACGTTGACTGCGGTGCCCCACTCATCGGGTATGTTGTTGAGCCGGCGGTAAACCTTGGCCCGGTCGTTGTCCCACGAACGGAGCACGGCCGCAATCGCGCCCCAGAGTTGCTCCTGCGGGTCGGTCGGGAACGCGGCCCCGGCGCGCTTCTGCACCAGCTTCTTGAAGACCTTGACCAAATCCTGGAGTTCCGCGACGGTCAACTCGTAATCGTACTTGACGCGGCGGCGCGCCTTCATCTGCTCGATCTCGACCTCGAACGGGTCGCGCTCGTCCTGGCTTTCCGGCTTCATTCCCATTACCACGTCGGCGTAGGTCTGAATCAACCGCCGGTACGAATCCCAGGCAAAGCGCGGATTCTTGCTCGCGCTGGCCAGCCCTTCGACCGTCTTGTCGTTCAGGCCGAGGTTCAACACCGTGTCCATCATCCCCGGCATCGAAGCGCGCGCGCCCGAGCGTACCGAGAACAGCAACGGCTGGTGTGTATCGCCGAAGCGGCGGCCCATAATGCCCTCGATGTAGTGGACGCCCTGCTCGACCTCCTGCGTCAGCCCCGGCGGCATGTCCTTGCGCCGCATGTAGTGGACGCAGACCGCCGTGGCAATCGTGAACCCGGGCGGGACCGGCAGGCCGAGATTCGTCATCTCCGCCAGGTTCGCGCCCTTGCCGCCGAGCACGTCCTTCATCTGGGCCGAGCCTTCAGCCCGGCCGCTTCCGAAACGATAGACCAATTTCATGAGCTAAACTCCGTTCTGCGGTCTCGCCTCATCGAACATCAAATCAATAGCTAGTCGTAATTCCGTCTGTGCGGCGTCGGCGCCGCAACGGTGGGCTACTCCTGCTTGCCGACGTCGCCGGCATCCGTGGCGAGGAAACCCTGGAGGAGCTCCTTGGCTCGGACCAGATTCTCCTCTTCTACCAGCACCTCTCCCCAGACCGACCGCATGATCTTCGCCAAGCCGTCATAAGCCGGAATCTGGAACGAACGAATCATGGCCGGTATGCCGTTATCCTCGAACAGATCGCGCACCGCATTCGCCATGAGTTCATTCGGAGGCCAATAGATAGCTTTAAGTGCCACGGAGTGAACAGTGTACGCCCGATCGCCGCTACAGTCAAACCAGCCGGAGGGTCCGGGCCGCGCCTCGCTTGGGCGCAACCGGTCACCCGAAGCCGGTTTTATCGCACACTGCCAACGCGGCCGGTGTTCTTGATGTCATGGTGGAACTTGGGCCAGGCAGAGTTGGCCAGCGTGCCCGTGCCTCTCAGCGCGTACAGGTAGCCGTCATCGCTCACGAAATAGATCGTTCCATCAGGCCCGATGGTCGGTGATGACTCAACATGGGCGCCGGTCCGGTACCGCCATATCAGTGTGCCGTCTGGACCCAGGGCGTAGAGGCAGTTGTCGTCCGAGCCGCAATAAACCGTGCCGTCAGAGCCGATGGCCGGCGAGGCATCAATGTTGCTGCCGGTCAGGTACCGCCACTTCAGAGTGCCGTACGGGTTCAGGGCATAGACGTAGTTATCCTGCGACCCAAAGTAGATTGTGCCGTCAGCAGCGATTACCGGGGAGGAGCTGATATTCCTGCCGGTCGAGTCGCGCCACTTGAGGGTGCTGTCCGAGTTCAGGGCATAGAGGAAGTTGTCGTACGACCCGACGTATATCGTGCCGTCAGCGGCGATGGCTGGCGAGGACCGCACATCGGAGCCGGTCTGGTACCGCCACTTGAGCGTGCCGCCGGTGTCCATGGCGTAGAAGTAGTTGTCGTCCGAGCCGCAATAGACCGTGCCGTCAGAACCGATGGCCGGCGAGGCAGCGACGGCCCTTGCTGTCGGGTAGCTCCATCTTAAAGTGCCGTCCGTGTTCAGGGCATAGAGGTAGTTGTCATCTGAGCCAAAATAGACCGTCCCGTCAGCCGCAATGGCCGGGGACGAAACGACATGGCCACCGGTCGGGTACCTCCACTTGAGAGTACCGTCATGGTTCACGGCATACAGGCAGTAGTCATATGAACCGAAGTAGACCGTGCCGTCAGCCGCGATTGCCGGGGAGGACTGCACATCGCCGCCGGTCGGATAGCGCCACTCAAGCGTGCCGCCGGAGTTGATCGCGTATAGCGAGTCATCCGGAGACCCGACGTATATTGTGCCGTCCGGACCGATGGCCGGCGATGAATTCATCACGAGATCTACGCCGTAGGCCAAACGGAAGCGCCACTTGCGCATCGTGTCCGGCGGCTGGATGACGATGGAATGCGGGAATGACCATTGGGACAGCACATTGCCCGTGTCCTTTGCCTGCGCCCTTATTTCGTAGATGTCAGGCACCGACCAGGCGTGGCTATCCGTCACCGGTTCGCCGGAGGCAACGTAGCGGCTCCAGTCGGAAGTGTCGCCATCGCCCCAGGCAAACCTGATCGCCACCGTGATTCCGTCGGGATGGGAAGCAGCGGCGGTGAAGACGTAGGATGAGTCCCTCCCCCCTTCCTCCGGCCCGGTCGGAGCAGCCGGCGTATTAGGCGGCCTGCGGGGCACCACACAAACCGAGAGCGCGCCGGACCAACCGGAGCCGAGGAGCTTCTGGTCCCTCGCCTGAGCAGTGACCTTGTAGGCCCCGGTATCGGACCAGGCGTGGCTCATTGCCGCCGGTTCGCCGGAGGCAACGTAAGGGCCCCAGTCTGACGTGTCGCCATCGCTCCAGGCGAAGCGAACGGCCACGCTATCGCCGGCCGGATGGGTCGCGACGGTCGTGAAGGTATAGGTCATGCCCTTGAAACAGGTGTCGGGGCCGATCGGAACGGCCGGCACGTTCGGCGGGTGGAGAACCACTCGCACCGAGCGCACGCCGGACCAGTCGGAGCTGAGGAACTTCTGGTCTCTTACCTGGGCAGTGACTTCGTAGGTCCCGGTGTCAGGCCACGCATGAGTCAGCGCGATCATGTCCCCGCTTGGGGACCAGCCTTTCCAGTCCGAAGTCGTCGAATCGCCCCAGTCGAAACGGACGGCCACGCTGTCGCCGTCCGGGTCGGTCGCGATTACCGAGAAGACGTAAGTTGTGTCTTTGAAACAGAGTTGGGGGCCGGCCGGCACGTCCGGCACGTCAGGTGCGTGATTCTTCCTGCAGGAAGAAACCGCAACGAGCGCCAGCGCAGCAGACAGCACGAGAAACGGTCGGACGTAATTTCGAAGCATATTATCTCCCGCGACACGCGAGTGTCATCGATTCAAGCCTCTGCCGTCAGATTGAGTCTAAGGCTGCCGGTCAGTTGTGTCAATCCGCTGCGGCCATGGAGACGCAACAGGAATCCACTACCAGGGCACAACTGGAACTGGTAGGAAATGTCGCGGTCTGCCCGGTGTCCCGGATATCCTGGCGGTTCCATGCCGGATTGCGGGGCCGGGCGGGCAGCCCTACTGCCTCGGGTCGAAGATAGCACCGAGAAAAAGCACCGAGCCGGTGACGTCGTCCCGGATTGCACACAGGAACGGATGGTCGCAGATAAAGGAAAACCGTTCGACTTCGCCCGGCATCGCTGTGGCAAGCATCTTGACCACGGTGACGGCCGCAGCCTCGGTTCCCTCTTCGTTAACTTCGACGAATGTCTTGTGCAAGACGTCGCTGATTGCAGCGGTCGTGGGCGGCACGACCATCTCGGAGAAATCGGCCGCCGGTGTGAAAGCCTGCCCCATGCCGAGGAGTTTCAGGACCTTCACGAGGCTCTGCTCGAACTCAATCTTGAACCGTGGCAGCACGACCTCGCCCTTCTTCTCCCCGAACCCTTCGAAGAAGCCGGCAAGCTCTTCCGGGTTCAGCCGGTCAATGAGCATGCCGATCCCTTGCTGTTCCCTGGGCAGAAAGACGTACATGTTCAGCCGGCCGTCGCCGTAGGGCAGCGCCACGGCCTGCATCAGCTCGTCCGACTTGTACCGGAACTCGGCGTCTCGCCGCATCATCTTTCGCTGGGAGGAGCTGCCCGCGGCCAGTTGGAACTCCCGCTCCGACGTAAGCTTTGGGTCGAACGCTGTGGTCCAACTACCTTTGAAGTAGATGGCGTTGATGAGGACCATGATTTCGTCCGGCATGAGCTGGCTCACTGCCTGTTTGATTCGGCCCTCGGTGTTCTGACTGACCCAGTTGTTGATGACCGTCACCGCGTCGGGCCGGTTGAAATCGAGCGCTGTGACCGATGCGGAGTAGTACTCTCTGCAGTCGCTGGTGAATCGCTTCTGGAGTTTCGTTCCTTTGCGCAGCCAGAGCGAGTTGGCGATGTCAAGCCGCACCTTCTTGTCTGCGCCGGTGAGCTGGTCTCGTAGTGCCTGGTTGCCGACACCAACCGCGACACGGTCCTGGCCGGCCAGGTTCAGCGCGCCGGCCATGGCGTCGAACGTCTGACTGCCGGCGCCGTGCATGGTCATCTGGAGCGCGAGCGCGATGCTCAAGGGCGATATGAACACGTTCTCCTGCGGCCTCGAGACCGTGAGGTAGCTGAAGATGTCGAGGCCGAGTTTGTTGTCGGCCCGGACGAGTTCGGTCATTGGGGCCGGGGCGGGCTGCGCGCCGGCCGAACTGACGATGGCAATCGCGAGCAATAGACTCATGGTTCCTCCTGGCTGCTACTCCGGTGGCTTGCTGCCTGTTCCGGCATCGGACGTTCAGCGTGATACGCCGGACGTCCCTTGAGACAGGCTAACCGGGCCGTGGTACTCTGTCAAAGACAACTTACCGCGGGCAGGCGGCGACTATTCCCGGACGGAGGGCTCTTGCGGTCGGCGGCAAGGGACGGAAAGAGAACAGAGATGGGGGGTCGAGCGGCGGCGCTACGCGAAGACGGAAAGCAAAGCCGATGCGACGACGGGTATCTCGTCACGCCGGATAGTACGGAAGTCGAGCACGTACTCACCGTGTTCGGCCCGGCCGAACACCGACGGCCGGCAGCCTTGAGTCGCTACAGCTTGATGAGTCGGGCGACTTCCCGCAGCAGTACTTCGGGCTCGACCGGTTTCTCAAGAAACCCGTCGACCGGCAGGTAGTCGCCGTCGGCGTTGGGGTCGAGGTGGAAGCTGCTGGCACCGGACTCCTTGTTGACCGCAGTGATCATCAGTATCGGGATGCCGCTGAATCGCTCGTCACCCTTGATTTTCTGGCCGAGCCAGACTCCGTCGCCGATTGTCTTCATCATCACATCGAGCAGGATGATGTCGGGCTTTTCTTTCTGCAACTGGGCCAGCGCCTCGTTGCCGTTTGCGGCCGTGCGTGTTTCGTAGCCGCCTGATTCAAGGATGATCTTCGTGGTCTCGACAAACTCCGGGTCGTCGTCAACCATGAGTACCCGTTTCGCCACCGGCTCCTCCTTTCGTGTATTCCAAGAACCGCACAGTCACCGTGGTTCCCAGGCCGAATCTGCTGTTTACCGAGATGGTTCCCCGGTGGTCGTCAACAATCCGCTTTACCAGGGAGAGTCCCAGCCCCATTCCTTCCGCCTTACTCTCGGCCCGGGCCCGGCTGCCGCGGAAGAAGATGTCGAAGACCTTGGGCAGCTCCTCGTCGGGAATGCCGACCCCGGTGTCAACCACGCGGAACAGGAATGTGTCGCCGTCCTTTCTGGCTTCGACCTCCACGGTTCCGCCCGGGTCGGTGTACTTGATTGCGTTGTCAACGATGTTTACAAAGACCCGCTTCAGCAGCTCCGGGCTGCCGAACAGGACCGGCAACTCGTCGCCCCACTGCCACGAGAATCGGACCTGGCGCTCAGCCGCATACTCTTTCATCTCTTCGTAGACCGGGACCAGAATCCCCTTCATGTCGAGCGGTTCCTTCTTCAATTTCCCGGTGCTCTCTTCGAGCAGCGACAGCATCAGGAGGTCGTTCAAGAGGGCGATAACTTCCCTCACCCGATACCGGGCCCGGGTCAGGAGGTCCATCTGTTTCTCGGGGTTGCCCTTGAGATAGCCGTCGACGACAACGTTCAGGATGTTGTAGACTGCGGCCAGCGGCGCTTTGATTTCGTGGGAGACTTCGTAGGTGAACCGCGTCTTGGCGCGGGTGAGGTCCGCAATCTTGGAGTAATTACGGCTGCATTCGACGCGCGCCTGCTTGGACCGGCTGCTCAGGTCCTGAAGATAGGAGATGAGCGAGTCGATTCTCGTCTCAAAGTCATCGTGCCAGTCCCGCATCCGCGCGAGATGGCCGGCGGTATCGTAGGGCTCGCATTTGCCGGGCTGGGCCCGCTTCGCGGCGTCGGGCTTCTTGAGGGGATCGGCGGACCGGGAAGTCGGCCCCGGCGCCTCAGTGTCCTGCTGGCGGTCGTTCTTCATCCGCGCTATATCTTCGCGGACATTCTCGGACTGTCAACTATTTCCGGGGCGGGGCTAGCCGGAGTTGCGCAACTCGCGGATGAGCGAGCCGTCCGGGCCGCGGAGACTGACGACCAGCGGCGGCCGGCCCAGCACGTGCGTCGCGCAGGCGAAGCACGGGTCATACGCCCGGAAGAACATCTCGACCATGTTCAGCAGCCCGTCGTCCGCCTTGCCGCCGTGGATGAGCTCTTTTGCCGCGTTGCGGATTGACTGGCAGATTGCGCCCGCGTTGTTGGTGGTTGCGACAATCAGATTGACCTTCTTGATGAGCCGGTCCTCGGTCAGCCAGTAGTGGTGGTAGAGCGTGCCCCGCGCCGCCTCGACCACGCCGATTCCCTGCTCCTGCATCCGGTAGTCCATGTTCCGGATGTCGGTGCCGGTGATGTCCGGGTCCCGGGCAAGTTCGAGCGCGTGCTCGGCCGCGTACAGCAGTTCAATCAATCGAGCCCAGTGGAACGCCAGGGTCGAGTTGACCGGCTTGGTGCCGAAAGTATCGAACATCGTCTTGTAGTGCACGTTCGCCTTCGGGGTCGCCATGCCGTCAGCGGCATTGAGCCGGCCCAGCGGCCCGACCCGGTAGATGCCCGAGTCCATGCCGTCGGTCAGCCCCTTGAACCCGACCGCCTTGAGATATGCAATCTTCACGTAGGTCCACTCGTACACGTGCTCGCGGATGTGTTCGAGATAGTCCTTGCCTTCGAACTTCAGGAACTCCTTGCCGGCCGGGTCGGTCACCCGCACATTGCCGTCGTAGAAGTTGACGTGGTTGTTTGAGTCCACCATGCCCATGTTGTAGAGGGCGAGGCCGAGATTCGGGTTCAAGACGAGTGCCATGTAGTCTTTGTTGGCGAGCACCAAGTCGGCGAAGAGCTTGAGCGTGAACTCCGCGAACCCGACGCACGACTCGGCCATCGTTTCGATTTCCTTCCGCTCGGATTCGTTGATGGGCTTGGTCTGGCCGCCAGGGATACCTGAGACCGGATGGGTCGGCTTGCCTCCGAGTATCTCGGTTATCTTCTGGCCAAAGGCCCGGTGTTTGATGACCTCTTTGGCGACGTCGAGCCCGACCTTCTCGATGACCCCGAGGATGTTGCGCTTGGCCTTGGGCGCGGTCGGCCCGACCACGAAGTCGGGCGCGGCCAGGAAGTAGAAGTGCAGGATGTGGTCGTAGATGAAGTAACCGGAATAGAGCAGGTCACGGAGCTTGAGCGCGGTTGGCGTGGGCACCACCCCGAACGCCATGTCCAGCGCCTTGGTCGAGGCATAGTGGTGCGCGACCGGGCAGACCCCGCAGATTCGGCTCGTAAGCTGGGGCATGTCCTCGGCCTTGCGGCCGACGCAGAACTGCTCGAACCCGCGCAGCTCGGGCACCTGGAAGTACGCGTCGTCAACGTCGCCCTTGTCGTTCAGGAATATCTCGATCTTGCCGTGGCCTTCAAGCCGGGTAATCGGGTCGATCGTTATCCGGGAACTCACGGCTGCCTCCTCAGGCTGAGCGTAGCCTTGGCCAGGCTGTACATGTACAGTGTGCCGGCCGGGTCGGCCAGCTTGTTCACGAGCCCGGCGGTATCCTGTTCTGACAGGTCTTTCTCGTCGTCCACCCTCAGGATGCCGCTCAGGGCCGAGATCATCTTCGCGCCCTGGTCTGAGACCTCGGGGCTCGGGCCCATGCACCCGGTGCAGGGAGAGTTGCCGTTGATGCACCGGGTCTGGCACCCGGCTCTCGTAGCCGGGCCCATGCAGACAATGCCCTGCTCAAGGAAACACTTTTCCCGGTCGGCCTGGACTTCCCAGGTGCGCTTGAGGTCGGGCATTTTCTTGGCCACGTGTTTATTCCGCTCGCACTCGTCGCACAGGGTCTTGGCCGGAGCCAGCACCGTTCCCTTGGGCGGGAGCTTGCCCGAGAATATCGCGGTGACGGCATTGAGAATCAGCGGCACCGGCGGCGGGCACCCGGGCAGGTAGTAGTCAACGTCCACGACCTGGTCCAGGGCAAACACCCGGTCGTAGAACTCAGGCAGGTGCAGCTCGCCCTGCTTCACTTGTAGCCTCGTCTGCGGTCTGGTCCGGTTCGGGTTCTCAGTAGACGCGGTCGACTGGTAGGCGGTCTCGATGATGTCGGACTTCCGGCAGAGGTTGGCGAGGCCCGGAATCGAGCCCTGATGCGCACAGGCGCCGAACGCGACCAGCGCCTTCGACTTCCGTCGCATCAGGTGCGCCATCTCCTCCTGCTCCGAATTCCGCACCGAGCCGTTGAAGAAGCAGACGTCCATGAAGCCGTCCGCCATGGCCCGGACGTCGTCGTACTTGAAGTCCATCGCTACCGGCCAGAGTACGATGTCGGCGTGTGCCACCACGTCGAGAACCGCCTCGTTGATGTCAAGGACCGCAATCTCGCAGCCGCCGCAGGATGCTGCCCAGTAAAACCCGAACTTGAGCTTATCCGCCATCTCTCTGCTCCTGTCCGACCAGTCCGACGTGTCCGACCGGTCCGACTCCGGACAGCGGTCCCAGACTCCTTATCTGGTCGGTGTACTCCCGCACGACCTGGGCGAACTTCGCACCCTCAGCCGCGGAAATCCACTCGAGCCGGAGCCGTTCCTCTTCGACGCCCAGTTGCTGCATCAGCCGCTTGAGCATCATGGTCCGCTTCAGGGTCTTGTAGTTGCCGCTCTGATAGTGGCAGTCGCCCGGATGGCAGCCACCGATGAAGACTCCGTCCGCGCCGTCGCGGAAAGCCTGGAGCACGAGCGCGGGGTCCACGGAACCCGAGCACATTACCCTTATCGCCCGCATGTTGGTCGGGTACTGCAGCCGGGAGGTGCCGGCCAGGTCTGCGCCGGCATACGTGCACCAGTTGCACAGGAATCCGACAATCCTCGGTTCAAACACCTGTCCGCTGTCCGTTGTCCGCACCTCTGACTGCTGACTTCCGACCTCCGACCTCTGACTTTTGACTTTTGACTTTTGACCCTTGACTTCTAACTTCTCCGTTCCCACGAGTTACTCCTTCAGGGCCGGCTCCGGTGCCGCCCGCAAAGCCGCGCGCAGCATTGCCCGGGTTTGCCGGCTGTTGAACCCGAGGTGCGACATCGCGCCGGACGGGCAGGCTGCGGTGCAGTTGCCGCAGCCTTTGCACAGCGCCTCGTTGACGCGGGAAACGGTCTTGCCGTCTTTTTCAACCAGCCCGGGAGCACCGTACGCGCAGACTGAGACGCAAATCCCGCACCCGGCGCAGACAAGGTCGTTCACGACTGCGGTAGTCGCTCCGGCCTCGTACGTGTCCTTGGCGAGAATCGTGGCTGCGCGCGCCGCAGCAGCCTTGGCCTGGGCCACGGTCTCCTGGATGTTCTTGGGCGAATGAGCCAGGCCGGCCAGAAACACGCCCTCGGTCGCGAAATCCACCGGCCGCAGTTTGACGTGCGCCTCGAGAAAGAACCCGTCCTCGTTCAGCGGGATTTTCAGCATCCTTGAGACCACGGCCGCGTCGTCGTGCGGGACAATCCCCGAGGCCAGCACCACGAGGTCCGGGTTGATGCTCAGGGCCGCGCCCAGGATGGAATCCCGGGCCTTGACCACGAGCTTGTCGCCGTCGCGCTCGACCGTCGGCTTCTCCTCCGGCTCGTAGCGCACGAACACCACGCCTAAGTCTCTGGCCCGCTGGTAGTACTCCTCAAGGAACCCGTACGTCCGGACGTCCCGGCAGAGCACGTACACGTTCACCTTCGGGTTGAGCTCTTTCAGCTTCAGCGCGTTCTTCACCGCGTCCTGGCAGCAGACGCGCGAGCAGTACGGCCGTTCCTCGTCGCGCGAGCCCACGCACTGAATCATCACCACGTTCTTCAGCCGGGCAAGCTGGGTCGCGTCCGCGTCGGCAATCCGCTGCTCCAGTTCGAGCTGGGTGATTACCCGGTCGTCCTCGCCGTACAGGTACTCCTTGGGCCGCGCCTCCCTGGCTCCGGTCGCCACGACCACGACTCCGTGCTCTACTTCGGGTTCGTAGTCCCGGCCGGCGAGCTTGATCTTAGTCTTGTAGTTGCCGATGTACCCTTGGATGGACTCCGCGCTCGCGCCCTTATAGACCTTGATACGCGGGTGGGTCTCAACCCGGGCCATCAGCGAGCCGAGATAGGCCTTGACGTCCGCGCCTTCGAGCGAGTAGCGCAGGTTCCGGGCGTTGCCGCCGAGCTCTTTCTCCCGCTCGATGAGCGTCACCTCGAACCCCTGCTCGGCAATAGACAGGGCCGAAACCATGCCGGCCAGCCCGCCGCCCAGCACCAGCGCCTTCTGGGTTACCGGCAGGACCACGCTCTTCAGCGGTTCCAGCAGCCCGGCCTTGGCCACCGCCATCTCGACCAGGCTCTTGGCCTTGGCCGTTGCCCGCTCCGGCTCCCGCATGTGAGTCCAACTGCACTGGTCCCGGATGTTCGCCATCTCGAACAGGTGCGGGTTCAAGCCCGCCTCGCGCAGCGTCTCCTGGAACAGCGGCTCGTGGGTTCTGGGCGTGCAGGACGCCACGACCACGCGGTTCAGCTTGTGCTCCTCGATGGCGGTCTTGATCTTATGCTGCGTGTCCTGAGAACAGGTGAACAGGTTCTCGTCCACGTGGACCACGTCCGGCAGCGTGCGGGCGAATTCGGCCACGCCCGGCACGTCAACGGTGCTCGCGATGTTGATGCCGCACCGGCACACGAACACGCCGATTCTAGGGCGCTCGCCGGCCACGCTGCGCTCCGGCGGATAGGTTTTCTGAACGACCTCGGTCCCGCGGGCGTCGTGCATAATCTCGGCCGCGCCGCTTGCCGCCGCCGATGCCTGGGTCACTGTCTCGGGAATGTCCTTGGGCGCGGCCGCGGCTCCGCACACGAAGATGCCGGGCCTCGTGGTCTCGGTCGGGCAGAACCGCGCGGTCTGAAAGAACCGGTGCCGGTTCAGCCTGATGCCCAGCTTGTCCGCGAGTTCCGGCGCATCTGCGGGCGGGCTGAACCCGACCGACAGCACGACCATGTCGAACTCCTCGGTCTTCATCCCGCCGTTGCCCTCATTGGCGTAGTGCACGACGAGGTCGCCCGACTCCGGCCTCTCGTCCACCTTTCCCACCCGGGCCCGGACAAACCTGACCCCCTGCTCCTTCTGCGCGCGCTCATAGTACCGGTCAAAATCCTTGCCGTGCGCCCGGATGTCCATGTAGAAGATGGTCGGCTCGATGTCGCGCGCGTGCTCCTTGGCGATGACCGCCTCTTTGATGCCGTACATGCAGCAGACCGAAGAGCAGTAGCTGTTGCCGGCTTCGTCGTCTCGGGACCCGACGCACTGGACCCAGGCAATCCGCTTCGGGGCTTTCCCGTCGCCCGGGCGCTGGAGATGCCCGCCGAACGGCCCGGACGCGGCCAGAATGCGCTCGAACTGAATGCTGGTGACTACGTTGGGGTACATGCCGAACCCGAACTCGTATTTCAGCCGCGGATTGTACTTCTCCGCCCCGTTCGCGAGGATGATTGCGCCAACGCCGATTTCCCGGTGCTGCGCCGGCATCTCGTGCACGACGGCATGCGCCTCGCAGACCCGCTCGCACTCCAGGCACTCTGAGCAGACTCCGCACTCAAGGCAGCGGCTCGCCTCAGCCAGCGCTTGCTCTTCGCTCAAGCCGAGCTCGCACTCCGCGAAATTCCTGACCCGCTTGCCGGCCGCCAGCACCGGCATCTGCTGCCGGGGCTTCTTCTCAACGAACTCCGGCAGTTCCTTCTCCGGCAATTCCTCGTTCGTTCGTCGTTCCTCGTCCTTTGTTCTTCGTCCTTCGCGCAGGTCCTCGCCCGCCAGATAGCGGCTGATGGAAACCGCGGCCTCGTTCCCGTGATGCACCGCCTCGACAATCGAAGCCGGCCCGCTCACAATGTCCCCGCCCGCAAAGACACCCGGAACGCTCGTCTCCAGCGTCACCGGGTCCGCCTCAATCCGACCCCGGGTCTGCTTGAGCGTCTCAAGACCTTCGAGCTGCGACCGCTGGCCGATGGCGACGATGACCGTGTCGGCCGGGATGGTCTCACTTGCGCACTCCTTGTCGTACACCGGTGCGAAGCTGCCGTCGTCCGAGTACACCGAGGTACAGCGCATTGTCTCCACGCCGGTAACCCGGCCGTTCTTCGTGACGATTCTCTTCGGCCCGAGGCAGCAGCGGACCACAACGCCTTCCTCCTCGGCCGCCTCAATCTCCCAGGCGTGCGCCGGCATCCGGTCCCGCGAATCGAGGTTGCGCGTCTCCAGGCACACCATGCTCACCTCTTCCGCGCCCAGACGGGCTGCGGTCCGCGCGCAGTCTACTGCCACGTTCCCGCCGCCGATAACCACGACCTTCCGGCCCAATCCCTCAATCTTGGCCCCGCGCTTCACCTGTCGCAGGAAATCCAGACCCAGCAGCACGCGTGTCTTTGTTCCTCGTTCCTCGTTCTTCGTTCTTCCGTCTTCTCCTGGCAGCTCGGCCCCGGCCTGGCATCCGACCGCGACATACACGGCGTCGTGGCGCTTCTTGAGTTCGTCAATCGTCACGTCACGGCCGACTCTCGTTCCCCGCTTCAACTCAATCCCGGCCTCAAGAATCCGTTCAATGTCCTGCATCGCGCACGCTTTGGGGATGCGGTACTCAGGCAGGCAGGACACGAGCATCCCGCCCGGCTCGCCGGCCTCGTCATACACCGTCACCGCATAGCCCTGGTCGCGCAGCCGCAACGCGCAAGTGAGGCCCGAGGGCCCCGCGCCCACGACGCCGACCGTTTTCTTGCTGGTTATCTCCGCCTTGGCGCTCTTCGCGGCTTCCCCTCCGCTCCTCTCCGCCCCTTCGTCATTTCCCCTTTCCCCTTCTCCCTTGGCACTCTTGGCGTCCTTGGCGGTTTCCCCTCCGGCGTTCTCCGTTCCTCGTTCTTCGTACTCCCTGTCCGCGATGAACCGCTTAATCGCCGCAATCGCTATCGGCTCATCGTACTCACCGCGCCGGCAGTTGGCCTCGCACGGATGATGGCATACCCGGCCGCATATCGAGACGAACGGATTGTGCTTCCGGACCAGTTCGTACGCTTCGTGGTACTTCTTCTCACGCACCAGCGCCACATAGCCCTGGGCGTGAACCCCGGCCGGGCACGACACCTGGCACGCGGGCCGCGCCTTCTTGTCAATGGAGAACGCACTCGGGTAGGCCTGCGCGAAGAGGCGGTATGCCGCCCGCCGGTCCACAAGCTGCTCGTCGAACTTCGACGGCAGCTTGACCGGGCAGACCTTCTCGCACTCCCCACACCCGGTGCACTTCGCCGGGTCGACGAACCGCGGTCGCTTCAGCACCTTGACCCGGAAGTCGCCGGCCTCGCCGGTTACCGCTTCGATTTCCGCGCCCGACAACAGTTCGATGTTAAAGTGCCGGCCGCACTCCACCAGTTTCGGGGACATGATGCACATCGCGCAGTCATTGGTCGGAAACGTCTTGTCGAGCTGGGCCATGATGCCGCCGATTGCCGGCCCGCGCTCGAGCAGATAGACCTTGAACCCCGCGTTCGCCAGGTCGAGCGACGACTGGATGCCCGCGATTCCCGCGCCGACGACCAGCACCGCTCCGGGCTTGCCGCCTCGGCCTGACCTCTCCGTTCCGCCGGCCGTCATTGGAACTTGCTCCTTCGTCATTGCCGCGCCCCTACGCCCTCAACTGGCTGAGCCGCTTCTCACCGCGGCTCCGCTTCTTCTCGGCCGCGGCCTCAATCAGCCCCAGGATTCTGGCTCGCTCCGCCCGCTCGGCGTCGCGGCCCTTGCCCCGACCCTCTCCCCGGCGCTCCTCGATGTAGCCGCGGCGCACGGCTTCGGTGAAGACCCGCTTCCCGCCGATGCTCCGTATCAAAGTCGTGGTGTAGCCGTCGGGCGAGCCAAGGCCGCCGACCGCGATGTCCGCGTACTCGTTCGCGAAATCCACGCACGCCAGACACGCCGGCCGGGCAATCGTCTCGATCTCGTCCAGCGGGATGTGCATGGTGATGCCCGACTTCATCTTCAGGACGAAGTCGTCTTTGATGTTCACCTTGGCCACGTCCCTCATGTCCAACTGGTGTTTCCGGGCGAACTCTCTTTCCATCAACTCGTTCAGGGCAAAACTCTGCATGCAGAACAGGCCCACGGCAAACGTGACCACGTCGGCCGGCAGGATTCGCAGCACCTGCATCTTCCGAATCGACTCGATCTGGCACGGAGTCCCGACCACGGCCAGTTTGATGACCGACTTGGGCGCAAGCTCCCTGATGGTCGGGATAATCGAAACATAGGTCGAGTATTCGGACCCGACGTGCTCAAGATGGCTGGTTTCCGCCCAGTGGGAACCGGCGGCGCGCAGCAGCGCCTCGCGCGAGGTCGCGACCACGGCCCGGCGGTCGAACAGCCCGGTCCGCTCTGATACGATGGCACCGTCGATCAGCCCGGACTCAAGCATGAACAAAAGCAGCCCGGTGACCACGCCGCCGTCGGTTGCGGCCTTCTGGACCTCCGGGTCGGTCGCCCGGGCCGAGAGTACGTCTTGGCACAGGCCGACCGGCTCGCTCCAGCCGAACTTCTCCCGGACTTCCTCTTTCAGCGGGTGGGTCTGCGGGCAGATGAGGTAGCAGATGCCGCACTCCAGGCACTTGTCCCGGTTGGCATAGCGCGGGAATCCATCCTTGCCCATCTCCAGCGCGCCGATGCGGTCCGCGGAGCAGAACGATACGCACCCGCCGCAGCGATTGCAGAGCTTCCGCTCCACCACTTCCTTGAGCAGGGTGTCGAAACTCGCCTTCTCCTTCAGTTTCATCGTCGGCTCACGCCTTGGCGGCAATCCGCTTGTCCACCATCGCCTTGATCTTCTCGCCCTGCTTCTTTTCCGGGTTCAGCGCGTACTTGATGATGTTGCAGCGCAGGTCCTGGGTAAACCGGTCCAGGTCGTCAATCATCGCAAGCCGTTCCTTGGGCGCGTGGCCTTCCTTGACCGCCAGCTTGCGCAGCACCTCCATCACGTCGGCGAACTTGACGTTCTGCGGGCAGCGGGCATAGCAGGTGTAGCAGCGGGCGCACAGCCAGATGGTGTCCGAGGACAACACCTGCTTGCGCAGGCCGAGCACGGCCATCCGGATGATTTTGCGCGGGTCGTACTCCTCCATCACCTCCGCGACCGGGCAACTGGCGGTGCAGGTCCCGCAGGAGAAGCAGCGCTTGAAATTCTCGGCTCCCGGCTGGCTCGCAATCTCGTGTTTGAACTGGGAGTCGGATTCACTGAGGTTGATTTCTTCCATTTTGGCTCCTCTCTAGACCCCTTCCGGCAGGCTGGCCAGCTCGGCATAGGAGAATACCGGGCCGTCGGTGCAGACGTACCTGGGTCCGATGTTGCACCGGCCGCACTTGCCCACGCCACACTTCATTCTGCGCTCGAGCGAGGTGTAAATCCGGTCGCCGGGGAACCCGAGGTCCAGCAGCACCGGCATTGTGTACTTGATCATCACCGGCGGGCCGCAGACTACTGCCCAGCCGTCTTTCGGGCTGGGCCTGACCTTCTCGGTCACGGTCGGCACGAATCCGACCGCCTTGTCCCAGCCTGCGGCCGGCTGGTCAATCGTCAGGTGGACCTCGACGTCGCC
The DNA here is from genome assembly GCA_026397595.1 of Caldifarciminota bacterium. GTDB lineage: Bacteria > Hydrothermota > Tepidihabitantia > Tepidihabitantales > Tepidihabitantaceae > UBA2258. The sequence goes on from JAPLUO010000214.1 coordinate 51,326, forward strand.
GCGCTTTCCCCATTCGGCGAGCTCGTCGCGGTACAGGAGCAGTCCGGGCCGGCGCGCGCCGTAGATGACCGTGATGTCGCCGTAGTCGCTGCGGTTTGCCAGCAGGTAGGCGGCCAGAGACCGGAGCGTGGTGAAGGCGAACCCGCCGCCGACCAGCACCACGTTCTGGCCCTTGAACTTCTCGACCGGGTAGTGATTGCCCAGGGGCCCGCGCAGGCCGAGTTCCTCGCCTTCCTTGAGATAGTGCAGCGCGGTCGTGACGGTCCCGACCCGGTTGACCGTGAACCGGAGGGACTCCCTTTCGGTCGGCGAGGACGCGATGCCGAACGCCGCCTCGCCCTTGCCCAGTATCGAAAGCTGGCAGAACTGGCCCGGCAGGTACTCGAACGGCTCGGTATCGTCCCCGAACGCAAGGTCGAACGTCCGCAGGGTCCGGTCGTCGGACTCGACCCGGACGTTCTGTACTCTCACCGGAATCGGGACGTACGAATTATCCGGCATGCCTGACGTCCTTCGTTCCCGCCTCTTGGCGTTCTTGGCGGCCTTGGCGGTTCTCCTGCTTTCCGGACTTGCCTTCGACTTTCACCCGCTCAAGCACCAGCCGCACGTCGAAATCTGCCGGGCACAGCCGGATGCACCGGCCGCAGCCGACGCAGGCCGTCTCTCCGAAATTGTCTACGAAGTAACTGAACTTGTGCATGACGCGCTGCCGGATTCGCTCTTTGGCACTCGGCCTGGGGTTGTGCCCGGAGGCCTCCTTCGTGAACAGGGCCGACTGGCAGGTGTCCCAGATTCGCACCCGCCGTCCCTGCATGGTGCCGGGCGCGGTCTCGTCCTGGACGTCGAAGCAGTGGCAGGTCGGGCACAGATAGGCGCAGGCTCCGCACGACAGGCAGCCAAGCGCGACCTCGTCCCAGAGTGCGCTGTCCCAGAGCGTTGCCAGTGCGGCCTTGACCCCGGAGAAATCGGCCGCCGGCGCCAGCGATTCCAGTGCCTTGCCGCGCACCTGTCCGGCCTTGTCCAGGTCGGCCTGACTCGGCCGCTGCACCTGGGATTTGTACGCCGCCTTGAGGAATCGCTCGCCCTTGTCCGTGCACGACTCCGCGAGGAACGCATCGCCGATGTCGGTGAGCATGATGTCCGACCCCTGGGAGTCGAACGGGCCCAGGTTCATCGAGTTGCAGAAGCAGGTCTCAAGCGGCGTGCCGCACCCGAGGCCGATTATCAGGCTGTCGTCATGCCGCCGCTGCCATAGCGAGTCCCGGTACTTGCCCGTGCCGAACACCTTGTCCAGCAGGAGCAGGCTTCGGGCATCGCAGGGCCGGACCCCGAGAACAGCCGTCGGTTTGTCCCTGCCCGGCGGTGGCTCGCTCGTGGTTCCGTCATAGGACAAGAGCATTTCGGTCTGAGGGAAAAACGCCGCCTTTACCGGCCCGTCAAGCGCCGCGTCGAGCGCAAGCTCGTCCGCGCTCTTGACCTCGCGCAGCACGGTCGCGCCGTCAACGTCAACCGGCCCGAACAACCGGTAGCGCGACGTGAGCGCCGAAACCAGTTGGTCCATGTCCTGCTTGGCGATTCTGAGCGACGAGCTCACAGTATGAACTCCTGCTTATCTTCTTCGCCGTAGGTGGCCAAGGCCGGTGTCGCTTCCATGCTCAGGCCAGCGGTGTACCCGAAACGTTCGCGGACTTCCTGCTCAATCCGTTTGTTCAGCAGCCCGAGCCGGACCCCGAGCGGGCAGGCGCGCTCGCACGCGCCGCAGTCAACGCACCGGCCCGCGGTGTGCAGGGCGCGCACGAGGTGGAACAGGGTGGTGTCCGGCCGCTCCGCGCTCTTGCCGAACCACTGCGGGTTCGTCTGGTCAACAAAGCACTCTTCGCAGTAGCACATCGGGCAGGCGTTCCGGCAGGCATAGCAGCGGATGCACTTGGCCAGCTCGCGCTCGAACCACGCCCACCGGTCTGCCGGTGCCAGCTTCTCGAACTCAGCGACCCCGGCGAATTCGTCACCGGTTCTGGCCTCAGCCGGCTCGCCGACGAATACGTCATACACCGGCGGATTCGGATACCGGCACCGTCGGCACGAGTCTGACAGAACGCCGGACGCTTCACGCTCGACGCTCGACGCCTCCTGCACAGGGCGTCTGGCGTCGGACGGATGGCGTCGTGCGTCAACCACTCCGCCACAGCCGACGCCGATAATCACGACCTGGTCGCGCTTAAGCTGGCCCTCGGCAACCTGCTGCACCAAGGCCCGGCCGTCGCAGCCTTTGGCAACAACCGCGACTCTGGTGCCCGGCTGCGCGGCCCGGAGCGCCTTGCGCACGAAGGGGACCAGGCTGAGGCCGCAGGTATTGTCGAAAATCAGGCGGTCCACGTCTTTCTCGTCCGTGATGACCGCGGGCCGGGTGCGCCGCCCGGACGAACCGCGCTCATATCCGATGACGAGGTCGGCCTTCTTCTCCTTCAGGAGTCTGCCGGCCGTCTCTTTGAGTTGCTGCCCGGTATCGGGCGCGCCGCGCTTCACTGCCCGCCCCCTGCGGCCTTGACCAGCCGCTTGGCCGGCCCCAGCTTCTTCACGTCGTCCGTGACCCGGGCGACGACCTGCGCGAACTTCTCGCCCTCGCCCGCAGAAACCCACGCGAACTGAACCCGGCCCGGCTCGACGCCGATGAACTCCAGCGCCGTCTTCAGTGTCGCGAATTTCCGGCGTGCGATGTAGTTGCCCGAAATGTAATGGCAGTCGCCCGGATGACAGCCCGATACCAGCACGCCGTCAAAGCCGTTCTCAAGGCTCTTCAGGACGAAGAGCGGGCTCACCCGGCCCGAGCAGGGAACACGCACGACCCGGACGTTGGGCGGGTACTGGATCCTCGACACCCCGGCCAGGTCCGCGCCCGCATACGAGCACCAGTTGCAGAGGAAAGCGACAATCTTCGGTTCCCAGTCGTTCATGTTCGAAGCGCGCTCACCGCCTCATAAATCTGGTCGTCGGTGAACCCCTTCAGATTCACCGCGCCGCACCGGCACGACGCCGCGCACACGCCGCACCCCTTACACAGCGCCTCGTTCACCTGCGCCACGGTCACGGTCTGCCCATCGCCCCGCTTCATCTCCTTCAGTTCCAAGGCCGCGTACGCGCAGGTCGCCACGCAGACTCCGCAGCCGGTGCACCGGTCCGGGTCAACCCACGAGACCGTGCCTTCGACCGCGACCTGCTTCTTGCACAGCACGCCCAGAGCCCGGGCTGCGGCTGCACGTGCCTGAATGATGGATTCATCAATATCCTTGGGTGCATGGGCCAGACCGGCCATGAACACGCCATCAGTAGCGAAATCCACCGGCCGCAGCTTCATGTGCGCCTCGAGGAAGAATCCGTCCCGATTCAGCGGGACCTTCAGCATCTTGGCCAGTGCCTGGTTGCCGGCCGGGGGCGTGATGGCGCTGGCGAGCACCAGCAGGTCGGCGTCAATCACAATCTCCTTGCCGAGCAGCCGGTCCCCGAACCGGACTCTGACCCGGCTGGTCACGTCACCCGGCTTCACCGGCTCGACCTTCGGCTTGCTGTCGAGCTCGTACCGTTCGAATATCACGCCCAGTTCCCGCGCCTCGGTGTAGTACTTCTCGGCCAGGCCGTAGGTCCGCAGGTCCCGGTACAGCACGTAGACCTCGGTATTCGGGTGCTTGCGCTTTATCAGCGCCGCGTTCTTCACGGCCTCGGCGCAGCAGACCCGGCTGCAGTAGTCACGGTCCGGCTCGCGTGAGCCCACGCACTGAATCATCACCACGGTCTTGAGCCGCAGCAGCGCGTCCATCCGCCGCTCGAGTTCGAACTGAGTAACCACGCGCTGGTTCTTGCCGTACAGGTACTCGGCCGGCACCGCTTCCTTTGCCCCGGTCGCGACAATCACCACGCCATGCTCGACCTTTATCGGGGACGTGCCGTTTGGGGTTTGGGATTGGGGATTTGGGATTTCCACGGAAGTGGTGTACTTTCCGACGTACCCCTCGATGCTCTTCACGTCGGCGCCGGTATAGACCGTGATGAGCTTGTGACCCTTCACCCGCTCGACCACCGAACGCAGTAACTCCTGCGGGGCCGCGCCGCTCAGCGTGTGGCGGATTCCCTTCAGGTTTCCGCCCAGCTCGTTCTCCCGCTCCAGTAGCACCGCTTCATACCCGGCGTCGGCAATCGCCAGGGCCGCGGTCATCCCGGAAAGCCCGCCACCGATGACGAGCGCCCGCGGGTTGATGTCAATCAGCAGCTCCTCGAGCGGCCCCAGGTTCCGCGCCCGGGCAATTCCCATCTGTACCGTGTCCTTCACCTTTTCGGTCGCCGCTGCCGGCTCGTTCATGTGCGCCCAGGAACACTGGTCCCGGATGTTGGCCATCTCGAACAGGTACTGATTCAGCCCGGCCTCGCGCAGGGTTTCGCGGAACAGCGGCTCGTGCGTGCGCGGGGTACAGGCCGCAACCAGCACCCGGTTCAGGTCAAGCTCCCTGACCTTCTCCTTGATGGTCTCCAGCGAGTCCTGCGAGCACGCGTACATCACGTCCTGCGCGTGCTCGACGTTGGGCAGGGTCTTCGCGAACTCGACGACCGCGTTCACGTCAACCACGCCCGCGATGTTGGTCCCGCAGTGGCAGACGAACGCGCCGATTCTCGGCCGCTCGCCGACCACCACCTTTTCCTTCGGGAATTCCTTGGTCGAGGCCCGCTCGCGCCGCTCCAGGCCCAGGTACGGGGCGCAGCCTGCCGCCGCGGCCGAGGCCGACATCACCGACTCAGGGATGTCTTTGGGCCCGCCGGCTGCCCCGCACACGAACACGCCGGCCCGGCTGGTCGCGAGCGGCTCGAATGGCAGGGTCTTACAGAACCCGTACTCATCAAGCTTGATGTCAACCTGGTCGGTGAGCCGGGCCAGCCGGCGCCGTGCCTCCAGCCCGACCGAGAGCACGACCAGGTCAAAGTCCTCGCTCTCGCGCTGGCCGTACTCCGGCATGAAATGCAACTTCAGGCTGCCGCCGTCAACCGGTTCGACCCGGCCGACCCGGGCTCGGGCGAACTTCACGCCGAAGTGCGACTCGGCCCGCTCGCAATACCGGTCGAAATCCTTGCCGAACGCGCGCAGATCCATGTAGAAAATCGTCGGCTCAATGCCTTTCCCGTGTTCCCTGGCAATGACCGCTTCCTTGACCGCGTACATGCAGCAGACCGAACTGCAATAGGCGTTCTTTTCAAGGTCTCGGGAACCCACACACTGGATGAACGCTATCTTCTTCGGCTCCCTGCCGTCCGACGGCCGCACCACGTGCCCGCGCTGGGGCCCGCTGGCCGACAGCATCCGCTCGAACTCGATGGCCGACACCACGTTCGGGTATTCGCGGTAACCGTACTGGCCATAGCCAACCGGATTGTACGGGTCAATCCCGCTCGCGATGACCACTGCCCCGCAGTTCAGGCTGACAATCCGGTCCGCATCCTCGAAGTTGATGGCGTCGGCCGCGCAGGCCTTCTCGCACAGCCGGCACGCGCCCTTGGTCAGATAGAGACAATGGGCCGCGTCAATCAGATAGTTGGAAGGAATGCTCTGGGCGAAGTGCCGGTATATCGCCTTGCGCGACCGCAGTTCCACGTCGAACTCGTCCGGCACCTTGACCGGGCACTTCTCCGCGCACAACCCGCAGGCAACGCACTTCTCCGCGTCAACGTATCGGGCACGTTCCCGGATTGTGCACTGGAAGTTCCCGGGCGTGCCGGACACCGAAACTAGTGACGAGTGCGTGTGCAGCGTGATGTTCGGATGACGGGCGCACTCGCTCATCTTCGGAGAGAGGATGCAGATTGAACAATCGTTGGTGGGGAATGTCTTGTCCAGTTGCGCCATCCTGCCACCGATTGACGGCGTCTCCTCAAGCAGATGAACGTCCGCGCCCAACTCGGCCAAGTCCAGCGCCGCTTGGATTCCTGCAATGCCGGCGCCGACCACAAGAGCTGACCTGCTTGATGAAGGTCGCTGCATGACACCAGATTAGCAACCCCTCAACCGCATGTCAAGCTTGGCAGCTAGCGAACCATGTATGTTGTAACTGAGAACAATCAGGATAGTTGTAGTCTCAACTGATACATAACAACACTATAGTAACTAACATCTGTTGAGTACACCTCTTATGATTTCGATGTGAATCTACTAGAGGCGGGGTTGCCACAGGAAGTGGCGATTTGCGAGTGGCGGGAGGGGCGAGCTATTGATGGAAAACGGAGAGGAGAGCGGCGGCGATGATGGGGATTTCGTCGCGGCGGATGGTGCGGAAGTCGAGGACGTATTCGCCGCGCTCTACCCGGCCGAACACCGGCGGGCGATGCAGGCGCATCCGGCGGGCGAGTTCGTCAACGTGCATCGTTTTGGGCCGTATTGCGACCACGCGCGATTCGAGGCTCTCGGTCGCAAGCGACCCGCCGCCGATTTCCGATAGCGCGGGCTTGACGGTGAACCCTGCTCTGTCCTGCAGGTCGGCCTGCACCCGCCGCACAAGGTTTCTTGCCTCGCGCTGCATCTGGACCGGGGTCTTGAGCAGCAACTGGAACAGCGCGTGCTCTTTCACCAGCCGCTCTTCGTCAAGGAAGAGTTCGAGCGTCCGTTCGAGCACCGCATAGGTGAGTTTGCCGCAGCGTAGCGCGCGGGTGAGCGGGTGTTTCTTCAGGAGGTCGATGTGTTTCTTTTTGCCGACAATGATTCCCGCCTGCGACGCGGCAATCAGCTTGTCCCCGGAGAAGCAGATGACGTCCGCACCCGCCTTGACCGAGTCCTGCACCAAAGGTTCTTTGGGCAGGCCGTACTTCGAAAGGTCAACGAGCGCCCCTGACCCGAGGTCGTCAACCACGAGGACCTTGGACTCCCGCGCCAGCGCGACCAACTCATCGAGGCTCACTTCCTTGGTGAACCCGGTAATCTTGTAGTTGGAGGTGTGGACCCGAAGCAGCAAGGCGGTCTCGGGCGTTAGCGCATTCTTGTAGTCCCGCAGGTGGGTCCGGTTCGTGGTGCCGACCTCGACCATCTTGCAGCCGCTCTGCTGCATCACATCTGGGATGCGGAACGCGCCGCCGATTTCGATAAGCTGGCCGCGCGAAACAATGACCTCTTTGCCCCTGGCCATCGACGAAAGGATGAGCATCGTGGCCGCGCAGTTGTTGTTGACGACCATCGCCGCCTCGGCACCGGTCAGTTCGCACAGCAGCGGCTCGATGTGCCGATAACGGCTGCCCCGCCGTCCGGTCTCAAGGTCTATTTCAAGGCTCGAGAAATGCTCGCTCACGTCAGCCAGGGCTTCTTGCGCGGCCTTGGCCAGGGGCGCGCGCCCGAGCCCGGTGTGCAGGATCACACCCAGCCCGTTGATCGCCCGCGTCAGCGTCGGCTTGCGCTCGCGTTCCAGCCGCCGCACCAGTTCATCCTGCGCGAATGCCGCGCTCTCGCCCGCCTGTATCTTCTGACGCAGTTCGTCGAGGTAAACCCGGATTGCCCGTACTGCCATCCGGCGATGCAGGTGCTCAAGCACCGGCTTCAACTCCTCGCTCTCGAGCAGCTTGTCCACCGACGGTAGCGCACGGAATCCGGAATCCGCACTCTGACTTCTAGCCTCTAGCTTCTGACTTCTGACTTCGCCCGACCCCTGACCCCTGATCCCTGACCCCTTTCCCTTCACGGATGCACCAGCGTCTCTCTGACAAATGTCGCCCGGCGCTCGTCGCGCTCTGCCGCAGTCAGGCTTTCGCCCAACATAACCTGCAGGTTCGCCGGCCGGACCAGGATAAGCAACCGCGTCACCTCGGCGAGACTGATTTCGTTCACGATGCCGAGCGCGACCCCGAGCCTGAGGCTCGCAATCAGGTTTATTGCCTCGTCCGACGAAAGGACGCGCGCGCTCCGCAGCAGCCCGAGCGACCGAAAGACCTTGTCCTCAACCTCGACCCGCAGCTTGTTCATCAGGTACTCGCGCGCCTTGCGTTCGTATTGAATCACTTGCCGGCTGATGTCGGCAATCGTCTCGATGATTTCCCATTCGGTCTGGCCCACGGTCTTCTGGTTGGAAATCTGGAAGAAGTTGCCCTTGGTCTCGCTGCCCTCGCCGTACAAGCCACGCACCGCGAGCCCGATGTGCAGGGCCCCGCGCAGCACCTTCTCAATCTCGCGGGTGATGACCAGCGCGGGCAGGTGCACGAGCACCGAGGCCCGCATGCCGGTGCCGAGGTTGGTCGGGCACGCGGTCAGGAAACCGAACTCGGTTGAGAACGCGTACTGCAACTGCGTCTCCAGCTTCTCGTCGAGCGCCGCTGCGGCGGTGAATGCCTCAGGGAAGTCGAGGCCGGAAGCCATCACCTGGAACCGGAGGTGATCCTCTTCGTTGACCATCAGGCTAACGGTCTCATCCTTGCTGACGTACAGCCCGCGCCTCGCCTTGGAGGCGACAAAGTCCGGTGACGCCAGATGCCTCTCTACCAGGTACTGGCCGTGCGGTTCGGAGAGCTGCTCGTTGTCGAGAAACTGACCCTGGGTCAGGTAGCCGGCGTCGGAGAGCGCCCAGCGTACGCCTTCAACGGTACGCTCGTGGTCGCTCGGCCTTGCCCGGTGCGGGAACGGCACGTCCGACAGGTTCCGTGCGAGGCGCACGCGCGTCGAAACAACGACGTCGGCTTCCGGACCGGTAGCCGAGAGCCACTTGCCGACGACGTTGCTTGCGAGTTTCATGTCCGGAGTAGTGACCTAGTGGTCAAGTGACCCAGTGCCCCAGTGAAGGAGATGCAGGCAGTGTCTGCGCGCCCGGCCACTTGGACACTAGACCACTGGACCACTTTCATTCGGTCTCTGCTTTCCGTAACTGATCGCGCAGGGCCGCGGCCTTTTCGTAGTCCTCTGCCTGAATCGCGCTGGACAGGGCCTCGCGGATCTTCTGGACGTTCATCTTCACCTGTGCCTGCTTCCGGCCGCCGCTCGCGGTCCGGCCGACGTGCCGCACCGCGCCGTGAATCCGGCGCACCAGCGGCACCAGCTCGTCGTGGAACGAAACGTAGCACTCGCCGCAACCCAGCCGCCCCTGTCGCTTGAACTCGGCGTACGACATGCCGCACTTCCCGCAGACCAGCTTGGTGTCGCCTTCGTCAACGCGGTTCTTCAGCTCGGCAATGATCTCCGCGACCCCGGCCTTCAGCTTTTCGACTTCGGTGAACCCGCGCTGCCGCGCGCACGTGCCGCAGACCGAAATCTCCGTGACCTTGCCGTCCTTGTCGAGCTGGCTGACCTTCATGGTCGCCTCGCCCTTGCCGCACAGGTCACAGAGTTTCATAGGAAAGGATTCAAGGGGTCAAGGATTCCAGCATTCAAGGGATCGGGCAAACGAGGGATCAGAGAATTGAGGGGTCGAGGATTTCGGGATTCGAGGGTCAGGACACTTGACCCCTCGATTCCTTGACTCCTTGAATCCTCTCCTGCTCACTTCTCCTCGGCAAGCTTACCGTCGGCAAGCTGCAGCCGGCGCGTCGCCCGGTCCGCCACTGCTCGATTGTGGGTCACTACCAGAATCGTCATCTTCCTTTCACTGCTAAGTCGCACCATCAGGTCAACCAGCGCCGCTGCCGAAGTCACATCGAGGTTGCCCGTCGGCTCATCCGCCAGAATCACCGCCGGGTTGTTTACCAGCGCGCGCCCCATTGCCGCGCGCGCCTGCTCGCCGCCCGAAAGCTCAGCCGGCCGGTGAGTGAGCCGGGACACGAACCCAATCTCCTCAAGCACCTGGTGCGCCCGGGCTGTGGCCTCGGGCCGCGCCACACCCGCGACCAGCAGCGGCATCGCTACATTCTCCAGAACTGTGAACTCAGACAGGAGGTGATGAAACTGGAAAACGAAGCCCACTTTCCGGTTTCTCAGCTCGTGGAGCTGCGATTCAGAGTAGCTGAAAACGTCCAGCGAATCAAGAAACACGCGGCCCCGGGTCGGCCGGTCGAGTGCGCCGAGCACGTGGAGTAGCGTCGACTTTCCAGTACCGGACGGCCCGAGAATCGCCAGCAGTTCGCCCCGCTGCACCTCCAGGTCCACACCCCGCAGGATTTCCAGCCGCTCGGGCCCGGTCTCGAAGACACGCCAGACGTCCTGCGCCTGTAGGACAGGCGAGTGGTCAAGTGGTCTAGTGGTCAAGTAGTCTAGTGCGGATTGTCCGGCCGGACACTGGTGCACTGAACCACTGGACCACTTCTTCTCTTTACTCATACCGGATCGCTTCCAGCGGCACCAGCCGCGCCGCCTTCAGTGCCGGGTAGACCGTGGCCGCAAACGTGATGACGATGGCGGCGACGCAGACTAATACGAAGTCCTGCGGCAGCATCTGTACCGGCAGGTTCTTGATGAAATAGACGTCGCCGGGCAGCGAGACGAAACGGTACTTGTTCAGCAGCCAGCACGCCACGAGGCCGAAGCCAGCCCCCGCGAACGTGCCGATGATGCCGATGAACCCGCCGGCCAGCACGAAGATGCGCGTCACCGTCGATGACTTCGCGCCCATCGCCTTCAGGATGCCGATTTCGCGAGTCTTGCGGATGACCATCATCGTCAGCATGCCGATGATGTTGAACGCGGCAACGAGCACAATCAGTACCAGCACGATGAACGTCACGGCCTTTTCCAGCCGCAGCGCGGTGAAGAGATTGCGGTTCTGCATTATCCAGTCCGTTGCCCGGTAGGGATAGCCGAGTTGCCGCGTGATGCGCCGCGAGATGCGGTCCGACGCATAGACGTCCTTCACCCGAACCTCGAAGCCGGTAATCATATCCTCCATGCCGAGAAACTGCTGGATAGCGGCAAGCGAGAGGTAGATGAAGCTCGAATTGTACTCGTACATGCCGGAGTCGAAGATGCCGTTCACGCGGAAGTAGCGGGTACGGGGCATGAACCCGAGCGGCGTGCTGGTCCCGCCGAACGGCGAGGCGAGGTTCAGCCGATCACCGACCGAAAGGCCGAGCATTCGCGCCAGTTCCACGCCGATGACCACGCCGCTCGAATCGAAGGCAAACTTCCCCTGGACGATGGTGCCCGAGATACCGGTGACCTCGCGCTCGTGCTGCGGGTCAACGCCCCGAATCACCACGCCTTCGACCCCGTTATCGGTCCGCACCAGCGTCTTGGCGTAGACGAACGGCGCGACCGACACGACGCCCGCAACCCGGGCAATCTGCCGGCGGAGCGAGTCGCCGGTCTCCGCGTACGGGATCGGCGCGTACGAGTACTTGGCCACGACGATATGGGGAGTCGCGCCGAGAATCCGGTCCCTCAGTTCCTGGTGGAACCCGTTCTCGACTGAGAGCACGATGAGGATTGCCGCAACGCCGACAAACACACCGCCCATGGCAATCGCGGTGATGCCGGATATGGCGCGCCTGCCCCGTCCGCGCAGGTACCGCCCCGCCATGAAAAGCTCAAAGCGCATACGCTACCCCGGACAATTCAGAAGTCAGAATGCAGCTACCAGAATTCAGAACTAGGACCTCGACTTTGCGGTGACGACCGACTTGACTACAATCCGAATGAGCTCGTCCGCCTCGACCAGCGGGGCAGTCAGCAAGTCCGCAGGCATCAGCTTCGTTCGACGGAGCAGCTTCAGCCAGTACTCAGCCTCGCGCAACTCCTTCAGGACGACCTGTAGCTTGTGTACGAAATCGGCCCGGCTCTCTGCGCCACGTGCCTCCTGGAAGTTCGCACCGGCAGAGGCGCTTGCCCGCACCAGTTGCCCGACCAGATGCCTGCCGGTCGGCGAACGCTGCAGACGCACGGTCAGCGCTATCACGTCGGCCGCAAAGTCCAGCAGCCTGTCCCCAAGGTCCTTCTGACAATTCTGCATTCTAGTCTCTGAATTCTGACTTCTGAATTCTCCGTGTCAACCCGCCAGCCTGCGTCCGAGTTCCTTCCGGTAGTTCTGCATTCTAGTCTCTGAATTCTGACTTCTGAATTCTCCGT
>JAPLUO010000291.1 GCA_026397595.1 Caldifarciminota bacterium
GCTCAGATGGCGTCATGGGAGTCGGACCAGTTCGTAGTAGTGATGAAGCAGGGTAATGCCTGTGGAGCGAAGGGGCTGGCAGGAGAACCACGGGGCAGGGACACTTCCTCCGGACTCAGAACCGGACAAAGGAAGTCAACAAAACTCAACCCCATGACTTACTCGACGGAGGGTGAGGAGGTTGTCCTGAAGAGCCGGATGCGGGAAATCTGCACGTCCGGTTCTGTGAGGGGCCTCGTGGTGGACCCCCAAAAGGGGTTGGCCACGAGGCCTACTCGACCGTTCGGGTGTCGTCGTGCTTGACCCTGAGCTTGAGGCGTGGGTATGGTCAGACTCGCGCCATGCCGCCGAGGTACTTGGTCTGCCCTACGCGAGCTACCTGAAGCTGATGGCCGACAATACGCCTTCCGGCCGCACCAAGCCCTTGCGACCCAAAGAGCTGATGGAGAGTGCCATTCGGACCGCAAGCGTCCCGATGTCTGCCTCGCTCTACTCCGCGCTGGCCCGCACGGTTGGAGTTGAGAGGTGCTCAGACCCAGCGTTCCTGCGGCTTCGTGGCTTACTCACGAGTTGGTTTTCCGTTGGAGGAACAGATCTCGCTTCTCGTCGATAACCCGACCGTCAACTCGCCGTTCGAGGAGCCGAAGCGGTACTGGTCGTACAAGGAAGGACAGCCGGTACTCATGGATGGACGCAGGCCGGCCGGGTACTACTTGCGACCACGGACCCGGGGCGGTCAGACGGCGCTGTTTGAGGAGGAATTCGTTCCGCTCGATACGGTGAATGGCATTCGGGATAAGATCGCGGCGTGGCGCGAGGGCGGCAGATACGCAGGCGTTTCTGCGATTACGAGGCACCTGCTGACCCACTGGCGGAACCCGGAGCGCGAACGGAAGCTGTTCTTCTGTCAGATAGAGGCTATTGAGACTTTGATATGGCTTGCCGAAGCCCCGCAGGCCGACAAGCAGGGGCTGAACCTGCCCAAGGACGAGAGTCTCATTCGCTACGCCTGCAAGATGGCGACCGGCTCGGGCAAGACGGTTGTGATGGGTATGGTCATCGCGTGGCAGGTCCTGAATAAGCTCGCGAACCCGCAGGACAAGCGTTTCTCAGACGCGGTGCTGATGCTGTGTCCCAACCTGACCATCCGTGAGCGGCTGCAGGTACTCTACCCGTGGCAGAAGCGGAACTACTACGACAAGTTCGGCCTGTTGCCGAGCGGGATGCTGGAGCGGTTGCAGCAGGGACGGTTCTACATCACGAACTGGCACCTTTTCAGCCCGAAGGATGACAGCCGGAGACGAGGCGTAGTGCAACGCGGCCCTGAGAGCAACGGGGCATTCTGCAACCGCGTGCTGAAGGAACTGGGAGCCAAGAAGAACATCCTGGTGATTAACGATGAGGTGCACCACGCGTACCGGCCCGCTGCGCTGGCCGACGAAGTACGCGAGCGGCTGACTGCCGAGGAAGCCGAGGAACGCGAGGAAGCGACGGTCTGGGTCGGCGGACTGGACCGCATCAATGACGAGCGCGGTATCAACTTCTGTGCCGACTTCTCGGCCACGCCTTTCTACATTCAGGGAAGCGGCTATCCTGAGGGCGAGCCGTTCCCGTGGGTCAGTTCGGACTTCGGCCTCGTGGACGCAATCGAGTGCGGCATCGTGAAGATTCCGTGCGTGCCGGTGGATGACAACACCGGAGCGCCGGTCCCAAAGTACTTCCGGCTATGGGAGCACATCAACGACCAGTTGCCGGCGTCGGAGCGTGCCACGGCGCGCAGACGAGCGAAGCCGGAGTCGGTGCTGCGTGAAGCGGAAGGTGCGCTGGCGATGCTCGCGTCGCAGTGGCAGAAGAAGGCCAAGGAGTGGGCCGAGAACGGCCAGCCCGTGCCACCGGCCATGATTGCGGTGTGCGACAACACGAGCCTGGCCAAACTGGTGCACGAGCACATCGCAAGCGGCGGGGCGGTCAAGGAGTTGCAGAACCGCCGGGGCGCTGACGTGACCATCCGAATAGACTCGAAGCTGCTGGCTGGGGCCGAGAGCGCTCTTGAGGGGCAGTCGAAGGAAGATGCCTCTGAGCTGCTTCGCAAGACGGTGGATACGGTCGGCAAGACTGAATGGGAAGGCGAGGGCGACCCGCCGGGCAAGAACGTACGCTGTGTCGTGTCGGTCGCGATGCTGAGCGAAGGATGGGATGCGCAGAACGTGACCCAGATTCTTGGCCTGCGGGCATTCGGGTCACAATTGCTCTGTGAACAGGTGATGGGGCGGGGACTCCGGAGAATCAACTACGACGATTTCTCCGAGCCGGAGTACGTGGACGTGTACGGCGTGCCGTTTGAGGTTATCCCCGTTAAGAAGAAACCGGTCAAGCAGGGCGTCACGGAGAAGACATCAACCCTCGTGCAGGCACTAAAAGAGCGGAAGGCGCTGGAGATAACGTACCCGCGCGTCGAGGGTTTCGTGTTCGACGTCAGGCTTAGGATACGTGCGAACCTCGATGCCGTCCCGTACCTGCTGGTCGACCCGGCAAAGGAACCGACATGGGTCACGGTCATGCCCGCGTCTGGGTATCGAATCGGCAGGCCCGACCGGCTGGGCCCGGGCAAGGCCGCCATGCACAACCGCAATCCCTTTCACCGGCAGAAGCGACTCCAGGCAACTGTGTACGAAATTGCCGCCGAACTGGCCCAGCGTCTGAAGAGCAAACGCGATGACTGGGGCTCAAGGCAGACGCTGTTCCCGCAGGTTCTTCAGATTGTGTGGGACTACGTCGAGAACAAGGTTGCGTCGGCAGACATCGACACGCCGCTGGAGGAAATTGCCCTGTTGCGATACCGACAGGAGATGGTTGACCGGCTCTCAGCCGTCATCGAACCGGACGAGGACTCGGGAGAGCAACCCATGCTGCCGGTGATCGAGAAGTTCCGGCCGACCGGGAAGACCGGCGACGTGCTGTTCCGGACAGTGCGGTCTGCGAAAGGCACGACGCGAAGCCACGTGAGCCACGTGGTGTTGGACAACGAACGCTGGGAGCAGAGTGTCGCCTTTAGATTGGAGAAGCTGGCCGAAGAGGGGCTAGTCGTCTCGTACGTCAAGAACGACCACTTGGATTTCACCATCCCCTATGAATGGCAAGGACAGAAGCACGAGTATCGGCCGGACTTCCTGGTCCGCTACAAGCACGGCGATGGAGAAGTGAAGACAGTCCTCGAAGTGAAGGGCTATGAGGACGAACAGGACCGACAGAAGGAAACCGTCGCCCAACGGTGGGTACGTGCCGTCAACCGGCACGGCGAGTTCGGAAAGTGGGCCTTCGTCCTGTGCACGCAGCCGGGTTGGGTCAGAGACAAGCTGGCGCAGGCAGCGGCGCAGAAGCCGTAGGCTCAGACTACTGCGACACCAGACCGAAAACCCGCTCGCAGATGGCCCGAAGCACTTACGGGCTGCATCCGTAGCATTTCCAGCGGAGGACGGCGTGAGCGCGGAGTTCCCGAGTTAGCAGAGAGCAGTTAGGAGTTGGCAGGGAGCAGTCTACGGACGGCGCAGGGCCGGGCGCAAGCGCGCATACAGTACACAGCAGTCAGTACACAGGGGCGGCGCGGCGGAGGCGCGGGTTGCCGGTCTGCAGTAGCGGAAACCGGGCATGGCGTATCCCGGCTTCCGGGGAGCAGTCGCGGCGCCGTTCTTGATTGGCGGTTCCGATTGCCGATTCGGGACGGGATTCCGCAGGCGATTCTTCCAGCAGTTCGATGGAGGATTCATCGAGCCGTCTGTCGAATAGTTGAGCAGATTGCCGACCGAATTGCTCTCCCGATTGCCCATCTGATGACTTTCCCGGCTGTCTGCGGAATCGTCCGTTGAATGGTTCTCTACGCGATGGTCAAGACCGTCCGTATGATTCCACCGGAGATTGTCATGCTCACGGTCATCTTCACCGCCGTCTGGACGGCGCTCGCGATTGTGTGCAGGACAATCTCGCAAACGGTCTTCAGAATCGCGCTCCGTAGGGTTTTCCCGACAATCTCCAATATAGTCCAGGGGATGAGGTAGGGTAGGTTCGGAAATGTTGAATAGTGAGTTGAGAATAGTGAAGTTACGGGATTTCGGGGGTCGATTTCCGGGGG
The DNA here is from genome assembly GCA_026397595.1 of Caldifarciminota bacterium. GTDB lineage: Bacteria > Hydrothermota > Tepidihabitantia > Tepidihabitantales > Tepidihabitantaceae > UBA2258. The sequence goes on from JAPLUO010000291.1 coordinate 4,130, forward strand.
ACATATAGTAAACCGGGAAACTCGCGTACGTATTACTCAACTCAATTCCGTCAAGGCCGAGGGTTGCTGGCTCGCGGCCGTCAGGACAGCATACAGTAGTCAGTACGCGGGAGCGCGGCGGAGGGGCGTTGGGGAAAGCGATGAGCGCGGAGCGATGAACGATGAATGAGCGACGCAGCGCCGGTTTGCAGTTGGCAGGTGATGGCCGGGGAACGATGAGCGATGCACCGTCTGACGGGGGCCTCCGTGGCTACGCGAAACGGTGAATGACGAGCGCGAATACAGGGCGCACGGGGAACGATGAGCCATGAGCGCGGAGTGATGAACGACGAGCACGAATACACGGGGCGGAGGGTCAGGATTGCTGGTCACTTCCGTCTCTCTAGATGTGTGCTATAGTACACATTCCTTCGCCCGGCGAAATGTGTCATAACTTGTGGATTCTCAATTCACTACACACGATTCCCGCTTCCTACCCTCCCCTGCTATGGGGGTAGCTTTCGACGCACCTCTTGAACAGACACTGAACGAGACTTCTTGACGAACAATGCGGAGAACTTCGAGGAGAACATCTTCGCAAAATTGGAACCGACCGATGTCGCGAACATGTACGCAAACTTGTCGCGAAACGATGGCGGACCCTCTTGAACGAACATTGGCCTGTCTTTTCGCCTACGCCCTGAAACACACGCTTGAGGTTACAATCTAGAATACGTCGCGGGGAACGTTGCGAGGAACTTCCAAGGGAGCTTTCCGAGGAGCTTTTGCGCGCCCGAGGCGCGAGTGACCAGTGGAGTGAGGCGCATTCGCGCCCAAGGTCATGTTCCAGGTGCCAGTTACCAGTGTCCAGTGGCGGCGGCGAAGAGCGGATGGCGGACGGCGAGTCGTTTGACTGGCGGGAGCAATGGACTATACTGAGGCATGGCCATGAGGCAGAAGCCGCTCCTCTACATCGAGACTTCGGTGTTCGGCTTCTACTTCGACGAAGAACCGCGCAACGCCTTTCGCCGAGAGATGGCTGTTGCCATGTTCAACCAGGTGCGCCTCGGGATTCTCGACGCGACTACGTCGTCACGCACGGTTCTCTAACTCAGCCGGGCCGTTGAGCCGCTGCGGTCCCGATTGATGTCGCTGCTTGAGGACATGAGGCTGCTGGACGTCGATGACTCGGAAGCGGAGCGGCTGGCCACCGCCTATCTGCGTGACGGTGTGATACCGGCTCCCGAGGTCGAGGACGCGCGACACGTCGTGTACGCAACCGTCGGCAGGGCCGATGTTCTGGTGTCCCTGAACCTGCGGCACCTTGCCAATGAGTGGGCGGTCCGCAACATCGGTGTAGTGAACCTGCGCGAGGGATATCAGCCTCTCAGCATCAGAACGCTGGAGGAGGTGCTCACGTATGAAGATTGACGGCGTGGATTGGATGGACTGGCTGCACAATGTTCGGCACGAGTCTGAGGAGGAACGCAAGCGGCTTGGCCTCAGCGGCGAGGAGTGGCTCAGGCAGGGCCGGGTTCGTGCGGAGGCCATCATGGCCGCGTTGGCGCGGGAACGTCCGCCGGTTGCCCGCGACCGGAAGTCCGGCGACTAGCCGACGGGAACTGGGCGGGATACGTCCCTTTTTCTGCGCGCCCGGAAGCGGGCGCGCGGCTTGATTGAGTTGCGGTTTCGGGTAGAGTGAGGCGTGGCGTTAGCGAGCATCAGCCTGCGTGGTTTTCGGAACCTGGAGCCGACAATTGTCGGCTTTGCCGAGGGCTCGAACTATCTGTTCGGGCCGAACGGCGCCGGGAAGACGAACCTGCTTGAGGCAATTCACTACCTGGCCACCGGCCGGTCGTTCCGGCGGTGTCCTGATTCGGATTTGCTGGGGTTCGGCCGGGACGTGCTGATTGTCTCCGGCACCGATGAAAGCGGCGCAACGGCGGAGATAAGGTTCGACGGCCGCGAGAAGCGGATACTGAGGAACAACATCCCGGTGGAGAAGCTGTCCGAGTACTTCGGGTGGCTGCCGGTCGTGGTGCTGCTGCTTGAGGACATCGAACTGGTGTGCGGAGCGCCCGGAATCAGGCGGAACTTCCTCGATATGGCGCTGGCGAAGGCGGACCGGAGGACATCCACAGATTACGCAGATGGGCAGAGGGTGGAGCACCAACCGAAGCCAGAAGGCAGAAGGCAGAGTGCAGAAGGCAGAATGCCGGAACCGGATTCTCATCACCAAGACACAAAGACACAAAGGTCCGGAGAGGAGCAGGCCGAAGAGCGGGCGAAGTCAGAAGCTAGAAGCCAGAGGCTGGAAGTCAGAAGTGAAGAAGGAGAGGGGGCGGAGGCAGAAGCTGGAGGCCAGAAGCTAGAAGCTAGAAGTGAGGCAGGGGAGCAGGCGAAGTCAGAAGCCAAAAGCCAAAAGCCAAAAGCCAAAAGTGAGGAGCAGAGCTACATTACATTGATGGGAGAGTATCGCCGGGCAGTGCACCAATACAACCGCCTTCTGGAGCGGTCAGCGGTGAGCGGTGGGCGGTCAGCGGAGGAGTTGATTGCGTGGGAAGAGGAGGTCGTCCGCGCGGGCGTGCCGGTTTATGAGGCGCGGCTGGACAAGGTGGGCGGGCTGCTTGAGAACGCGGCGAAGCACTATCAGCGGCTGGCCGGGCATGGCGCGGTGTTCAGCTACCGGTCGAGCATTCTGCCTGCTGGGACACGATCCGAAATCGTCGGAGGGGGATCGTCCCAGGCGAAAACAGAGGACAGTCCCCCGGAGCGCTCGGCGCGCGGGACAGTCCCCGTTTTCGCGTCCGCAGAAGAGCTTGCGGGCGCGTTCCGGCAGAGGCTTGCGACGACGCGTGAGCGGGCTCGGGCGCTCAGGCATGCGTTGGTCGGACCGCATCGCGACGACTTGAGGATTACGCGGGGCGAGAGGGAGCTGCGGAAGTTCGGGTCGGTCGGGGAGCAGCGGCTGGCCGGCATCGCGCTGCGGCTGGCCGAGGCGGACATGATTTTGAGCGCGGGCCGGCAGCGGCCGGTGTTCCTGCTGGACGAGGTCGCTTCTGAGCTGGATGAGGAACGGAGCCGGATGGTGCTTGAGATGGTGGCGGAGCGCGGACAAATGGTCTACGCGGCCGCACGGAGGACGGTGCGGCCGCAAGTCAAAAGTCAAAGTGCAAAAGGCAAAATGCAAAATGGCGGACAGGACGAGACACTCGCGGTGCGGGACTCAGCGTCGGCGCTGGACCACTTGACCACTGGAGCACTTGAGCACTTCTCCGGAAAGGAGTTCCATGTCGAGGCCGGCAAAGTATCGGAAGTTTCGTAGCGTCGGCAGCGTGCTGCCGCGCGTGCTGAAGGGGCTGAAGCTCGACAAGGTTCTGGCCGCGCAGCCGGCAGTGGACCTGTGGCCGCAGATTGCCGGGCCGAAGACCGCCGAGCACACGCGGGCGGTCGAGGTCGATGGCAATACGCTGGTCGTCGTGGTTGACAGCCCGGCGTGGATTGCCCAGCTTCGGTACCTGAAGCCGCAGCTCCTGAAGAAGATTTCCGGGCGCGTCGGCAAGGGGCTGATTGGGGACGTGAGGTTTGTTTTGGGGAATGCTGAAAGCAAGTGGCAAGGGGAAAGGGGAAATGACGAAGTGGGAGGGGCGAACTCAGAGCTCAGAAGCTAGAAGCTAGAAGTCAGAAGGCGAACACCGCGCTGCGCGCGAGTTTCCAGTTTCCAGACGAAGAGACCCTCTCACTTCGTTCAGGGCGACTCGGCGTCGTCTGTGTAATCTGCGAAATCTGTGGATAATCCGCTCCGCGGCAGCCCTTTGCCATTTCCACTTTCTCCTTTCTCCTTGGCGTCATCGGCGGTTGGATTTCGCGTTCACTGAGGCGAAGTTGAGCTTGATTACTCGAGCACTTAGAGTATCATAGAGCCCGATGGCAGAAGCCTACAATGCAGCACAAATCCATGTATTAAAGGGTCTTGAAGCGGTCCGGCAGCGGCCCGCGATGTACATCGGCGACATCGGGGTCCGGGGTATGCATCATCTGATTTATGAGGTCGTGGACAACGCGGTGGATGAGGCGCTGGCCGGTTTCTGCGACGAGGTGAGCGTAACGATTCACGCGGACGACGAGGTGTCGGTTCTGGATAACGGCCGCGGTATTCCGGTTGACATCCATCCGACCGAGAAGCGATCCGCCCTCGACGTCGTGCTGACCGTGCTGCATTCCGGGGCGAAGTTCGAGCACAAGGTCTACCAGATTTCAGGCGGGCTGCACGGCGTGGGCGTGTCGGTGGTGAACGCGCTGTCCGAGCACCTGACCGCCGAAGTTTTCCGGGACGGCAAGGCCTACCGGATGGACTTCGAGCGCGGCAAGGCACAGGGCGACCTCGTGGTCACCGGCAAGACGAAGCTGCGCGGAACCCTCATCCGGTTCAAGCCGGACAAGCAGATTTTCAAGGCGGTTGAGTTCAAAGGCGAGATTATCATGGCGAGGTTGCGGGAGCTCGCGTACCTTAACAAGGACCTGAAAATCAGCCTGAAGGACGAGCGCGTCGGCACGGCTGAGACGTTCCACTTCCCTAACGGGCTGGCCGACTTCGTGAAGTTCCTCGACACCGGCCGGATCGCGTTGCACAAGCCGGTGATGATTGAAGAGGACCGGAACGGCATGCACGTCGACGTGGCGTTCGAGTACAACGACGGGTACGTCGAGTCGATCTTCTCGTTCGCCAATACCATCAACACCCATGAGGGCGGCACGCACCTTTCCGGGTTCAAGGCGGCGCTCACCCGCACCCTCGGCGAGTACGCGCGGAAGTCCGGCGCGCTGAAGGAAGATACCGAGCTGACCGGCGAGGACACGCGCGAGGGGCTGACCGCAGTGGTGTCCATCAAGATCGGCGACCCGCAGTTTGAGGGCCAGACCAAGACCAAGCTCGGCAACGGCGAGGCGAAGGGCGTGGTCGAGACCGTGGTGAACGAGAAGCTGGCCCAGTATTTCGAGGAGAACCCGCGCTTCGCTAACCGGATTGTCGAGAAGGTGCTGACCGCAGCCAAGGCGCGGATGGCGGCGCGGAAGGCGCGCGAGCTGACGCGGCGGCGGTCGCTCCTGGAGTCCGACAGCCTGCCCGGCAAGCTCGCCGACTGTGCTTCCGAGGACCCGGCCGAGAGCGAACTCTACATCGTCGAGGGTGATTCCGCCGGCGGCTCGGCCAAGCAGGGACGGGACCGGAAATACCAGGCGATACTGCCCCTGCGGGGCAAGATTCTCAACGTCGAGAAGGCGAACCTGAACAAGATACTCTCGAATAACGAGATTCGCACCCTCATCTCCGCGGTCGGTGCGGGCATCGGCGAGGAAGACTTCGACGCGCAGAAGGCGCGGTATCACAAGATTGTCATCATGACCGACGCGGACGTCGACGGTTCCCACATCCGGATTCTGCTCCTGACGTTCTTCTACCGGTTCATGCAGCCGCTGATCGAGGCGGGTTACGTCTATATCGCCCAGCCGCCGCTGTACAAGGTGAAGCAGGGCAAGACCGAGAGCTACCTTTTCAGCGACGAGGAACTGGCGAGCCTCTCCAGCAAGAACAAGGGCACGCAGTTCGACATCCAGCGGTACAAGGGCCTGGGCGAGATGAACCCGGAGCAGCTCTGGGAGACGACAATGAATCCGGAGAAGCGGACGCTCAAGCGTGTGGCAATGGAAGACGCGACCGAGGCGGACGCCGTGTTCCGGATGCTGATGGGCGACGAGGTCGAGCCGCGCCGGGTGTTCATCGAGAAGAACGCGGCGTCGGTAGAGAACCTGGACGTGTAGCGGACCCGGCTCGGAGCCGGGCCGCAATTTCCAATTCCTAATTCC
>JAPLUO010000146.1 GCA_026397595.1 Caldifarciminota bacterium
TAATGGCGTTGCTGCGGTCCTATCACCAGCGCGGGCGCGACCTGAAGGACCTGCTGGACAATATCGAACCCTGAGGGGGCGACCCCTTATCATCACACCACTATCCCAAACAACCGGTTTGCAGCTTTCGATTTCTCTGGGGCGCGCAGGCTTGACTTCCGGCCCTGGTAGCTTTAAGATTGGTGCTGTCATGCCGTCCGACCGCAGTAGCACTGCGAGGTCGAGGTTCCTCTTTTCTGCTGTGTCTTGCCGGGTGATTGCGGTCAAGGCGCAGATGCGTTTCAGAGTGGGTGAAGAGAACGTGCAAAAGGAGTGAAAGATGACAACAAGGAAGAGTAGTACAATCGGGATGCTGACGGTTTGCATGGTGGTCGCCGCAAGCATCGGAATCGCTTCGGCGGATTGGGTCACGACCACCGTGTCCGCGGGCTCGTCGCCCTGCGCTGTGGCGGTGAATCCGGTCACGAACAGAATCTACGTCGCGAACAGGGCCAGCAACAATGTGACGGTGATCGACGGCGTAACCAACGACACGACTCTGGTGGCCGCAGGTTCGCACCCTTGGGCCGTGGCGGTGAACCCGGTGACGAACAAGGTCTACGTCGCGAACAACGGCAGCGACAATGTGACAGTCATCGACGGCGACCAACGGCACAACCCAGGTGTCGGCGGACTCGACCCCCATTGCCCTGGCGGTGAACCCGGCTACGAACAGGGTCTACGTTGCGAACCGCAACCGCGACAATGTGACGGTGATAACGGACGCGCCGGCCAACGACACGAAAGTGCGCGCGGCGTTCGACCGGCTGCCGGGCGACACGACTGGGCTCGGTCGCCCGACTCTGACCGGCAAAGGGGTCAACCGCTCGACACCCGGCCGGACCGCGATGATGGGGGTATGCAATCGGCTGAATACCACCCAGACGGCATGGGACTGGGCAACCGTCACCTCCGGTGCCGGGACCGATTCCATCACGTGGACCTACAACTGGGGCACGGACTCGCTGATGATGGGCGAGAACTTCGTCTGCTGCGTGCCGCTCGAAGACCAGGCCGCGCCCACCAACAACCTCGGACTCGGCTCGCCATTCGCGGGCAATCTCGAGGTGTACCCGGTGTACCGGGTGAAATACTCCGGCGGGATTGAGGAAGCAGCGCGACCCGAAGTCGGAGTGACGAGGCTGGCGACCATCGTTCGTGGAATCCTGTTCCTGCCGGAAGCCACAAACCTCAAGCCCCAAGCCGCAAGCCAATTGCTGGACATCAGTGGCAGGAAGGTGCTGGACCTGAAGCCTGGCGCTAATGACGTGAGCCGCCTCGCACCCGGCGTCTATTTCGTGCGCGAGGTGCAAGTCCAAGCCCAAGCCGTCCGCAAGGTCGTGATAACAAGATAGGAGAAATCGATGAAGCTCTCATCTGTACTGTTAGCTCTGGTCTGTACGCTGTCAGCCGTATCCGCCCAGTGGCTGGAAACTACGATCGCGGTCGACACGCTCTGCGGTCTGAGCCGTCCAAGCCAACTGACCTATGATTCAGCGGGCAATACGACTTATGTCGGCAGCACGTGGGTCGGCTACGTCATCGCGTTCAACGGAGCCGGCAACCGGAAGGTCGCTCGAATCCCGGTTGGCAGATGCTGCGGAGACCTGTGCTATAATCCCGCAGCCCACAAGATCTACAGCCTCGACTACGTCAGCCGTGAGGTCTCAGTCATCGACGGGAACACGAGGCAGGTCATCGCAACCGTGCCGGTCGGGGCCTGTCCCGTGATGCTCTGCTGCAACCCAATGAATAACAAGATCTACTGCGCCAATTTCGACGACAGCAGCGTGACGATCATCGACGGCGCGACCAACCTGATTGTCGACACCGTTCCGGTCGGTCAATATCCTCAAGACGTCTGTTACAATCCCCAAAGCAACAAAGTCTATACCTCGGACATGGGCGGCAGCGTCACCGTGATCGACGGAGCGACGAATCAAGTCCTGGCGACCGTGCCGTCGGCCGGGAGCCCTTACCTGCTCTGCCACAATCCCCAAAGCAACAAAGTCTACTGCTCAAACATGGACGGCAATACGATCACCGTGATCGACGGAGCAGCCGACACCGTGCTTGCTACGCTGCCGGCCGGGAATTTCCCGGGGCCATTCTGCTGGAATGCCCGGAACAACAAGGTCTACTGCGCCAACCAAGGCGACTACTGCCTCACTGTCATCGACGGCGTCACCAACCAGGTCGCGACAACCATCCCGACCGCCCGATACCCTGATGCCCTCTGCTACGGCTTTCAAGACAACAAGGTCTATGTCGCATCGGATGCCGGCGTGGCAGTGATCGACGGCGCCGGTGACACGGCCCTTGCGACCGTGTCCGTCGGGAGTAACCCTTCCGCGTTCGACTACGACCGCAGCGACAGGAGAATTCTCTGCGCGAATCAGGGGAGCGACAACGTCAGCGTGATCGATGAGGAGACGGATCGGGTCATCGCGACCGTGCCGGTCGGGGGTGGACCGTCTGCGCTCATCTACGATCCGCAGTACGACAGGGTGTTCTGCGCGAACCCGTTGGGCAGCGATGTGACCGTGATCTCGGCTGCCGCCAATCAGGTCATTGCGACCGTGCCGGTCGGAACTGGCCCTTGCGCGATGGAGTGCAGTCCATCGGGAGGAAAGGTCTACTGCGCAAATGGCCAGAGCGGTACGGTTACCGTGATCGACCCCGCAGCGGATTCAGTTATAGCCACGGTGTCGACCGGGAGTTCACCCAACGTCCTTTGCGCAAGCCCTCTCAACAGAATCTACTGCGCAAACGTAGGCAGCGCCTCGGTGACCGTGATCGACGGCGCGACCGACACGGTAAGAGCAACCATTCCGGTCGGCAGCGGGCCCGACGCCCTCTGCTACAACCCCCAGGGCAACAAAGCTTACTGCGCAAACTACAATAGCGGCACGGTGACCGTGATCGACGGCTTGACCGACACGGTCAGAGCAACTGTTCCGGTCGGCAGCGGGCCCGACGCCCTCTGCTACAATCCCCAGGGCGACAAAGTCTACTGCGCAAACTACAACAGTGGCACGGTGACCGTAATCGATGGAGAGAGCGACAGCGTGCTGGCAGCCGTGACGGTCGGCGCTCGACCGGTAGCGCTTTGCCGTGTCCCGCGGGGAAACAGAGTCTATTGCGCAAACCGCGAGGGACAGAGCGCAACCGTGATCGACGCCACGAGCGATACGGTCCTCGCGACAGTGGCTGTCGGCGTCGGGCCTGCAGCGCTCTGCTTTGACTCACTCAGCGACCGGGTCTCCTGCGCCAATTCTGGCGACAACACCGTCGCGGTGATCGAGGGTGGAACTGGCCACGTCGTCCGGAGTATCGCGGTCGGCGACAGCCCGGTTGCCATGACTCTGAATCCGGCGCAGAACCGGGTCTATGTCGCAAACTACAACTCAGGCACGATCTCGGTCCTGCGCGACAGCGGGGAGGGAGGGGTGGAGGAACGCAAACATCTCACGACTGACGGCTTACGGCTTAGGGCCACAGTGGTGCGCGGAGTGTTTTGTTTGCCGGCAGCTCCAAGCCTCAAGCCACAAGCCTCGAGCTGTCTGCTCGACGTCTCGGGTCGGAGGGTGCTCGGCCTACAGCCCGGACCGAACGACGTGAGCCGGCTGAGCCCTGCCGTGTACTTCGTCCGTTCCGAGCCGTCAGCCGTTCACAAGGTCATCGTAACCAGGTAGGAGGAGAGAATGAGTGCGCCGAGAAAAGCTTGGTTTGTCCAGCCGGTGAGAGTCCGGCTTGAGGAAGGCTGGCAGCCGCCTCAATAGTGAACGCTGCATGGTCAGGGTAACCGAAGCTATGAAGCCAGCGGGAGCAAGTTACCGAGCCAC
>JAPLUO010000327.1 GCA_026397595.1 Caldifarciminota bacterium
GGTATCAACTTGGCCTTCCTCGCGAATTCGTGCTTGGTCATCTCGACGACCGCGTCAAACGGAACGATGCCGGTCGCGCCGACGTAAGCGCCGAGCATAACCATGTTGGCGGCCTTGCCCGTGCCCGCGTCAATCGCAATCTGGTTGGCCGGCACTTCGATCAGGGTGACGTCCTTCCGGTCCGGCCGGACGTTGATGAGCGACGTGTTGACGACTACGAATCCGCCGGCCCGCTGGGTCGGGCAGAACCGCTCGAGCGAGGGCCGGTTCATCACCACGGCGTCACGGGGATTCGAGACAATCGGCGATGCAATCGGCTCGTCGGCGATAATGACGGTGCAGTTGGCCGTGCCGCCGCGCATTTCCGGCCCGTACGACGGCAGCCAGACCACTTCCTTGCCCAGCCCCATGCCGACCTCGGCCAGGAGCTTGCCTGCCAGCATCACGCCCTGCCCGCCGAACCCGGCAAATACCGCTTCAACCTGCATTGCCGCCCCCTTCTTTGGGATTTGGGGTTTGGGGTTTGAGGTTTTCCTCGTCTTCGTACTTCTTGAAGTTCTGTATCGGGTAATAGGGCACCATGTGTTCCTCAAGCCACTTCGTCGCCTCGAACGGCGTCAGTCCCCAGTTGGTCGGACAGGTTGAGAGGCACTCGACGAACGTGAAGCACTTGTTGTCGCGCTGCAGCTCGAAAGCGGTCTTCAAGACCCGCCGCGCTCGCACCACCTGCTGCGGGGTATGGACCGCAACCCGCTCGATGAACCCCGGGGTACGGAGGCTCGCAAGCAACTCACACATCCGCACCGGGTAGCCGACGTCGGTAACGTCTCTGCCCCTGGGACTGGTAGTGGTCACCTGGCCCGGCATCGTGGTCGGCGCCATCTGACCGCCGGTCATGCCATAGATAGCGTTATTGACGAAGACGACGGTGAACTTCTCGCCCCGGTTGGCGGCGTGGACTATCTCGGCCATCCCGATTGACGCGAGGTCGCCGTCGCCCTGGTAGGTGAACACCATGAGGTCCGGCCGCGCCCGCTTGATACCGGTGGCCAGTGCCGGCGCCCGGCCGTGGGCTGCCTGCTGGAAGTCCATGTTGAAGTAGTTGAACGCGAGGACAGCGCAGCCGACCGGCGCTACGCCCACGGTCCGCTCGCGCAGCCCCAAGTCATCGATCACTTCGGCTACCAGCCGATGGATGACGCCGTGAGTGCAACCGGGGCAGTAGTGGGTTGTGACATCGGTCAGTGATTCGGGTCGCTTGAACAGGGTCTTCATGACTTGCCTCCATCGATCCGGGACTTGACCGCGGTGACGACTTCCTCCGGCGACGGCACGATGCCGCCGGACCGTCCGAAGAAGTAGACCGGCTTGTCACGCCCCATGGCGCAGCGTACGTCCTCGACCATCTGGCCCATCGACATCTCGACCGACATCAGGAACTCGGCCTTGCGTCCCAGCTCCAGGATCTTAGCGTCCGGGAACGGGAAGAGCGTTATCGGCCGCAGCAGCGCCGCGGTAATTCCCTGCCCGGCAAGCTGCGCAATCGCGGTCTTGCAGATGCGGGCGGTCGTGCCGTAGGCAACGAGCAGGACCCGGTACGGCTTGTCGGTGTTGTACTCCTCGAGCCTGATCTCCTCCTGCTTCATCTTCTCGTACTTGGCGGCAAGCGTAATGTTGAGCTGCTCCTCGACCAGCGGGTCGAGATGGAGCGAGTTGACCACGTTCGGCTTCCGGCCTTTGGCACCGGTCGTCGCCCAGTCCTTCGGCGGCAAAGGCGGGAAGGACCATTTCTTGAACTCCACCGGTTCCATCATCTGGCCGATCATCCCGTCGCCGATGACGAGTACCGGGCCGCGATACCGGTCGGCCCGGTCGAACGCGAGCGGCATCATGTCGACTACCTCCTGCACCGAAGACGGGGCCAGGACCAGGCACCGGTAGTCGCCGTGGCCGCCGGTCTTCACCGCCTGCCGGTAGTCGCCCTGCGACGGCAGAATCCCGCCCAGGCCTGGGCCGGCCCGGACGATGTTCACGATGACGCACGGCAGCTCGGCCGCGGCAATGTAGCTGATTCCCTCCATCATCAGGCTGATACCCGGGCTGGACGACGTCGTCCACGCCCGGGCCCCGGCCCCGGCCGCGCCGTACACCATGTTCACAACCGCAACCTCGCTCTCGGCCTGCAGGTATGCGCCGCCGACCTCGGGCATCCGGCGGGCCAGGTACTCGGCCACCTCGGACTGGGGAGTCAGCGGGTAGCAGAAATAGCACAACCCGCCGGCCCGGATTGCCGATTCGGCAATCGCTTCGTTGCCCTTCATCAATACCTTTTCCATCTGTTCGCTCCTTCTAAGCCGCGTCTTCCTGCGCTATGCTGATTGCCACATCCGGGCACATGAACGCGCAGAAGCGGCAGCCGATGCAGGCCGGCAGGTCCACGACGTGGGCGTAGAAATAGCCCTTGTCGTTGATCTCCTTGGACATTGCGATCACCTGCTTCGGGCAGGCGTTCGGGCAAAGCCCGCAGCCCTTACACCGGTTCTTATCGATGGTTACCTGGAAAACTCTTGCCATAATACTCCTTTAGGAGAATAGTGAATAGTGAATGGAGAATTGTGAAAGGCGGATTCCGACTTCACTCTTCACCCTTCTCAATTCACTATTTCGGAAGTGCTTATCCGGTACTTGCCCAGCCAGTTGGACGGCTCCCACGGCTTCAGCATCAGCCGGTCGAGGACCATGACCGGGTACGCGCACCCCGCCGCATCGAACCGCGGTAGCATCTCGCGCCCGACCGCCACAAAGGCGATTTCGGCGCCCGTCGTCGCGGCCAGTGCCCGGCCGAGCGCAACTCCCTCGTCAATGACCGCCGGCGTCGTCTCATCAATCAGATGCGAGTTGACCACGATCCGATCCACCTTGATTCTCGCCGCGGCGCTGATGCCGGCCATCATCTCCTGCGCTGCCGCGACCGTGGCCGTGAACGGGCGGCGCGAGTTCAGAACAAAGAAACTCGAATAGTCCTCCGGCCGCATGGCGCCGGCCAGTGAAGCCATCACCCTCGCGCCGGCCGGATCGCCGCCGAGGTCGAGCACGGTCACGCCTCCGCCGCTCTCCATGGCTCCCTTGATCTCCGGCTGGATTATCGGCAGGTCGGCGTTCACCAGCGCGCCGGCAGGCACCAGCACGTCGATGCCCTGGCTCCGCAACTGGCCCCTGACTTCCCGGCTCCGGAAATAGAGGTTCACGATGTCGAGGTCGGCGATTGAGACTCGCGGCTCAGTCTCTCGCACGCGCAGCGCGAAATTGACCGCGACCTCGGTCTTGCCCGAGCCGAACCCGCCGCAGAAGACGTTGACTCGTTTGAGCCCGGCGAGGAAGCCATCGGCATTGAACCAGTTCGCTGCCGGCTGCGCCGTTGTGGCGTCGCGCGCGCCGGCCCCGGCGCTCGTGTCGGGCCGCGGACTTGGTACTGACATGGAGTTGATAGATTACAGCCAACCGGGGCCGTGGTCAACCCTGCGAAACACGTCTGCATCCGGTTGATTCAGCGCACTCAGTGGCCTCCGTGGCTGTCTCTATAACGACTTTCGCACCAAGAGCATAGCTTGACACGGATAGCCCAACTGACCTACAATCTAGCGGGTACGCATTGGACGCTTCGATTTCGCCGGGCACTCGGGACCTCTGCGGGATGAATCCGCAGCACAGTTCCGCGCCCGGCTGCATGTTTGTTGAACGTCGCTTTTCCGGGAGGCTTAGTTGAAGAAGTTCCTGATTCTGGCCATGGTCCTGGCCGTCGGCCTGTCGTATGCCGAGAACCATGCCAAGTATGTCATCATCTGCGCCGACGCGCTGTACGACTCGATTCTGCCGCTGGCCGAGTGGAAACAGGCGACCGGCCTTTCCACCAGGGTCGTGAAGCTGTCCCAAATCGGCGGGAACGACACCACCAAGCTGAAGAGATTTGTCCGGGATTCCTGCTACAACTCCGGGCCGGTGCAGCCGGAGTACGTGCTGCTCGTCGGCAGCCCCTCGCAACTGTCTGCGCGTATGTACCGAAGCTACTTCGGTTCTTACTCCTCTGACAACATCTACGGCGACATGACCGGCAACTACCAGATGGAGATCCCGGTCGGCCGGTTCCCGGCCTCAAACACGACCCAGCTCGGCATCATGGTTGCCAAGACCCTGATGTACGAGAAGACGCCGGACCTGACCGACAGCCTCTGGATGCGCAAACTCACGACCGTCGTCCGCGAAGGCAACGACCCGGACGATACCATCTACTGGGACAACGTCCGCCGTGCAGCCGCCCAGGCCGC
>JAPLUO010000042.1 GCA_026397595.1 Caldifarciminota bacterium
CTGGTGTTTGCCGCACTGATTCGAGCCTGCGAGAACTGGGCGCGGGTGAAGTTCAGCGAGACGGAGCTCGAGCAGTTAGACACGCTCCGGCGGATACTGGGATTGGCAGCGGACCGAAAGACGGAACTCAGCCCTCAGACTCCCGGTCGAAAGATGTCAGCCTGAGATGGGAATTTACAGGAAAATCCGGACTTGACCAGTCAAGCGCGCTCAGGGGCAGAGCCCGGAGCTGTTACGGATGCTGGGACAAGGGCTGGAACGATGGCTGTTGCGAGGCGAGGGCCGGGTGCTGTTGCGGGTGCTGGGACAGGAGCTGGCGCGATGGCCGTTACGAGACGAGGGCCGGGCGCTGTTGCGGATGCTGGGACGAGGGCTGGAACGATGGCCGTTACGAGATGAGGGCCGGGTGCTGTTGCAGGCGCTGGGACAAGGGCTGCATAGAGGGCTGGGGCTCCCCGAGCTGTCCGGGGGATAGGGATTCGGGAGGACGAAGTCAAAAGGCAAAAGTCAAAATGCAAAAGTCAAAATGGCGGAACCATCGGAAAGGAAACGACTTAGGAATCAACGAAGGACGATGAACGATGGACGATGAACGAACTATGTTACGTTTTGGGGTTCTGGTTTGCCTAATACCGGTGAAGACCATGAAGCACGTAAAAGGAGCAACTATGAACGTCAAACCAAGAACTGCAAACTCGCCCAACGAGGACCCGGTGGGAGAGAGCATCAAGCGACGGGTAGCAAGATGGGATGCGAAGTACAATCCGGAGCGGCTGGCCGCGGTGCTCGCGGCCAAGGGCGAGCGGATGCACGAGCGCTATGCCGTGCAGGCAGAGATGCTGGGCCGGGTTGACCACCGGGTGTCCGAGGTGACTGACGCGGCAGGCGTGTCGGTCATCACGCGCATGTGGTTCAAACCGGGACTGTACCGGATTGCGCCGCATTCCTATGAGGCGGGGACTGTCCCAGGTTTTCCACTGTCCCCAGTTTGCAGTTTGCGGTGACTGAGAGATTTCTCGACTCCGCTCGAAATGACATCACCTTCGGCGTTGCTCTCCCTACTGCGCCATTTCTCCTTTGCTCCTTGCTTTGACCCTCCGGACTCGGGCTTTCTGCATTCTGGTCTCTGACTTCCGATTTCTGACTTCACCCTCGCCACTTGTCCATTTCTCCTTTCCCCTTTCCACTTCCCCGTGCGATGTTACGTTTCCCTCTTCTGTTTTGCCTAATACCGTTGATGACACATGACAGAGCGACCACACCAACCAACGCAGCCCAACTCGTCGCTGAGGCAACACGAGCAGACGAGATACTCGGCCTGAACCGTAGCGCAGAGGCCCTCGTGCCGAGGACCGAGAAGGGGCGCAGGGCGCTGGCTCTGCTCGCTGCCCAGGAGAAGCAGCTTCTCAGCTTGAGACGCAGGCTGATGGAAGCGGCTCTCGTCGAACTGCTGTGGCAGTACCTGGACTATGTCGAGGGAACGGACACGGGGTACGTGGTACGGCAAATGATTGCGGATATTGGGACAAGGAGTTAGGCCGATGTCAGATTGCAGATTGCAGAATTCAGAAGTCAGAATGGCCGGAGTACGGGCAGGCAGCAGGCTTAGGCCAAGCCTGGCCCGGACCGAGGCCGCAACCGGTGTCCGCCATGGTAAGGACGCCAATCTCGTTGCCGAAAGGAGGTGATAGCCATGCCAATGGATCCAACCAAGCGAATCGATAACTGGAACACCAAGTACAACCTCGAACGCGTCAACGCCATCCTCACCGAGAAACGACCCAAGATGCTCGAGCACATCAGTGCGGCGATAGTCTCACTGGCCTCGATGGAACAGCAGGTCAAGCAGGTCTGTGATGGCTCGGGAGTATCGACCATCCAGTACCCGTTCTATCTGTGCTTCGGACGAGAGATGTGGAGCCTGGGCCAGAAGGACATCTCGGGTGAGTCGCTCGCGAAGGAAGCAGCGGTCCTGATCACGAAGTGGACCGCAAGAGGCCTTACGCAGGCGGTGCTGCAGGCCATCCGGACCGACGTCTTCAGCGTCGCTGCACCGGTAGCGCCGTGAGACAGCTTACGGCTGACAGCTAACGGCTAACAGCCGGCGGCTGACAACCCGGAGAGAACAGTCGGACGACGTCTACCCGCAGGTAGTCGTGGATGAGCACATCCCGGAAACCGACAATCTCGCGCCAAGGTATCTCCGGGTGCGCACGCCGTAGTTCGGCGGAGATTTGCCTGGCCGCTTCACCGATAGTCTCGAAGTTACGGATGGTTGCGTCTTGGACAAGACTCGATTCCAGGAAGGCTTCGCGACCATCTTTGACGTACCGTATTATCCGCTCGGCGGATTCGATAATGCTAATCAGGTAGAGCCGGTCGCTTCTCACAGCGGGACGGCTTCGGCCAGCACTCGGTCTCGAATGTACCAGTGCAGCGCACGCTCGGACACGACGTCCACCTTGCAGCCGAGCAGTTCACTAAGGTCGAGCATCAGGCCCGCGTGGTCGAGCAGGCTCCGACCCGGCTCAAGTTCTACCAGGATGTCAACGTCGCTGTCCGGTCCGGCGTCACCGCGCGCGACCGAACCGAAGATACGCACGTTCCGGGCGCCGCGCTTCCGGGCCACGGCCAGAATCTCGGCCCGCCTCGACCGAAGCGTGTCGGCGGTCATGCATTGGGTTGCCACAAACCGAGGATAGCACGCCCCGAATTGTTGTCAAGAAACAGCGTGTGGCCCCAGAGCCAAGATAGGAGTTCACCACCGAGGCACAAAGACACAAGGCGGAAGACAGGGGACAGTCCGTCGGAGCGCCGGAGCCTGCGCTGAGCGAGCTCCTGAGAGGCGACGCGGAGCGTCGCGGAGCCGAAGGGTCTCTCGGGCGAGATTTCTCCACTCGCCGGACTCGGTCGAAATGACAGGCGCGAGTCGAACGGGTCGGACGTGCCCGGGGCACCGTGGGAACGAACGGCGCGGTACAGCCCCCGTTCCCCGCACGGGGAAATCGCCCCCGCGTGAAACGCAGCGCCCGGCCTGAGCCGGGCGCTGTATGTATTCTGACTCGGTCTAGACGAGGTAGTCGCCTCTCGGCGTGTAGTGGGTGTGCAGGTACTTGTGGCTCTGTTCACCGCACGGCCCGTCGGTAAGGAACTCCTCGTAGAGCTTGATGACGTGCGGGTTCTCGTGCGACTTGCGCAACTCCAGGCCCATGTCTTCGGCGTAAATCGCCTTGGCCCGGGCCGCACGAATCGAAGGCGAGGTGGGAATCGGTTGTCCGCCGCCGCCCAGGCAACCGCCCGGGCAGGCCATAACCTCGATGAAGTGGCACTGTGAGAACTTGCCGCCCGCCTTGATGTCGTCCATCAGTTTGCGGGCATTGGCGGTCCCGTGCGCGACCGCGATTTTGAGGGTCGCGCCTTTGAGCCAGTCCCAGGTCGCGCCGAGCTTGTCCTTCTTGATGAGCGAGTTGAACAGCGCCGGCACCGGCCCGAGTTGCGGTATCGCGATTTCCATGTACTTGATGCCTTCGAACCCGCGCACCGGGATGACGTTGGCGTCGGAGAAGACCTGTTCGGCCTTCAGCCCGGTTACGACCTCGACGACGGTGCGGATCGCCGCTTCCATCACGCCGCCGGTCGCGCCGAAGATGAGTCCGGCGCCCGAGGCGTCGCCGAAGGGCAGGTCGAAGTGCGACTTGGGCACGTGGGTCAGGTCGATGCCCGCTTCCTTTATCATCTGGGCCATTTCGCGCGTGGTCAGCCCGTAGTCAACGTCTTTGTACCCGGACGCGCGCATCTCCGGCCGGTTAGCCTCGAACTTCTTGGCCGAGCACGGCATCAAGGACACCGACACGATATTGGCCGGGTCGATGCCCTGTTTCTGGGCGTAGTAGGTCTTGATGAGCGCGCCGAACATCTGCTGCGGGCTCTTGCAGGTCGACAGGCAGGGGAGGAATTCGGGGTAGAAGTGCTCGATGAACTTGACCCAGCCCGGCGAGCAGGACGTGAACTGGGGCAGGATGCCTTTCTCGCCCTTGACCAGCGCCTTGTACAACCGGTGCAGCAGTTCGGTGCCTTCCTCGATGATGGTCAGGTCGGCGGTGGTGTTGGTGTCGAAGACCATGTCGAATCCGGCGCGGCGGATAGCGGTGTTCATTTCCTGCGTCACCGACGTGCCCGGCGCCAGACCGAATTCCTCGCCGATGGCAGCGCGCGGACTCGGCGCGGTCTGCATTACGACGTGCTTCTTCGGGTCGTCGATCGCGGCCCAGATTTCGTCGGACGGGTCTTTGGCGCGGAGCGCGCCGGTCGGGCAGCGATTGATGCACTGGCCGCAGTTGATGCAGATGACGTCGGCGAGCGGCTGGTCGAGGAACGTCTCGATGCGCGTCCGATCGCTGCGGTGCGCCGCGGTGAGGACGCCGACCGACTGCAGGTCGATGCAGGTCCGCACGCAGCGGCGGCAGAGCACGCACTTGTTCATGTCGCGCACGACCGAGTACGACGAACGGTCAACCTCGTACTTCGGCTTTTCGGGATGGCCGAACCGGAAGAAGTCGACGCCGTACTCTTTGGCGAGCGACTGCAGCTCACAGTTGTTGTTGCGGAAGCAGGAATAGCACTCGCCGTAGTGCTTCGAGAGCAGCAGGTCGAGCACGTGCCGGCGCGCCTGCCTGACGCGCTGGCTGGTCGTGGTGACGGTAACCGGTTCGGTAATCGGGAAGGTGCAGGAGGTCTGCAGCGTCCGCTGCTTCGCCACCTCGACGACGCAGATGCGGCAGACCCCGGCGAGGCAGAGGTCTTCGTGGTAGCAGAGCGTGGGAATCCGGATTCCGGCGGTCTTCGCTGCTTCGAGGATGGTCGTGCCGAACGGCACTTTCAGTTCGATGTCGTCGATCTTCACCGAGACGAGCCCGCCGATATCGCCGGGCTTGCCGCCGGTGACAACGTGTGGCTTCTCGCTGGTCGGAACCGCGCTCGTAACGGCTACTTTGTTCGGGTGTTTCTTCTCAGGCATGGCTCACTCTCCCTTGCCGCTGACCCGGCCGAGGATTTCGGACCGGAAGTGTTCGGTGATGTCGAGAAACGTGTTGGCACTCGATTGACCCAGCCCGCACTTGGACGCAGCCTGCATCGTGCGGCCGAGACCCTGAAGCTCGCGCAGGTAGCCGATGGAGCACTTGCCGTGCTTCAGGAGGTGCACGCCTTCGAGTAGTTTCGGGTTGCCTTCGCGACACGGGGTGCACTGTCCGCACGACTCCTCGACGAAGAAGTCGAGGAAGTTCTCGGCAACGTCGAGCATGTCGCGCTGCGGTCCGATGACGATGACCGAACCGCCGGTCGCCAGGTCTTCAAACCCGAGCTTTCGTTGGAACTGCTCCGCCGGCACGGTCCGTCCGGACGCGCCGCCGACCTGCACTGCTTTGGCGCCCTGGCCTCCGCAGATGTCGATGACGTCCGCCACCGATATACCCCACGGCACTTCGTACACGCCCGGCTTCTTACAGTCGCCGGAAATCGAAAGCAGCTTGGTGCCGGTCGAGGCTTCGGTGCCGAACTTGCGGAACCACTCGGGGCCCTTGGCCAGGATGTGTGCGCAGGCGATGAGCGTCTCGACGTTGTTTACGGAGGTCGGCGCGCCGACAAGGCCGGTGTTCACCGGGTAGGGCGGCCGGTTGCGCGGCTCGCCGCGGTTGCCCTCAAGTGACTCGATGAGGGCGGTTTCCTCGCCGCAGACGTAGGCGCCCGCGCCCATCCTGACTTCGATGTTGAAGTCGAACCCGGAATTGAGGATGTTCTCGCCCAGCAGACCGTGGGCGCGACGCTCGGCGAGCTTCGCTTCGATCCCGGGCCGCATGTAGGCATACTCGGCGCGCAGGTAGATAACGCCCAGCTTTGCGCCGATGGCGTAGCCGCCGATGGTGATGCCGTCGAACAGCGCATCGGTCCGCTCGGCCAGAAGCAGCCGGTCCTTGAACGTGCCCGGTTCGCCCTCGTCGGCGTTGCAGACGAGGAACTTCTTTTCGGACTGGACGACCGCGCAGAGGTTCCATTTCACCGCGGTCGGGAACCCGGCGCCGCCCCGGCCCTTGATGCCGCTCTCGCGCACGGTCCGGATGACGTCCTGCCGGGACTGCGAGAGGGCTCTCTTCAGGCCCGAGCCCGGCTCGTACCGCTCCATGATATGAACGGGATTAGCCATGGTGCACCTCCACTTCCTCGAGCTGTGACGCCGGGCCGAACATGCGCCGGTACTTCTCCAGGATATCGGAGACCAGCTCGGGATGGACTCGCGTGTAGACGTCGTTGTTGACCAGCAGCGCGGGTCCGTTGTCGCACATGCCCAGGCAGTTGCAGTACTCGAGTGAGAACAGCCGGTCTTTGGTCGTCTCGCCGAACTTGATGCCGAGTTCGTTCTCGAGCTGCTGCGCGACCTCGCGCTTGCCGGAGAAATCACAGGAGAGCGTCCGGCAGAGCCGGATGACGAACTTGCCTTTGGTTTCGGTTGAAAGGAATGAATAGAACGAAACGACGCCGTAGACCTCGGTCGGAAATACGCCAAGTTGCCGCGCCACTTCCTGCATGGCGAAGTCCGACACGCAGCGGTATTTCTCCTGGATCGTTTCCAGCATCGGCATCATGCCGTCGCGCTTGTGCTCGTACTTCTCGGCCAGTTCCGCGATTTCCTGGCGCAGAGATTGTCTTTCAGTTGCCAGCATGATCATTTCCTCAGGAATTTCTTGACCTTGGCGACAAGGTCGGCCGGCGCCACCGGCTTCGCCACGAACTCGTCCACCGGCGCCATATCCGAATCCGTGCCGTACTTGTACCCGGTCACGTGGCCGATTGAACTCAGGATGATAATCGGCGTTTTCAAGCCCTTCCGGCGCAGGTCCTGGGCGACGACAAAACCGTCGTCCGGCTGCTCCATCATCACGTCGAGGATGATGAGGTCGGGCTGCTCTTTCTCGACTGCCCGCATACACTCGTCCCTGCTCGTGGCCGCGGCCACGGCGTACCCTTCGGCGGAAAGGATAAGCTTCAGGGAATCGACTATATCCGGGTCGTCGTCAACGATCAGGACCTTCGGCATAGCAACTCCTTTTGATTCTTACCTGTCTTTAGGTCCGAGTCTCTGGATTGTTCGAATGGGATGGCGTGCGACCTAAAGAATGCATATTACCAGAAACGCGCCGCGCTGGCAAGTGGCGGCGACAGCCGCCGGAGCCGGCCGCGACGGGGCCCGGCTAGCGGCTCTCGGGGGTTGTCGCCGGCGCCGGTTGGTGACGGCGCAGCGTAACAGTAAACGTACTGCCCGCGCCCGGCGCCGAGTCGACACGGACGTCGCCGCCGTAGTACTCGGTCGCGAGTTTCTTGACCGTCGAGAGGCCCAGCCCCGAACCCAGGATGTTCTTGGTCCGGGCGTTCTTGATGCGGACGAACTCCCGGAAGAGTTGTTTCGCCTCGGTCTCGGAGAGCCCGATGCCGGTATCCCGGCAGGTAATGGTTGCCCGTTCCTCGTCCGTTTCGATGGTCAGGTCGACGCGGCCGTCCGGGCGGTTGTACTTCACCGCGTTGGACACCAGGTTGTTGAAGATGATGTCCAGCTCGCCGCGGTCCGCCGTCACCGGCGCCCGCTCGGGTGCATGGAGTTCGATGGTGACGCCGTGCTCCTGGGCCGATGGCAGCGCCGTCTCAATCGCGGCCTGCGCGACTTCACGCAGGTCGACCTCGGTCAACTCCCGCTGCTTCTGGCCCGATTCGATGCGGGTCAGGTCGAGGATGTCGAGAATCATCTTGCGCATTCCCTCCAGCCGGGTGATCGAACGATTCACCATCGTGTCGTAGGCGGCGAGGGTCTCGCCGGCGGACTTGGCCTGGATTATTCTCAAGTAGCCCTCGACCGCGGCCAGCGGGGATTTGAGTTCGTGCGCCAGCACCGAAATGAACTGGAATCGCACCCGGCGTTTCTCCTCGCTGAGCCGGCGCGCCAGGCGAGACAACACGAGGTGCTTGGTGGCCTTGTGAACCGCGGAACGGAGCTCTTCCGGGGTGAACGGCTTGGCCAGGAAATCGTACGCGCCGTACCGCGTCGCGCTGACCGCGGTCTCGAGCGACGCGTAAGCCGTTATCATCACAGTCAGGATGTCGAGCTGGTGCTGGGTGATGTGGTCGAGCACGTCCAGACCCTTGATACCGGGCAGCTTGTAGTCAAGCAGCAACAGGTCGGGCGGGGCCTGGTCAATCAACTCGATGGCTTCCTCGCCGGTGCCCGCCTCGGACAGTTCGAACCCGTAGTCCTCTTCGGCGTACGGCAGACTGACCGTGTACTTGCGCAGCGCCCGGATTACGCCCTCGCGCATCGGCTGTTCGTCGTCAACTACCAGCAGTCTCAGTTTCTCCATATCACACCTGCCTTCGGCCCGGGGCCTTGAGTCGGCCGCCGTTTTCGATTCATGCCAGTCCACCCGGGGGCCGGCGCGGCAACCGGACGGTCATAGTCGTACCGGTCGGCCCGGTCCCGGGGTCGGCGTTCGACTGGACCACGATGCTGCCGCGGTGCATCTTGACGATTCCGTAGCAGATTGCCAGGCCGAGACCGGTGCCCTTGCCGCCCAGCTTGGTCGTGAAGAATGGTTCGAAGACCTTCTTGACGATTTCCATCGGGATGCCGACGCCGGAGTCGCTGATGCTCACCTGCACGGACTCGGTATCGCCGTCGGCGCGAACGGCGAGCGTCCCCTCGCCCGGCATCGCCTCGACGGCATTGTTCATCAGGTTGGTGAAAACCTGGAGCATCTGGTCCGGGTCGAGTTCGATTTCCGGGTCCTCCAGCCGACAGTCCAGGGTAAGCTTCACCCGCCCCGGGATCACGACGGCGTGAGCGCACGCCTGCAGGAACTCATCGATTCTCACCGCTTTCAGGCTCACCTGGTTCTTGCGGGCGAAGTTGAGCAGGCCGGAAACGATCTTCTTGCAGCGGTCAGCCTGCTCGGCGATCTTCTTCAAGTCTTCGTACTGCTCCGCCTTCGGGTCGCATTCCTCCAGTAGGAGTTGGCTGTAGAGAAGCACGACGCCAAGCGGGTTGTTCACTTCGTGGGCGATGCCGGCCGCGAGCTGGCCCATGCTGGCGAGTTTCTCCGACTGGACCAGCGCCTGCTGGGCACTAGCCAGTTGCCGGTTGGTGACGCCGAGTTCGCCGACCGCTTCATTCAGGCGCGTGATGGTCGCGGGCAGGCACATCTCGCTCTCGGCAAGTCCGTCGAATATGGCGATAGCGTGCGTGCGGCAGGTCTCGTATCCGCACGCGCCGCAGTTGAGTTCGTCTTCGGCGTGCTGTTTGCCCATCCGCTCAAGGATCGCCCGGATCTCGTCCTGCGATGGAATCGGCATGGTCCGGTCGTCGGGGTAGAACCAGGCATTGAGGTCCACGTCCCCCTCAGGGCCCGGCTGCGCCTGAGGGTCGCGACCGGCCAGGCGACCCCGGACGTAGCGGCTGACCGCGGCCCGGCGGCTGAAAAGCGGGGCGCGCGTGCCGGTCCCCGCGCCCATGATGCAGCCGCCCTTGCAGGAGAGTACCTCCAGCAGGCGCACGTCGAGATGGCCGTCACTGAACTCGCGCAGGGCGTGGCCGAACTCCGCGCCGCCGTCGGCTGCCACGACGTCGCCCGCGACCAGGTCCTCCTCGATGCCGGCGGCCTGCAGGATGCCGCGCTTGACCGAGAAGAGCATACCTTTGCCCGGGTGGGGCGGATCGAACTCGGATGGCTCGACCGATTCGGGTGTGATGCCGTTCTCGTCGAACAGTTGGCGGAGTTCCATGAACGTGAGGGCGGCGGCGACGTCGTCGCGGTAGCGCTCGGCTGCGGCCTCGGCCTTCTTGGCGATACACGGACCGATGAAGACCACGCTGGCTTCGGCCCCGTATGAACGGTGAATGACGCGGGCCATGGCAATCATCGGAGAGACCACCGGCGCCAGAAAAGGTACCAGCTCGGGGTGATACTTCTCGACGTAGAGGACGATCGCCGGGCAGGTCGTGGCGATGAAACGCGCTTCCGGCTGCTCCGCGATCAGCTTGCGGTACCGGCGGGCTACGAGGTCGGCGCCATAGGCGACTTCGACGACTCGGTCGAAGCCGAGCCGCCGAATCATGCCGACCAGCCGCCGGTAGTCAATGCCTGACAGCGACTGGTAGTCGGCGATGCCGAACTCCGCCGGGAAACTGGGCGCAACGCAGGCGACAACCGGCGGCCGGGGGACCGCAGCCGCGGGGTCGCACGCAAGGAGGCCGCTGACCAGGGTTGCCGAGTCGTATACCTGTTTGGCGTGCTGGGAACAGACCCGGACGCAGTTGCCGCAGCCGATGCAGCGCTCGGGTACGACCTCGGCCTGACCGGCGCGGATTCGTATCGCCTTAGCCGGACACTCGCGCACGCACGTGTAGCATACCCGGCACTTCTCGGGTATCGTACGGACGAGGCCGGTTCGTTCGGGGCTCATCTGCTGATAGGTCCTGTAGGTCCCATACGACCTATGCTGGAAAACGCGGGACAGCCGCGACCGGCCGTCCCGCGTTTCTGCATCATTGTCCTTATTTCACCAGCAGCCGCCGGACTTCGGCGCAGAGTTGCTCGGGCCGCACCGGCTTGTCAATCAGGGCGTCGGCGTTGACCCACGAGCCGGCCTCTGCGGACCGGGCTTTGAAGTCGAGGCCGGTCGCGGCCTGGACCGCGGTGAGGATGATGACCGGCGTACCGGGGTAGAGCTTCTTGATGTTGTGACAGAGCACGAAGCCCGAGTCCATGTTCTCCATCATCAGGTCCACGATGGCGAGGTCGGGAATGAATAAGCTAAGCTGCTCCTCCGCCTCGTCCTGTCCCTGGGCCTGGTGGACTTCGTAGCCTTCGGACTGCATCATCATGCCGACCTGTTCGAGCAGGTCGATGTCATCGTCGACGACCAGTATCTTTTTTGGTGTATCCATATTCGTCACCTCAGACCATCACGTCGCGCTTCGCGTACTTGGTGTGGAGGAGCTTGTGGCTCTTCTCCCCGAGCGGCTTGCCCAGGAACTCGTCGTAGAGCCGCTGGACCCACTTGTTCTTGTGACTGACCCGCAGCGTCGCGTCGCGGTCGATCTGGTAGAGCGCCTTCATGCGGGCCTTGACCGCTTCGAGATCCGCGCCGATGGGCTGGCCGCCGCCGTTGATACAGCCGCCCGGACAGGTCATCACTTCGATGAAGTGGATGTCCTTGCGCCCGGCCTTGACCTCGTCGAGGAGCTTGCGGGCGTTCAGGAGGTTGGAGACAACCGCGGCCCCGACCTCGAGGTCGCCGATCTTGACCTTAACCTCCTTTGAACCCTTCATCCCGCGCAGGTCTTCGATCTTGAGCTCGGCCAGTTCCTGGCCGGTGAGCAGGAAGTAGGCGGAGCGCACCGCCGCCTCCATCACGCCGCCCGAAGCGCCGAACAGCTTGCCCGCGCTCGACCGCTCGCCGAATGGAGTGTCGGCCGCCTCGGGCTCAACCGCTGACGGGTCCACACCGGTCATCCGAAAGAGCTGGGCCAGTTCGCGGGTGGTAAGCACGTAGTCCACGTCCTGGTTGAAATCACGTCCCATCTCCGGTCGCTGGCACTCGAACTTCTTGGCGGTGCAGGGCATGATCGAAACCGAGACGATCTTCTTCGGATCGAGCTTCTCGCGCTCGGCATAGAAGGTCTTGACGATAGCGCC
>JAPLUO010000110.1 GCA_026397595.1 Caldifarciminota bacterium
CAAAGCCGAGTCCGACAAGGCTCTGAAGTACCTGCAAGAAGCGCTGACGATTCACCGCGAAATCGGGCATCAGCAGGGCGTGGCATCAGCTTTGGGCAACATCGGGTCCATCTACCGTGACAAAGGTGAACCCGACAAGGCGCTGGAGTGTTGCGAGGAAACGCTTTCGATAGACCGCGCAATCGGGTATCAGCTGGGCGCGGCGAGCGACCTTGGCAACATCGGGCTCATCTACCGCGCCAAGGGCGAGCCCGACAAGGCTTTGAAGTACCTGCAAGAGGCGCTGGCGATTCACCGCGAGATCGGGTATCAGCAGGGCGTGGCGTGCAGCCTTGCCAGCGTCGGGACGACTCTCATGGACATGGAGAAGCACGATCAGGCCGTGCCGGAGCTTGCCGCGGCGCTGTGCTTGTTCCTCAAGATTGGTGCGGCCGAGGGACCCAGGCCGATGCTGAACGAGTTGTCCAAGTGTGAGGACAAACTGGGACGGAAGAGGATGGAATGCCTGCTCGTTGAAGTCGGGCTGAATGAGGATGGCATTGCCATCGTGCTCACGATGATGGACACGGTGCGGCATGAGGCAGACAAAGTGAAGAAGTAGTCCGTCGGTCCGATTCCCGACAGCCGGCTGATGCCCGGCTTTCTCTTTTCGGCCGGAAGGCCAAGGAGGCGGGGCGGGCTGACGGTCTAAGGCCTACGACGGCTCCCGGCTTGCGTTCATGGCAAGATAGCTGTCCGCGCACCCCGGAATCCAGGAAGGAACAGCCGGGGAGACAACCGAGAAGAATGAGCGAGGGACGCAGCGGAATGGAACGTCTCCAAGGCCGCGCCGGCCTGGCGATGGACAAGGCGTTGGTCCTCGTCTGGTCAGGTCGCTGGCCCGCGTGTCGCTGCGGCGCAAGTCGCATGGCTAGTCGCAGCGTTCGTCATTTCGCCGG
Source organism: Caldifarciminota bacterium (assembly GCA_026397595.1). Lineage (GTDB taxonomy): Bacteria > Hydrothermota > Tepidihabitantia > Tepidihabitantales > Tepidihabitantaceae > UBA2258. The sequence continues at coordinate 939 of JAPLUO010000110.1, forward strand.
ACCTGGCGTAAGTGGTTGAGATAGCAGGCCCGTAACGGGCTGCGACAGGAGAGGTGAGAATCCTCCACGCCACAGCGGTGGAGGGGATTTGTGGGTCTTGCAGGATGAGTATGGGGTAAGGGGCCTGGAACAGCATCTTGAGCGAACAAGAAAATCAAGTGGCATAGTGCGCCCGGGAGGGCGTTCTGTGTGGAAGTCCGGCTGTCTGTCCCAGTATGCTTCTTGGTTGTCTTCATATCTGGCGGCAGCTACAACTGTTAGCTGCGAGTGCCATAATAAGGTGGATGGAATCGAGAGTCTGAGAGTCGCAGCGGGAACCATTTCCGGAGTGGTTTGCGGGGCGGTTGTCGACGCCGGTGGTCAGGCTGCTTTGGAGCCGAGTTTTGCCTTGACTCCATCGCTGGATTCGACGGTCGCATTCGCCGTGGTGCGTAGCGTCAGTCCTGCGGCCAGACTCCGGGCGAGTCGAGCGGGCTCTACTCAACCGAAGGCCGGAACGAAAGACCGGCCGACTGCGCGAGTAAGTTGCGGCTGGAGTTGTCGGTTGAACGTGGGATTGAGCCGCGTGGTGAGTTCTTGACTCTCCAGGTTAGGCGCCGGGCCCGGGCTAGCGCGGCGGGAGACCTCTGACTGTGTCGCCGGGTTTCAGACCGTGGGTCTGGAACCAGCCCGAGTTCATCTCAATCGCGTAGCGCACTGCCTTCGATGAGAGATAGGGCGTGGTCGTGTCGAGCGGGGCCATTTCGAGGATGTCGGTGATGAGCGAGTCGCGCGTGATGAATGCGATGCTCAAGGGGATGAGCGTGTTCTTCATCCAGAAGCGCTGGAAGTCGTCGGTGTCAAACACGAAGAGCATGCCCGAATCCGGGGCCAGGCTGTGCCGGAACATCAGGCCGAGGTTGCGGTCTTCCGGCTTGCTGACGACTTCGGCGGAGACGCGAGCGTCCTTGATGCGCAGCTCCGTCCCTTGGTGCTGCCGCTCCGAGGAGGGGGTTGGAGCCTGAGGTTTGGAGTTTGGTACGGTTGAACGGCAGGAGAGCGAGGACAATGCAAAGGTCAAAATGCATAGTGCAAAGTGAAGCCTGACAGACTGCGGTCCGGTCACTCGGCCGCTAGACCACTTGACCACTGGACTGCTATTCCCCTTCGATGACTATTTTCGACAGGTCCGCGACCTTGCTGAACAGGGAGCGGACGTAGGCGAGCAGGCGGAGGCGGTTGGAGCGCACTTCCTCTTCCTTCGCCATCACCAGCACGTCCTCGAAGAACTTGTCTATGGTTGGGCGGAGCCCGAGGAGCAGTTTGAAGGCGCGCTGGTAGTCGTGCGCGGCAAGGCTACGGTCAAGGTCAGGCTCGACCTGTCGCGCTTCGTTCCAGAGTTGCTGCTCGGTGGGTTCGGTCAGGAGGAGGTTTTGGGGACAGTCCCCATGCGAGGACAGTCCCCCGGCGGTTTGGCCCTTCAGGATGTTGGCCACGCGCTTCTGACCGACTACGAGCCTCAGAAACTCGGGGTCGTCGCGGAACGCGGCCAGCGCACTGGCCCGGACTAGAGCCTGGGCCGGTTGCTGCCAACTGGTCTCCATGACCGCAGCGGCGATGTCGTACCGGATGCCTTGTTCGGCAAGCAGGGCATTGAGCCGTTCGTGGAACAGCCCGGGAATCTGGCACGCGTATTCGTCCTTCGCTGCAGGGAAGAGCCGGAGTGCAGACGCGACCAGTTCACCAATGTCAATCGGTAGGTTCTGTTTGAGCACGATGGTGAGGAGTCCGGTCGACTGGCGGCGCAGGGCGAATGGGTCTTCGGAGCCGGTGGGAATCTCGCCGCTCAGGAACGTGGCGACGATATTGTCGAGCTTGTCGGCAATGCTGAGCAGCGCGCCGTTACGGGTCGCCGGTAGCTTGTCGCCGATGAAACGGGGCAGGTAGTGCTCGGCAATCGCGTCGGCAACGGACGGCGGTTCACCCATGGTGCGCGCGTAGATGCCACCGATGCGGCCCTGCAGCGAGGTAAACTCCTTTTCGCGCACCATGTTCGTGAGCAAGTCGGCCTTGCAGAGCAGGGCGGCCCGGTCCAGCGCGATCGCGTCGGTGTTCGGGGTCTGCGCTGTCAGATGGCGGCAGAGTTCGCGCAGGCGCTGGGTTTTGTCGAAGTAGGTGCCCATGCCTTCGATCCACGTGACTTGCTTTTCCTCATCGACCAGCGCTTCGAGGCCGTGTTTCAGGTCGGACTCGACGAAGAAACGGGCGTCGCGCAGCCGCGATTCGGCGGCTTTCTCGTACCAGCCGGTCACCACTGCGTGGTCGCAGCCCGGCGTGTTGGTGACGGCGACGAAGCGGGGGAGGAGGGGAGATTCGGCCTCGGGTGCAGTCCCCGTTTGGGGACAGTCCCCTCGGACGGAGAAGCAGCGCTGGTGCTTCTTGAGCGCGGTGACCAGCACTTCGCCGGGCAGGGAGAGGTAGTCCGGGTTGAACGAACAGAGGAGTAGTTCCGGGGATTCAGTGATGTCCGTGGTTTCGTCCAACAGTTCGTCGTCCTCGACCGGTTGGCCGCTGACCGTGCCGGCAAGGCGAAGCAATTCCGCCGCGATGGTCTTGCGCCGGGCGTCGTGCGATGCGATGACGCCGTGCGCCTTGAGCTCGGTTTCGTACTCGGCCGGGCTCGGGACGCGAAAATGAGGCGGCTTCGAGTTGCGGAGCCCGCGGGAGTCGGCGCCGGACTTGAGTTCGCCGAGCGTGAACTCGACCGCATCCGGGCCGAACAGGCAGACGAGCCAGCGGATGGGCCGGGCGAACCTGAGGCCGCTTGCGTCCCAGCGCATGTTCTTGGGGAACGGCAGGGCGGTGATGATTCCAGGCAGCCTTTCCTGCAGCACCTTGGTGGTCGGCAGCGGGTCGGTCTGCTTCTTCAGGAAGACGTATTCGCCGCGCGGAGTCTGTTTGAAGTACAGGTCCGCCGGGGTCTTGCCGTGGGCCGCGCTGAATCCGACCGCGGTCCTGGTGGGGTTGCCCTGGGCATCGAACGCGGCCTTGCGGGGCGGGCCCTGGAGTTCGACGACCTGGGCGGGCCTGCCGTCGGCGACGTCGCTTAAGCGGAGCGCGAGCCGGCGCGGGGTCGAGAAGAGCTCGGACACGCCGGCCGGTATGTCGCTTTCTGCGAGCGCGGCCCGGACCCGGCGCTCAAGGTCGAGCGCCGCCGGCTTAAGGAACGAGGCCGGGATTTCTTCAGTACCGATTTCAAGGAGCAGTTGCTTCATCGCGAGGATATTAGAGCGCCAGACCGTGTTGTCAAGGCCGCGCGTTGCCTCACCAGAAATCTATACGAAACGGGGTCGTTGCCTCACGTAAGGAATCTAGCTGAAAGGAGTCATAATCTAACCTTCCCCGGACCTAAAAGGAGATGGCCAGATGGTACTAACCATGCGTGAGAAGCAAGCGATAACGAGAGAGATGGCCTGTCGTTACCGGCAGGCTGACCGGAGAGCGAAAGGCGCGATACTGGATCAGGTGATG
>JAPLUO010000123.1 GCA_026397595.1 Caldifarciminota bacterium
AAAAAAACTTCTGGTGCTACGTGGGAGAAGGTATTGCACGCGATGCAACCGTGGCTGGTGCGGTTAGTCGGACGCTGCCCCTGCTGCAAGACACGATTTCCCCGACCACCGCTTGATTCCACATAACAGAGTAATACTAGCTCGGTCCCGGCGACGGCTGTTTGGCTTCTACAATCAAGCTTGCGTGCATCTCAGCGAGCAGAACGAGAGCAAGTTCCTGAACGCCTTCTCGACGAACGCTGTCGATATGTTCTCCCTCGGACTCGCCCAGCTTTTCGCCACCGCGAAACTGCTCGGCAGAATGATCGCGGAAGACGGTAGCGAGGAGGAGAGGGCCAGGATGGACCCCGTGACCATGGTCTCCCTCTGGTTGCTGGTCGGCAACGCGCTCTTCCTAGCCATCTACGTCGTGGCTCCCGGCTACGCCTTCGCGCCGCTGCTGCGTCGAATGGACGAACACTATGAGGCGCACCGCAACCGAGCATCGAGGCAGACCTTCCCGGGCCTTCCGGAATAGCGGGTGGGTCTTGGCAGATTCAACGTCGAAGTGCAACAAAGCGGGGGGTGAAGGCGGCCGACTCGCAGTTCACAACTTGCCGCCGACGGTTTCGGGCGGGAATCACCTCAACGAAACCTCTCTCTTCAAGGGAGAGGAGAGAACAGCGGCCACGCTGAACTCAGCCCAACTCGCCATGTCGGGCCATTTCGGCAAACAGGGGGCGTCGCCTGCCGGCCCGACTGCCCGCTGGGACGCGGGCTGCCGCTAAAGGGGCTCGATGATGACGAGCGGCTGGCCGTATTCAACCGATTCGCCGTCGTCAACCAGGATGTCAACCACCTTGCACTTCTTCTCAGCCTGAATCTCGTTCATCAGCTTCATCGCCTCGACGATGCAGAGCGTCTGCCCGGTCTCGACCACGTCGCCCTTCTCGATGAACGGCGGAGATTCGGGTCTGGACCTCAGGTAGAACGTCCCGACCATCGGCGACGTCACCTCTTCGATGTTGGCTGCGGGCTTTGCCGCCGGAGTGGCCTGCGGTGTCGGCGCGGGTGCCGCCTGAGCAGCGGGCTCGGGAGCCGGCTGTGCCGCAACCGGCTCGGCCATCGGCTGCGGGGTCCTGGCGACACCCGCCAGCGCGGGACCCGGCTCTCCGGCGCCGCGCCTGATTCTCACTTTCTCGTCTTCGTGCTCCCACTCAAAGTCGGTGACGCTATGGTTGGCAACCAGTTCAATCAGCCCGCGCAGTCGTCGCACCTGCGGGTCTTCCGGCGGAGCCGCCGGCTTTGTCTGGGCTTGAGCTTGAGCCCGTGCTGCGGGCTTCTTCTCCGGCTCCGGTGCGGTCGGGTTCTTCCGCCACTGGAAGAACTTGAGCGCCACCTCGGGGAATATCGCGTAGGATATGTAGTCCTCTTCGTGCTGGACCATATCCTTGCTTAGTTCCTTGCGCGCCCTGGGCATGGCCGGTTCGAGCAGGTCCGCGGGCCGGCCCTTTATCGGCTTCTCATCGCCGAGTATCTTCAGAGCCACCGCCTCACGAATCGGGGCCGGCGCCCGGCCATAGAGACCCTTCACGTAATCCTTGGTCTCCCGGGTCACGCGCTTGTACCGCTCGCCCGCCAGCACGTTGTGCACCGCCTGCACTCCGACAATCTGGCTGGTCGGGGTCACGAGCGGCGGGAACCCGAGGTCCTCGCGCACGCGCGGCACCTCTTCCAGTACTTCCTGCAGCCGGTCCCCGGCTTTCTGTTCTTTGAGCTGGGACAGCAGGTTCGAAGCCATTCCGCCCGGAATCTGGTGGATGATGACCATCGAGTCGACGACCTTGGGCAGTGTGACGCACTGACCGGCCGCGAGCTTCGCGAAGTGGGCCTCGACGATTTCCATTTCCGCCATGTTCAACCCCGGGTCGCGTGGCGTTCCGACAAAAGTGGCGACCATGCTCTCGGCCGCAGGCTGCGAAGTCATGAACGCCAACGGCGCGGTCGCAGTGTCAATCACGTCGACCCCGGCCTCTGCCGCTTTGAGGTATGCTGCCACCGCCATGCCGCTGGATGCGTGGCAGTGCAGTTGCACCGGCAGGCCGATTGTCTCCTTCAGCGCCTTGACCAGGTCATACGCCATGGTCGGCGAGATGATTCCGGCCATGTCTTTGATGCAGATGGAATCAATGCCCATCTCCTTCTGCTCGTGCGCCCGGGCGAGGTAGTACTCGATTGTGTGCACCGGCGAGATGGCATAGCAGAGCGTGCCCTGGGCGTGCTTGCCATTCTTCTTCACGTACTCGACTGCCCGTTCCAGATTGCGCGCGTCATTCAGGGCGTCGAATACGCGATAGACATCCAAGCCGCGGTCGGCCGACCGGGCCACGAATTCCTCGAGTACGTCATCCGGGTAGTTCTTGTACCCGACTACGTTCTGCCCGCGCAGGAGCATCTGCAACTTCGTATTCTTCACCCGCTTGCGGATTTCACTGAGCCGCTCCCACGGGTCCTCGTTCAGGAACCTCAAGCAGACATCGAACGTGGCCCCGCCCCACATCTCGAGCGACCAGTACCCGACCTTGTCGAGGTGTTCGAGCACGGGCAGCATGTCGGCAATCTTCATGCGCGTGGCCCAGAGCGACTGGTGCGCGTCGCGCAACGTCGTGTCGGTGAACTGAATCGGCGGGAACGCAGAAGAACCCGGCTCGCTGGCGGTAGCCGGCTTAGTCTCTTTGGTCATAGTATCTCACAATCTCCTGGCTAACGAGCTCCATAGCCATGGCTCGGGAACCTTTGACAAGGATTGTATCTCCCGGCCGGATGATGTCAAACAGCGCCTCCCGCGCCTCCGCGCTGGTCTCAAACCGCCGGATCTGTGCCAGACCGGCTGCCGTCGCCCCTTTGGCAGTGAACTCGCCCTGCGGTCCCACCAGAACTAGTCTATTTACAAGTGCCCCTACCTCGCGGCCAAGGCTTTCGTGCTGAGCCTGCGCTGACTCGCCCAGCTCCAGCATATCTCCTAGAAAAGCGACACATCGTTCAGCCGAGGCACTCTGACGCAGCACATCAAGAGCTGCCCGGACCGACTGAGGATTTGCGTTGTAGCAGTCCTCAATCAGCGTAGTCTCGCCAAACCTCAGCACCCGCAGCCGCATCGGCAGCGGCTTGAGCCCGGCAATCGCTTCCGGCATGTCGCCTGGCCACATGCCCATCGCGTACGCGGCAGCGCAGGCGGCAAGGCAGTTGGCGACATTGTGCCTGCCCGGTATCGGCAGCATGACCTCATGTTTGCCCATCAGTCTGAATCGACTCCCAGCCAGCCCTCGGTCCGTGATGTCGGTGGCGAACACCTCGGCCTGCTGCTCAAGGCCGAATGTAACCCGTCTGGAAGGGGCATAAACCGACCCGATAGCCATGACCAGCGGGTCGTCGGCATTCAGCACCGCGGCGCCATTTTCCGGGAGGGCCTCCAGCAACTCGGCCTTCTCCTGCGCTACTCCGCTTCGGTCCTTCATGAACTCAAGATGCGTGTCACCGATGTTGGTAATCACGCCCGTCTCCGGCCGGCAGATGCGCGCCAGCCGCGCGGTCCCGCCCAACTCGTTCATCTCAATCTCGAACACGGCCGCCTCGATGTCACGGGTCATCCGCAGCACGGTCAGGGGCACGCCGATGTCGTTATTGAAGCTGCCTTCAGGCTTGAGCGTCTTGAACTTCAGCGCCAGGATGGCGGCGAGGATTTCCTTGGTCGTGGACTTACCGTTGCTGCCGGTAATCGCCACGACCCGCGCCGACATCCGCGCGCGGTGGCGGATAGCGATGCGACCCAGCGCCTCGGTTGTATTGCCAACGACGACACCAAGGGCGCCGGGCGGGACTGCGTTCGCATCATCAACAAGCACACCCACGGCCCCGTGCGCGAGCGCCTCAGCGCAGAACCGGTGTCCGTCCAGCCGCTTGCCGCGGATAGCGACGTACAACTCGCCAGGCGTGAGCGTACGCGTGTCTATCGAGACCCCCGGCACCAGCACTTCTTCACCCCGCACCAGCCTGCCGCCAGTCGCGGCCACAATCTCGCTCAGCCTCAGCGGCTCCACTTCAGCTCCGTCACTCGATCACTCGATCCCTTGATCTCTTGTTCTCTCATCTCTCACACAATCAGCATCGCGTCGCCGGTGCGCCCCACTTGTCATTCCGAGGGAACGCAGTGACCGAGGAATCTCTCCGCCCGACGCTGAGAGACTCTTCGCTTCGCTCAGAGTGACAGGAAAGGGGACGGCTTCCATTGCTAGACAATCAGCATCGCGTCGCCAAAGCTGTAGAATCTGTACCGTTGCTCAATCGCATGTTGATACGCCGCCAGCACTGCCTCGCGCCCGGCAAACGCCGACACGAGCATCAGCAACGTCGACTTGGGCAGGTGGAAGTTGGTGAGCAACGCTCCGACCACTTTCCACTCATAGCCGGGATAGATGTAGAGGTTCGTCTGGCCCTTCCCGGCACGAACCCGCCACACCCGGGTTGACTCTGGACACTGGACTCTGGACTCTGGACATTCCCAACTCCGACTTCCGGCCGGGTCCGCCTCTTGGCGTTCTTGGCGTCCTTGGCGGTTCTCTCTTCCTTCCGATTCATTCTGCATTCTGACTTCTGCATTCTGACTTCCGACTTCGGTCGCCTGTCCTTCCAAGACCCTCACTGTCGTAGTACCCACACAGACTATTCTCCGCCCTTCGGCCAGCGCCCTGTTCACCTGATCGGCCGTTGGTTCCGACAGCTCGAACTCCTCCGGATGCATCACGTGCTCCTCGACATTGTCTGCCTTGACCGGCCGGAACGTACCCAGGCCCGCGTGCAGGGTCACAATCGCGGTCTCGACTCCTGCCTGCCGCAGGGCTCCGAGCAGCTCCGGCGTGAAATGTAGTCCCGCGGTCGGCGCAGCGATTGCCCCGTCCACCTGCGCGAACACGGTCTGATACCGCCCGTAGTCGCCGCACTTCTCTTTGATATAGGGCGGCAGGGCAACCTCGCCCCGGGACTGCTGCAACTCGGAGATGTCGGGCGGTTCGAACCGAACCACTCGCATCCCTTCCGGCTTCCGCTCGACAATGGTGGCTACGTACGAACCAAACTGCGCCACGGTGCCCGGCCGCGCCTTGCGTGAAGGCCGGGACAGCGCTTCCCATACCCCCGGCTCCACCTGTCGCAGCAGCAGTAGCTCAAGCACGCCCCCGGTCGGGAGCCGGCCGAATACCCGCGCCGGTATCACCTTCGTGTTGTTGAGAACGAGCAGGTCGCCTTTCCTGAGCCACTGGCTGATGTCGCTGAACATCGCATCGTGCACGATGCCGGTCTTGCGCTCGAGCACGAGCATGCGCGACGCATCGCGCCGCGCCAGCGGCTGCTGGGCAATCAGCTCTTTGGGCAGGTTGTAGTCGAAGTCAGCCACAAGCATCGAGAAAATGTCCAATTACCAAGCGCCAATTCCCAGCCAATGCTCAAAGGCGTGAAATGACCAATGCCCGACATCCTCGTCTGGGCATTAGGGCTTTCCCAGTTGATTGGTCATTGGGGTTTGGGTATTGGGGTTTTGAGCACGAACCTCCACCTGCCCAAGCGTGACGCCCGTGATGAGCCGGTATGCTTCGCGGTAGCGCTTGGCCGTTCCTTCAATAACCTCTGCCGGCAGGCGCGGTGCCGGCGGCGTCTTATCCCACTTGATTAAAAGCAGGTAGTCGCGCACGAACTGCTTGTCAAAGCTCGGCGGCGAGATCCCGACACGGTACTCGTCAACCGCCCAGAACCGCGACGAATCCGGTGTCAGCGCCTCATCAATCCACATCAGCTTTCCCTGATAGATGCCAAACTCAAACTTCGTGTCGGCAATAATGACGCCGCGCTCCCTCGCGTACTCCGCCGCCCGCGCATACAAATCTGGGGACGCTAACCTAATTTCCTCAGCCACATCTGCTCCAACCAGCGCTGCCGCTTGCTCCAGAGTAATGTTCTCATCGTGTCCGGTCGTCGCCTTGGTCGAAGGAGTGAATATCGGCATCGGCAGCTTCTCCGCCTGCTTCATTCCGGCGGGCAGCCGGATGCCGCACACCGCGCCGGTCTTCTGGTAGTCGTTCCACCCGCTTCCCGCCAGGTATCCGCGCACCACGCACTCGACCGGCAGAGGCTTCGCCTTGCGCACCAGCATCGAGCGCCCCTCAAGCTGGCTCGCGTACGGCTTCAGTACATCCGGGAAATCCGCCACCTCGGTCGCGACTACGTGATTCGGGACCACGTCGCGGAACCGCTCGAACCAGAACTTCGACACTTGAGTCAGCACCCGGCCCTTGTCCGGTATCGGGTCCGGCAGCACGACATCGAATGCCGACAACCGATCGGTCGCGACAATCAACAGGTTCTCCCCGACCTCGAATATGTCCCTGACCTTGCCCTTGCCGACTTGCTTCACGCCCGGCAGCTTCGTATCCATCAATGTCATAGTTATGCCTCTCAGTCGCTTGTGCCGCGCCCGGCTGCGCGCAACCTACTTCCTCGCTCGACCGCTCACCTGCTTTGACTTCGCCGCTACCTCTTTCGCCATTCGCCTCCTGTGCTGAACCAGCTTGCGCCCGAGCGTCGTGTCACCCAACGCCAAGATCTCAACCGCCAGCAGGCCGGCGTTCTTCGCCCCGGCCTTGCCCAAGGCCATACACGCGACCGGCACACCGCCCGGCATCTGCGCGGTCGAAAGCAACGCATCCAGCCCGTTCATGCCCGCGTCCAGCGGCACGCCGATGACCGGTAACGTCGTATGCGCGGCAATCACGCCGGCCAGGTGCGCGGCCCGACCTGCGCCCGCCACAATCACCCTGACCCCGCGCCCGGCCGCGCCCCGCGCGAACGCCCGGCACCGGTCCGGAGTCCGGTGCGCCGAGATTATCTGCACCTCGTGCGCCACGCCGAACTCATCCAGCACCTTCGCGGTCTCGGTCATCACCGCGAGGTCCGAATCACTGCCCATCACGATTGCCACAACCGGCTTCTGCTTCATCATGGCTTATTCTATGAATCGGAACTCCCCTTGTAAAGCGGCGTCTGTCGGCCTATACTTCACCATGCGAATCGAACTCGACAACGCCGCAAAGCAGCCGGTTGAGATTCCCGACCGCAACCTCATCGGCGTTCTTCAACCGAACGACTGCTGCCCGTTCCACGACACCGACGCGGCCCTGAAACAGGCAGCCGAGGCTTGCGCCGCGTTCCTCGGCGAATCACAACGCGTGCTCGTGCTCGTCAACGACTATACCCGGCCCACGCCCAACGCGCCGGTTCTGGCCGCGCTCGATTCGGCGCTGCGGGACCGAGACGTGAAGCACATGGTCTGCCTTGGTACACACCGCCCGCCTACCGACGCCGAATACGCGACAATCTTCGGTTCCGACTTTCTCAAGTCGCCAATCGTTTGTCACGACTCCAAGGACAAGGCCCGCCTCTTCTTCCTCGGCAAGACCAGCTTCGGCACCGACGTCTGGCTCAACAAGGAACTGCTCTGGGCCGACAAAGTCATCACCATCAACTCCATCGAGCCGCACTATTTCGCGGGCTACACCGGCGGCCGCAAAGGCTTCCTGCCCGGCATCGCCGGCTACGATACTATCACCCGGAACCACAACATGGTCACGCGGCCCGGGTCCCAGACCTTCGGCCTTGAAGGCAACCCGGTGCACGAAGACATGAACGAAGCCGCGAAGATGCTCCCGCGTCCGGTCTTCTCGATACAGCTTGTGCAGGACCGGAACCACCGGCTGCTCTCAATTCGCTCCGGCGACCTGTTCGACTCCTTCTCCGCCGCAACCCAAGACGCGCACACGGTCTTTGCCGTGCCGGTCAAGGAGAAGGCCGACATCGTCCTCAGCGTGCTCGGGCCTCCTTCCAACATCAACTTCTACCAATCCCAGCGCGCGGTCGAATTCGCCCGGCCCCTGCTCAAGAACCCGGCGGTTCACATCACCGTCTCAGCCTGCTTTGACGACGTCGGCAACGACAGCTTCATCCAGGTCTTCAAGGGCTGCAAGTCCCCCTCCGACATCCTCGCCTGTGGCCGAATGCAGATGAGAGAACCGCCAAGGACGCCAAGTTCGCCAAGGCCCGACTCCGGCAATCTGCAATCTGAAATCTGCAATCTGGAATCTGAAATCGTCCCCTGTCCTCCCCAATCCCCAATCCCTAATCCCCAATCCCTCTCGGTCTTGGGTTGGCACAAATCCGCCCGCCTCGCCCAAATCATGCAGACCGCCGACCTGTACACGGTCGTGGGCATAGACGACAAAGTCGTGAAGAGCGTATTCATGCACCCGTTCAAGACCGCGCAAGCCGCACTCGACGCCGCCTTCGCCAAGCTCCCTATTCCGTCGTTGCCTCAGTTCAGGTTTGTATCCAATACAGGATAATGGTGGAAAGCCGAGTTTTCGAGTCTATCTTCTTGTGGCTTGCGGCGTTAGGCGTGGAGCGTCTAGCTTGGAGCCCCACTGGTGGGATTACTGGGCAAGCTGCTCTCCGAATCGCCCTGTACTACAAGCGTGCAGGATCGTCGTTTTCGCGACGTTGTTTCTCTCCGCCGCCTCTGTCCTGAGGCCGTCGGGGTCCTGAAGACCGTCGTCAAGTGCCACCCGCGGCGACGCAATGCTCGGGCTCGGGTCGGGACTCA
>JAPLUO010000006.1 GCA_026397595.1 Caldifarciminota bacterium
AATCATCTGCACCGCGGCCGGCGACCAGACCGACCCTCGGATTGTCACTGACGGAAGCAGCGGTGCCTTTATCACGTGGGACGACCACCGTGACACCGCAAACTGTGACATCTACGCACAACGCATAGCTGCCGATGCCTCGATAAACTGGTCGGCAGAAGGCTATCCAATCTGCGCCGCGGACAGCAACCAGACCAACCCGGCGATGACCAGCGACGGCAACCTCGGCGCCGTTGTCGCATGGCAGGACTATCGCAACGGCAACTGGGACATCTACACACAGGGGTTCGACATATCCGGCACTGGGATCGAGATTGGGTCACGACCCATCAGGTCCGCGCTCTATCTCGGCCCGGCCTCTCCCAATCCATCAGCGGCCGCGGTCGGAATCTCCTACTCCCTGCCGAAGTCCGGCGAGGTGGAATTGGCAGTGTACGACATTGTCGGGCATAAGGTGGCCACCCTGGCCGCGGGCGTGATGTCCGCGGGAAGACACGAGGTCTCCTGGAACGGAGCTTCGGTTGCGGCCGGCGTGTATTTCTACCACCTCTCTTTCGAAGGTACGACCCGGACCAACCGGATGGCGGTCGTGCGGTAGGCAGGTTTTTTGAAGATAGTAGGAAAGCGAACCGAATCCATGACCAGGACCAGGATTGGGACCGTCACCAAGGCCAAGGTCTCGACTAACGGTGCGCTCCAGGCTGCCCTGGAGCGCACCGAACGCGAGACAGTCGAGAAGGTGCTTGCGCGGGCCAATGGTAACGTTGCCGAGGCGGCCGCCAGATTGGGCATCTTGCGAACCAGCCTCTACCGAATCATGAAGCGCTGCGGAATCGCTGCTCAGTCTCGGGCATCTAATTAGGTAATGGTACAAGACGCCGGCGTTCGCGTCCGCACAAAGGCCCCGTGTCTCTTTAGGGATACACGCCCCCGCGCCGCAGGCGAATACCCAGTGCACTCTCACTTTCCCCTGTCTGCATGTCTCTTTGAAGATACAACCGTGGCGCTGCTGGGACAGCTCGCCTGCAACGGATCGCACACACAGAAGCGTAATGGCCTGGGCAGCACCACTATCGTGCCAGGGCTTACCATGGCACGCAACGTGCAGTACTACCTTCAGGTTGAAGGGAATAAAAACACCTGGGGGCGACAGCGCGCAGTATCCACAGTGCGGTACTACGTTGTTCCACCACCATGCTTGCTGTCGCGTTCGCGGATGACCGTGAGACGGTCATCCAACGCCTACACGGGGTCGGCTGCGGTCGGAGAACCTACGCCTCCTAACCGGCGGCATGCCGACCCCTCGAAAATTATCAACGGGAAGATGAGACGAGAGGATTGAAGATGAAAGGACAGGACATGAACCACAAAGTGATGACCGCGCTTGCCATCGCGGGCATCTGCATCGGCGTTGCCGTCGCCCGGCCTCAGGGCCTCGGCTTGGGTCTTATGGGAGGCAACCCCTCCGGGCTCAGCCTCAAGGTCTGGACCGGCCCCCACGTCGCGCTCGACGCCGGCCTGGGCTACTCCTTGTGGTACGGGTATGCGCCCAGCTTCCACGGGGACGTGCTGTGGCACACCAACAGCCTGCTGCAGTCGTCGGAGGATGGCTATCTACCGCTCTACATCGGCCTCGGTGCCCGCGTCGTGATGGCGGACAACGTGCATTACCCGGACATGAGAATCGGACTTCGGGTTCCGTTCGGGCTCGAGTACGTGTTCAACAACGTTCCAATCGGCCTGTTCATGGAAGTAGTCCCCACATTTGATGTGTCTGGAGTACCGCCGGACAGAGGGTTCTTCGGCCCCCAGGGGTCAGTCGGCTTCCGCTACTACTTCAGCGGGTCCTCGGAGTACTAGATGCGGGCAGTGCACTTGATGAGTGCTTCCGATATGGGCAAACCCGGCGCCACGCCGGGATTTGCCCGCAGGCTGCAGGCAAGCTCGAAATGTTGAAAGGCAGGTAAGGTATGTTCTGGACAATAGCAGTCGTCCTTCTCGTACTGTGGGCGCTGGGATTCTTCGCGTTCCACATCGGCGGCGGCCTGATTCACATCCTGATTGTAATCGCGCTCATCGTGATCATCTATCGGCTGGTGACGGGCAGGAGAATCGACTGAGCGTGAAGAACGCGGCGAGCTTGAACGAGTTGTCGCTGAATCAGTGGAGAAAATAGAGAGTCAAACAATCAAATGAAGGAGCAAATTATGTCACACACAGCAGCCAGTAATGAGAAACTGAACGAAGCGTTGGGCCATTTGAATGAGGCCGCCAAAGAAAGCCGCGAGGAACTGCAGGCACTGCTCGCCAATGGGTACACCGACTTGAAGGCAGCGATCGGCAGCGCTGCACATACTTCCGCCGACTGGGTAAAGGAAAAGGGTCAGGAAGCGGGCGAGACGGCCACGCTGGCCGCCTCAACCGTTGACCACTCGGTGCGCAAGCACCCCTGGTACTACATCGGTGGCGCGGCGCTGGGCGGCCTGGTCCTCGGGCTCCTCATCAGTGGTCGACGGCAGTAGACAAGTCGAGGCATGAAGTTCATCCTGGGAATCATATCAGCGCTGTTCAGCCGCTGGATGGACCGCGTGCTCTACAGCCTCAAGGTCGAGGCGGCCGTGGTCTATGTCGCCGGGGTCAGGAAGGCACGTCAGGCATTCATGGCCCTGCTCGGCCTGGCTGTTTTCCTGCTGCTGGCGCTGAGCGGGTTCGTGCTCATCCACGTCGCGCTCTTCGCATGGCTGCCCTGGAGCCTGCCGGCCAAGGCACTGGTACTCCTGATTCTCGGCGTGCTCTATCTCGGTGGCGGGCTCGCGGTCGTTATCGGACTCAGTTCCGACCGGACATGGATGAGATTCGCCAACGTGGACCGTGTCCTCGCCGGCCTATTGCCCCGAAGATAGCTGATGACATCCCATGCATCGCGTCGCCCTTTGGTGAAGTCAGACTGCAAGCCGGTTGAAATGGAAGACCGGCCACAGTGACATTGCGACAACATAAATCCGTCAGGTACATACAGCGGCTCAGAGGAGCCACAGGAGGAATAGTGAGAGTAAGAGTGTCCGTACTGGCACTGCTGATGGCAGTGCTTCCCGCGCTCGTGTTCGCATACCCGGGCTTCGGTGGCGGGAGAGGATTGCTGCGCGTCCAGAACGCGCTCGTGGAAGACGAAGCCGGACTGACCATATCGGCCCACGCACTCGGACGCAACGCGATATTCAATAGCCCGACGAATATCTACCAGGAAGGCTACAAAGGATGGGTCCTGGACCTGATTGCGCCGGAGCTGAGCTACGCGCCGGTTGTCAACAAGTATTTCGGCGTGGAGGTGTTCGGCTCGTGGGGCGGGGTCTTCCAGACACCGACGAGGCCTAACAGTAACAAGTTCACGATGGGCACGCACGACCTCAAAGCCGGCGGCAAGGTATCCATACCGATTGTGCCGGTTCTGAAAGTGGGCTTCACCAGCTCCTACACGTTCATGTCAGGCAGAAACGACACAAACGAAGTGTGGTGGCTCGACAAGTACGCGCTGCCGCAAGCGGGCGATCCGAATCTCCCTCCTGGTGTCGCCAGATCGAAGCTCTCCTGGACCGGCCTCGTGACCCTGCAGCTTCAGGACGTGCTGGCGACCGCGCCCAACCTCATGTTCAACTACGGCAAGATCAATGAGGAAACCCGGTACGGCATGGGGGTGGAACTGGCCGGCCGCGCCTTCGCGCTGTTCGGGGAATTCCTCTCGCGGCAGCCGCCGGGATCCAAAGGCATGTTCGATCTCAGCAAGACCGGCACTGGCGGCCACATCTACATCACTCCCGGCGTCGTGTTCGGCAACGTCAGCGATGTCGCGGTGAAGGCCGCATACTCGTTCGCTATGGGCGACCACTCCAACAACGAGTTGATAGGTGGCATCATCATCGGAACGGGGTTCGGCGCGCGCCCGAAGGCCGAGTACGGCACGATTACCGGTACGGTTACCGATGAGAAGACCGGCGCGGCGCTCGCCGCGAACGTCGGGTTCCCGGAGAACCCGAAAATGGCAGACATCGCGACCCAGGCGAGTTCCGGCGTCTTCAAGGCGCGCAAGGTGCCTGTGGGCTCAGTAACCGTTGAGGCCAGCGCTGATGGCTACCAGAAGCAGACCGTGCCGATCGCGGTCGAGAACAATAAGGTCTCCGAGTACGCCTTCAAGCTGCGGCCGCTCAAGACCTACGGCACTATCGCCGGTACCGTCCTTAACGCTGTAACCAGCGCACCGATGGCCGCCCGCATCGAGTTCCCCGGCTCCCAGATTCAGTCGACCAACTCCGACGCCTCCGCCGGCGCGTTCAAGGTCGCCAGGGTTGAGACCGGCGTCTACACCGTGACCGCGAGCGCCGACAAGTACATCAAGGCGACCGTCACCCTGGCGGTCGAGGACGGCAAGCTGGCTGTCGCAACGTTCAAGCTCACGCCGGCCGCGGGCGCAGTCACAGTCACCGGCAAGGTCTACGATAAGAAGACGAACGCCCCGCTATCGGCCACAGTCGCGTTCAACGACGCCGTGGTCACCACCGATCCGGCGACCGGCGTCTACAAGGCCCAGTTGAACCCCGGCTCCTACACGGTCGTGGTCGAGTCGAAAGACTACGTGAAGCAGACCGCTGCGCTCATCATCGAGAAAGACAAGCCGCTCGTGCGTGACTTCGCAATGCTCAAGGTAGGCATGTCAATCACGCTCAGGGGTATCTACTTCGACTTCGACAAGTCGACCATCAAGCCCGAGTCGCGGCCGGCCCTCGAGGACGCCGCCAAGATGCTCAATGAGAACCCGACCATCAACGTCGAGATCCAGGGCCACACCGACAGCAAGGGCTCGGACTCGTACAACCTGTCGCTGTCCGACCGGCGGGCCGCCTCAGTGGTCGCTTACCTCACGCAGAACCTCGGCATCGACCGCTCGCGCCTGACCTCCCGTGGTTACGGTGAGAGCCAGCCGATTGCCACGAACGACACCGACGCCGGCCGGGCCTTGAACCGCCGGGTCGAGTTCATGATCCTCGGCGAGAAGTAGCAGCAGGACCGAGTTATCGAAAGGGGAGGCTCCGGCCTCCCCTTTCTGTTCGTACGCCTCGCCGCGGTTCCTCGCTCCCTCCGCTCGCGCGCTCGACCGCCGGGCGGCCTCCTTTTCCTCTTGACTTCCGTCGCTTCTTTGGCACACTTCGGTTATGCTGGATAAGCGGCCCGAGGCGATTCAGGCGTATCTTGTGGCGCTCCGTCGCGCGCTCGCGCGTGGCGACTCGACCGAACACACCCACCGGTCCGCGCTGATAGACCTCGTTCACTCGCTGGTGAAGGGCGTGCACTGCGTGAACGAACCCAAGGGCCTGAAGCACGGCCATCCCGACATCAAAGTCACGCTGGGCGAGACGCCGATCGGCTACATCGAGACCAAAGACATCGGGCTCGACCTTGCCGAGATAACCGAGTCGGCCCAACTCCGGCGCTACCTGCGAGAGATTCCCAACCTCCTGCTCACCGACTACCTTACGTTCATCTGGTTCGAGAACGGCCACGAGCGGACGCGGGCGAGCCTCGCGGTGCTTGCGGGCAAGGACAAGCTGCGCGCGGTCGAAGGCCAGGTTGCCGCCCTCGCCGACCTGCTCGTCGAATTCTGCCGGGCCGAACTCAAGACAATCGCCAGCCCGAAAGAACTGGCCCAGCGCATGGCCAGCCTTGCCCGCATGACCCGCCGCCTCATCGCCGAGGCGCTGGCCGCCGAACCCGCGACCGGCGACCTTCACGCCCAACTCAAGGCCTTCCGCGAAGTGCTCCTGCCCGACATCGACGAGACCAAGTTCGCGGACATGTACGCCCAGACCATCTGCTACGGCCTGTTCGCGGGCATCTGCAACTCCAAGTTTCCCCAGGCCTTTGCCCGCGAGAACGCGGCCGACAACCTGCCGCCGACCAACCCGTTCCTGCGCCAACTCTTCCATCACATCGTCGGCCCGGAACTGAACGAGAAGGTCAGAAGCGCGGTGGACCAGATTGTCTTCCTGCTGCGCCACGCCGACGTGCAGGCAATCCTCCAAGACTTCGGCAAGCGCACCCGCAAAGAAGACCCGGTCGTCCACTTCTACGAAACGTTCCTCGCCGAGTACGACCCCAAACTCCGCAAGAGCCGCGGCGTCTACTACACGCCCGAGCCGATAGTCTCGTTCATCGTCCGTTCCGTTGACCACCTGCTCAAGACGAAGTTCAACAAGCCGATGGGCGTAGCCGACCCGGCCGTGTTGACCCTTGACCCGGCAACCGGCACTGCGACCTTCCTCCATGCCGACGTGAAGCTCATCTACGAGCGGGTCTGTGAGCACGGCCAGTACGGTACGTGGTCCGGCTACGTCCGCGACAACCTCCTGCCGCGCATCTTCGGCTTCGAACTCCTGATGGCTCCGTACGCCGTCGCGCACCTCAAACTCGGCCTGCTCCTGCAGGAAACCGGCTACGACTTCAGCTCCGACGAACGCCTCGGCATCTTCCTGACCAATACCCTTGAAGAGGCGGCCAAGAAGTCAGATATGCTCTTCGCCCAGTGGATTTCCGAAGAATCCAACGCCGCCTCGACTATCAAGAAAGACAAGCCTGTCATGGTCGTCTTCGGCAACCCGCCCTACTCAGGACACTCCGCCAACAAGGGCGACTGGATACGCGGCCTCGTGCGCGACTACTACTTCGTGGACGGTCAGCCCTTGGGCGAGCGCAACCCGAAGTGGCTACAGGACGATTACGTGAAGTTCATCCGCTGGGGCCAGTGGCGCATAGAGAAAACTGGTGCCGGCATCCTCGCCTACATCACCAACAACGGCTATCTCGACAACCCGACCTTCCGCGGTATGCGCCAGCAGTTGATGCAAGCATTCACAGAAATCTACATCCTCGACCTGCATGGCAACAGCAAGAAGAAGGAGACCGCGCCAGACGGTAGCAAGGACGAGAACGTCTTTGACATCCAGCAGGGCGTCTGCATCGGCATCTTCGTCAAGGAACCCGGCAAGACCGGTCCGGCACAGGTGTATCATGCCGACCTCTATGGAGACCGACAGAGCAAGTACAAGTTCCTGCTCTCCGAAGACATTGCCTCGGTGAATTGGACGAAGCTAACGCCTTCCTCGCCAACGTATCTATTCGTACCTCAGGACGAACGCCGCAGAGCAGAGTACGAGACCGCCTGGAAGATATCGGACGTCATGCCCGCGTCGAGCGTGGGAGTCGTCACTGCCCGCGATGAACTGACAATTGCCTGGAGCGCCGACGAGATGTGGCGACGCGTCAACGACTTCGTCGGCCTGCCACCGGAGGCCGCACGAGAGAAGTTCCAGCTTGGGCCGGATGTCCGCGACTGGAAAGTGACCCTCGCCCAGGCGGACATCCGGGACAGCGGGCCAAGTCGTGCCAAACTGGCCCGCATCCTCTACCGCCCATTCGATGTGCGACACACCTACTACACCGGCCGAACGCGCGGGTTCATCTGTATGCCTCGGCCGGAGAACATGTCTCACATGCTGGCTCGTGCGAATCTTGGGTTGGTGTCAGCGAGGAGCAATAGGTCAGAGTCTCCCGATCACTTCTTGTGCTCGCGAGAAATCACGGAAGCCAAGACTGGCGAGTCTACGACACAATCCTGCACGTTTCCGCTCTACGTCTACTCCGTCGTTGGACGCAAAGGAGAGCAGCGACGGCTGGAAGACACTGAGCTGTCGCCGTGGCCGGCGGGGAAGAATGGGCGGAGGCCGAATCTGAGTCCGAAGTTCGTCGCGGAGATGGAGGCGAAGCTGGGGCTGAGGTTCGTGCCAGAGGGAGCCGAAGGCTCTTTGGAGTGCGGCAGCAAAGCTGCCGCTTTGTCCCCGTCGCGCTCCACCGGAAAAGCGGGAGCTGCGCTCCCGCAGTCCAAAGACGTGTTCACGCCGGAAGACGTGTTCGACTACATCTACGCCGTGTTCCATTCTCCGACGTATCGGAAGCGGTACGCCGAGTTCCTGAAGATCGACTTCCCGCGCGTGCCGCTGACTTCGGACAAGAAGCTGTTCTGGAAGCTCGTCGCGCTTGGCCGCGAGTTGGTCGCCCTGCACCTGCTGGAATCGCCCAAGGTCAACGACTTCGTGACCAGGTTCACGGTCAAAGGCAGCGACACGGTCGGAAAGGTACAGTACACGCCCTCACCCCAACCCTCTCCCAAAGGGAGAGGGAGTTCCTCTCTCCTGCCAGCGGGAGGGGAGGCGAAGGCGAAGCGCGGCCGTTCCTCTGTTCCCTCTCCCTTGAAGGGAGAGGGAGAGGGTGAGGGTGAGTCCGGCCGCGTCTACATCAACGACGAGCAGTACTTCGAGGGCGTGAAGCCGGAGTGGTTCGAGTTCCACATCGGCGGATACCAGGTACTTCAGAAGTGGCTCAAGGACCGCAAGGGCCGCAAGCTCTCGAACGACGACATCACGCACTACCAGCGCGTCGTCGTGGCTATCAAAGAAACCATCCGCCTGATGGCGGACGTAGACAAGACCATTCCGAACTGGCCGATAGAGTAGGAGGTATAGTGGCTAAGCGGCAATCAGGTTCCCGGACAGCACAGCAGGCGAGTGCGCATCCCCAGAGACCGCGCTATCCGAAATGGAGTGAGGCAGAGAGCCGCGTTGCGGACCGTTTCGCCCGGGCCATCGTGAGCGGCTGGTATCCGAACGTCAATCAGGCGTTGCCCGACTGCCGTCGCGAGTTGGCGCACGTGACTCGGGGGTTGCAGCGGACCGATGATGCTGTTGCATGGAAGCTCCTGTGCCGTGCATACGATTTCGGTCTGCCGCGCCGTATGCACTTCTGGACCAACCAGGAAAGGCGGTTGCTCGAGCGGCACGCCTCGGCTCTGGCGCGCGGAGAGTGCCCAAAAAGCAGTGCCGCCGTACGCGAGGTTAAGCGGACGTTCGAGCGGGCCGGACTGGAGGTGCGCCATCCCGACAGCGCCATTCGTGACCTGCTCAACGTCCGTTCCCGCGCCCTGGGTCGGCCGTGGTATTTGGTCCCTTTCAGTCCCGAGGAAAACCGTGTCATTGACCGCTTCAGTCGGGCGCTGGCCCGGAACGAGTACCCACATGGGACAGCGGCGGTCGCTGATTGCCGCCGGGCACTTGATCGGGCCGGCATCACCCGTCGCAGGACAGACGTGGCGATAGCTAACCGCATCAACGACGGGGCACGCGCCTTGGGCCGGGTGTCCAAGTTCGCGCCCTGGAGCGCTTCCGGCGCTCGGATTATCGACCGTTTCACCCGGGCACTGGTATCCGACAGGTATCCAACCATAGTCGCCGCGAGCCGCGCCTGCCGGTCCGCCCTGGAGCGTGCGGGACAGCTCGGAAACCGCACCGAGGGCGGACTACGCGCCAAGCTGAGAATCCAGGCCATCCGCATGGGCAGGTCCATATTCTGGCCGCGATGGAGCGACGCGGAACTCCGCATCCTCAACCGCTTCGCACGTGCCGTCATCCGCGGCGCATACGCGAACGCGAAGGTGGCAGCGGTGCCCTGCCGGCGTGCTCTTGAACGTGCGGGTCTACCCGGCCACGCGCGCGTTCGCGCAGTCGAGGACAGGCTCTGCCGCCTCGCGTTTGAACTCCGCCACAAGCGGCAGCCGTAAGCCGCAACCGCGAACGACACTTCCCAATTCCCTGCGCATCAGGCGATAGTCACGCCGACACAATAGGCGCTTCCTGACGCGCGGGCGGGCGGATTCTTGCCTCCACGACAGGCTATGTTGACAGCATGACAGGATGTGCCAAGCGGCCGGCGAGCGTGCTGTTGCAGGAGCAGGAACGGCTGCTGTTGCAGATGATGTAGCGAGGGCTGGAGCGACTGCTGTTGCAGGACGAGGGCCGGGTACTGTCGCGGGTGCTGGGGCAAGGGCTGGAGCGAAGGCTGTTGCGAGACGAGGGCCGGGTACTGTTGCGGGTGCTGGGACAAGGGCTGGAGCGAAGGCTGTTACGAGACGAGGGTCGGGTGATGTTACGGGCGCTGGGACAAGGGCTGCATAGAGGGAAAGGCTCCCCCGGATAGTCCAGGGGACGGGAAGACGAGATGGCAGGCGAAGTCAGAAGTCAGAATGCAGATACCAGAAGTCAGAACTCCCGGGGCGGATCAGGAAGGAGAGATGAAGGACAAGTGATGAACGATGAGGGAGTTACGGAAAACCCGGACCAGTCTCCGGCCTGCCAACGATGCACGATGTACGATGTACGAAGGAACGGGCGATGTTACGTCTTGGGGTTGTGGTTTCTCTAATACCAGCGGAAGGAACTGCACCATGAAGAGCAACAGACGCAGGAGCATTCGGGGGAAGCGATGAGCGCGGAGCGCTGAATCGCGAGCGTGATCGCATGGCACGGACGGTCGGAATTGCCGCTCAGTCCTGGGTCTCAATGTGTGCTATAGTGCACATTCCGCTGCGTTCCGAAATGTGCCCTAACTCCCATATTCCCAATACCCTAGCCCCGATTTGCCGAGAATACCCTCCCCTGCCCTCCGGGTAGCTTTCGACCTAGCTTTCAAAGTAGCCTTGAACGAAGCCTTGAAATGAACTTTGAGTTGAGCTTTCAGAAGAACTTTGACGAGAGCCTTCGACGGAACTCTGAGCTGAGCGATGTGAGAAGCGATGCGCTGAGCGATGAACCAAGCCTTGGCCGATGCTTTCAAATGAGCTTTCGATTAGGCTCTTGAATGAGCTTTCTCGCGAGCTTTCCGAGGGACTTTCCGGCGAGCTTTCCAATGAGCTTTGTAGAAAGCTGTTGCGGATTGCGAGTGGCGATTGGCCGGCAGTCTGTGCTTGGACGCTGCCCGCTAGGCCAAACCGGCGAAACGGGCGTAGATGTCGAAGAGCTGCGGGCCGAAGAAGAGACCGGCCAGTGCGCCCAGCGCGAGGAACGGGCCGAACGGAATCGGCTGGCCGCGCTTGTTCCGGCCGGCCGAGCGGGCAATGAGCCCGATAACAACGCCGAACACGACCGCGGCGGCCAAAGCCACGGTCAGCCCTTTCAACCCGACAAACGCGCCGATCATCGCCGCGTAGGGCAGGTCGCCAAAGCCCATCCCCTCTTTCTGGTCGACGCCGAACCGGCGGAACACGCCGGCCAGCACATACCGCCACAGTAACCAGGCAAAGAGGATGAACCCGGCACCAACCGCGGCGCCGGCGAGTGCGCCCTTGAGTTCGGGCGGCGGGGCAACCAGCCCGCCCGCCAGCCCGAGCACCAGTCCCGTGACACTGAAGCCGAATGGGATAATCTGGTGGTCGAGGTCAATGAGCGCGGTGATGATGAGCAGCGAGATAAACACGAGGACTTTGACCGTCAGCAGGCTGAAGCCAAACCGGGCGTAGGCCGCAACAAAAAGCAGCCCGGTGAGTGCCTCAATCAGCGGATAGCGGACCGATATCGGCTTGCCGCAGTCGCGACACCGGCCGCGCAGGATGAGCCAGCTCAGCACCGGGATGTTATCGTAAGGTCGTATCGGCTTCCGGCAGCGCGGGCAGTGCGATGGCGGTGAGGAGATTGACTTGTGCAGCGGGACGCGCCAGATAACGACGTTGAAGAAGCTGCCGAAAACCAGCCCGAGCAGGGCTGCCAGCGCCCAGATCACCGCGAATTGGGCAGGACCGGCTGTCCTTCTTCCGAAGGCGCGAAGAGCTTCTTATCGGTCGCGATCGCGTGGGCGGTGTCAGCCGAAATCAGCCCTTTGCGCAGGAGCATCGCCAGGCTCTGGTCCATGGTCTGCATGCCGTACTGGGAACCGATCTGGACCAGCTAGGCAACCTGGTGCGACTTGCTCTCGCGAATCAGGTTCTTGACCGCGGGCGTGGCAATCAGCACCTCCATCGCCGAAACGCGGCCCCGCTGGTCCTTCCGCGGCAGCAGCGTCTGTGAGATAATGCCGCGAATGACGTTCGCAAATATCTGGCGCACGTAGTCGTGCTGGTCCGGCGGGAAAACGTCGATGACCCGGTCCACGGTCTGCGCCACGCTGTTCGTGTGCAGGGTCGAGAGCACGAAATGCCCGGTCTCGGCCGCGGTCAGGGCCAACTGGATGGTCTCGAGGTCGCGCATCTCCCCGACGAAGATGACGTTCGGGTCCTCACGCAGGCAGGCGCGCAGCGCGTCGGCAAATGACCGGGAGTGGGTGCCGATTTCCCGTTGGCTGATCAGGCAGTTCTTGCCCTGGAAGATGTACTCAATCGGGTCTTCAATCGTGATGATTCGCGCCGATTGCTCCGCGTCAATCCGGTCGATCATGCTGGCCAGCGTCGTTGACTTTCCGCAGCCGGTGGGACCGGTCACCAGCACCAGCCCGGAAGTGCAGCGCGTCAATTCCAGCACCGACTCGGGTGCGGGGAGTTCCTCAAGCGACCGGATTCTTGCCGGTATGATGCGAAATGCCCCGCCGACTCCGGACAGGTCCATGAACACGTTCACCCGGGCACGGACCCGTTCCGGCGTCACGTACTCGAGGACGACGCTGCCCGCCGGGGCGGCGGCCGTGCCCCAGGTGTATGACAGGTCAAGTTCGCGCCTCTGCTCGACCGCGGACCGCTGGTCGTCGGTCAGTATCGAATAGAGCAGCGCCTGCGAGTCCTCGACCGTCAGTGCCGGCCCCGGGATCTTCTTCAGTTTTCCGTTGACCCGGATAATCGGCGGCGTGCCGACCGTTATGTGAAGGTCGGAAGCTCCGTACTTGGCTGCGTAGCGCAGCAGTTCGTCAATATTCATGGCGCGCAAAGCGCCACGCCCGACGCGGAACCCTGCGGGCGTCCGACATCAGGCGTGGGGCGTCAGTCGTAAAACGTATGGCGTCTCGTCGGCAGTCGCTATTCCTCCGTCTGCCTTACGATGTGCGGAATGATAAAGATTATCAGGTCGTTCTTGGTGTGGTTGATCGTGGTCTTCTTGAAGAGCAGGTCGCCCAGAATCGGAATGTCTCCGAGCAAGGGGATCTTGCCGACGTTCCGGGTCTCTTCATCACGCACCAGGCCGCCAATCACCGCCACCTCGCCGTCGCGTACGGCGATGTTCGACTCGGCCGAACGGCGCGCGATCATCGGCCGCTGGTCGTCGGCCGAGCCCACCCAGCCGGTAATCGCTTCGACGCTCGGTTTGACGTTCATGTTCACCATGCCGTCGGACGTGACGTGTGGCGTAACTTGCAACTGGATCGGTACCGACTGGGTCTTCCACGTTGCGAGCACCAGCCCGGTCCTGGGATCGGAGCTGATCTCGCGGATCGGCACGTCGGTGCCCATGCTGACTATCGCGGTGTGGTTATCCAGCGTCATCGTGCTCGGATTGGCCAGCACCCGTGACTTGCCGCGCGACTGGAGGATATCCATCGTCGCACTGAACTGCCCCAGGTTGAGCTTGCCCAGTACCATGTTGTTGAAAACCAGCGGCAGTCCGAAGTCTTTGGTGCCGTCGAAGCGGCCGCTGGTGGCCGACGCGCTCAGGTTCCACTGGATACCATAGATGTCCGTGGCGCTCAGCGTCGTCTCGACGAACTTGGCCTCAATCATGATCTGCGGCACGGGTTCGTCATACTCGGCCAGGAACTCGGCAACCCGTTCCAAGGCTTCGGGGATATCAGTGACGACCACGAGGTTCGTCCGGTTGGAGCCGCCGGCGTCCGCTACGCGACGATACCCGACGTCCACGGTTCCTATCGACGAGAGCATCTTCGGTATGATCTTTGCAACGTCAACGGCCTCGGAGTAGTTCAGCTCGAATACGCGCACCTGGGTCTCGCCGAAAATGTCCTTCTTGACCGGCTTGACCACGATGATGCCATCCTTGCCCTCGACCATGTTACACAGACCCGCCTTCAGCACCGCCTCCAGCCCCGCCCTGAGCGGCACGTCGCTGAGGCGGACCGTTACGAGTGACTTCACGTCCTGCGTCGCCAGCAGGTTCAGGTTGAACTGGCTGGAAATCATTCGCAGAATGTCGGTGAGATCCGCGTCCTTGACGTACAGCGACAGCCGTCTGCCGGCAAACTGATCCTTTTGGTCAGCGACCATGGGCGGCGGAATCGACCGTGTGCCCAGGTCAACGACCACCAGGCCGTTCTCAACCGTCACCTTGTGCTCGACCGGTACGCGCAGTTGAATCGTCACCCGGAGCCCGGTAGCCGCTTCGCTCGGCTGCACCGTGACGGCCGTCACCGGGTAATGGGCCGATTCGATCCGGTTCTGCTTGAGCTTCGAGACCGCGCCCATGATGTCAACCACCAGGGACGGCGGGTCGGTGGATAGGAACGAACTGACGTTGGGATTGCCGGTGCAGGCGACGGTTACACGCACGCCCTCAAGCAGCTTGTCGACCGCGATGTCGGTAACGCTGACCTGCTCCTGCGCAATCAGCACCGAGCAGAGGCAGACGACTGCAAGGAATGGAATCGCTATTTTCCTGGTCATATTGTCACTCCCCCAGCAGCAAGGTGAACGTCCGTCCGCCCTGCTCCAGTGTTACGTTATCACTCTCGATCTTGACGATTCGCTTGCCGCTGATTTCATCCCCCGCTTGCAGGATCTGATCGTTAATCAGGGCATACGGGCGGTCGCCGCCGAGCGTGATTGCCTTCAGTTTGAGATTTGCCAGTTCATTCACCATGACCCAGTCGCGGACGAACGGGTCAGTGCCCCAGGTCTCCGGTGGCAGCACCCTCGGCGTCAGGGCCCCGGGTGTTTCCGCAGGCTTCGCCGCCACATCTTTGACCACCGGTGCCGGCTGGACCGCCTTGGCCTTGGCCTTGGCCTTGGCGCCCGTCGCCGCAGTCGCCGCCGCGCTGACACCATTGACCTCCCGCTGCGGCTTGTGGATCACAAAGGTGTAGAGGGCCAGCACCGCCACGGCCATGCCCAAAAGAACAAGAATCCTCTGTCTCAAGATGCCCCTTTCTGCATCAGCATGCCTGCAGACGCCGGATCGAAGTATCGCATAAATCTACTTCCGTGTCGAACTGTACGCTGGAGGCATCAGGCTTTCGCCGACACGGACTGTGCTGCGCTTGCCGAACGCCTCAATCTCGATGCGGTCCTGACCGATTTCGACGATCTTCCGCCCCATCACGACATCGCCGACCCGTGCCTTCCGGCTGTCGATCAGAACGTAGCTCTCGTTGCCGAGGAGGATGATCGCCTTGAGCACGTACACGCCCGCGCCCTTGGCGCGGCTGTTGCGGCGACCGCCCCGCGCGCTGGCGCTCTTCAGCATGCGGCGCTTCTCCCGCTCCTGCTGTTTCAGCGCCTTCTTGCGGCGGCGCTCCTCGGCCTTGATCTTCTTCAACTGGGCGCGGCGCTCCGCCTGGGTAGTCGCCTTCAGTGTTCCCGCGACCTTGCCGGTCTTGGCGCTCTTGCTGCCGGTCTTCGCCACCTTCCCGACCGGCTTCTCCTGAACGTCCTTGCCGGACATGTCGACGCCCGCGACAGTCGAACTGCCCGCTCCCGCCGGCTTTGCCTTGGGCTTGGGCCGCAGCAGCATGTAGCCGGCAACGACGAACACGACCAGCAGCAACAAGACAAGGACAATCCTTCTCATAGCTTCCCGCCCGTGGCCAAGCTCGAAGCGACAAGGTTGACCAGCAGTTTGGCCTCAACTTCGGGACGGATGTCCTCGCGCGCGGTTACCTCGAAGTCGGGCACGCGCACGAAATACGGGAACTTGTCGAGGCTCTCGACGTACTGGCCGATGTCGATATAGCGGCCCTGCACAGTAACCATGAACGGCACACTGCGCAGCGGCGCGGTCGGCGACTCTTGTAGAAGCAGCGAGTCGAGCGACGGGGGGGCGATCTCCAGGAAACGTACCTTCCGATCGGCCGCCAATTGCGCGAGTTGTCGCAGCATGGAAAGCATCTGCCCGCGCGGGACGACCCGCGCGATGAACTGGGCATTCGATTGCTGCAACTCGGCCACGTGCGCACGCAGTTGGCCTATGCCCTTCACCCGCGCCCGCGTGTCATCGAGCTGCTTCTGCAACTGGGCGGCCTGGGCCGCGTTCTGCTGCCGGGCCTTCAGTCGCGGCTGGTACAGAACGAACACCGCGAAGACAGCCAGGACGACATAGACCGCCAATCCGATAATCAGTACCCGTCTCTCAAGTAGTGCCATGGTTCACTCCGTTACGCACTGGATCTCAAACTCCAGGACCGCCTCGCCCTGGAGCGTACTTCGGTTCTTCGAAACGAGTTGAACCTGCTGGAACGCGGGGCTGTTTTCCAGGTCAATCATGAACTGGGAGAGGTCGATGTCGAGCAGGAACGGCTCGCTCGACACGACGCCCGTCAGCTTCACGGTCCGCTGGCCGGTCAGGGCCAGAGAATTGAGCTGGATGTTCGCCGGTATCATCCTCGTCACTGCTGCAAGCACCGGGACCGAAATAATCTCCTCGCCGACTACCCCGGTCAGGCTGCGTTGCTTCGCTTCCATCTCTTTGATCTGGGCCTCAAGCGCAAAGTACTCCTTGTTCGCGTCCTCGGTCGCCTTGAGATCGCGCCTCAACCGGCTGACCTGAGTCACCGATGCCTGCGACCAGCCGGCCAGGACGACATAGATGACGATCAGGAGTCCCACCCAGAGCACGCCGCCGGCAACCGCCAGCCGGATGTCCCGGGCGACGAACTTGCCGGTCTTCATCTCTCCCGGCAGCAGGTCGACCGACGCGTGATCGTAGACCAGACCCAGCGCCGTCACCAGCCGGTATCCAACCTCGTCCTCCGGAGCCGTCCCCTTCTTGTACAGCCCGGCCTCCTTGAACGGGTCGAACATCTGGGTAGGAACGCCGAGACTTGTCTGGATGTACTCGCGCAAACCCTTCATCGCCGCCGTGCCGCCGCAGATCAGGAGCCGGTCGATCTTCGTCTCGCCGAACTCGCGACGGTAGTAGTCGACCGAGCGGTTGACCTCGGCCACGAAACGTTCGAGCGCCGGCCGTTGCAGGGTCGCCAGCCGCTTCACCATGACTCCCGACGGCAGCCGATCGCTGTTGTCTTCCGACGGCAAGCCATACTTCCGCTTCAGGTTCTCCGCGTCGTAGGCATCGAGCGCCAACTGCCCGTCCTCGGTCGTAATCGCCACCGTCATCGCCTCGGTGACGGCGTTGCCGGCCGTGGTTATCGTCCGGGCCAGGTCAAGCCGCTCGCCCTTCATGAACACCATATCGGTGAACTCGGCCCCGATGTCCAGCAGACAGACGGTCTCGTCCGGCCGCACGCGGCCGAACTTCTTCACCGCCGCCTGCAGTGCGAAGGGGATGACGCTGATGCCGGTCGGTTCGAGACCGGCCTTGCGCAGCGTCGAGATGTGGTCCGACACGATGTCTTTGCGGGCGGCCACGACCATGACGTTGTCCTTGATCGCACCGGCCTCGCGCTGCGGGCCCAAGGCCTTGAAATCGAGAATCGCTTCGTCAAGGGTGAACGGCGAGTACTTCTCCAGCCGGAGGAGGATTGCGTCCTTCAGCTCGCGGCGGTTCATTTTCGGGAACGGAGCCTGGCGCAGACTCACCGACGGCCCGGACACGAAGCTGAACACCTCGCCCGGCTTATAGTCCTTGACCAGTTCGCGCAGGATGGAGGGAACGTCGAACGCCTCGCCGATCTCCTTGAAACCGTAATCGGTGATGCGGCCGCCTTCCATCTTGACGAACTTCACCGAATTGGAACCGATATCGATACAGAGCGTGCCCTTGCCGCCGCTGCCGAATAGATTGCCGAAAAGACTACCGGTTGCCAATATTCCTCCTTATCATGTCTGTCGTCACGGCTTAACCGTTATCTCCGAGCCGTCACTGAAGCGAAAGAGAAACGTGTCGCCGCCGATATTGCTCGGCATTGTTTCTGCGACGGGGTCGGTGTAGAACTTCTGGAACCCAAACCACGCCGACGTGTTCGGCGGCACGGGAAACGTGATTCCGAGCGTCGCCGTGTCACCTTGCGCTAGGTGGGGGCTGTACGTCTCTCTGAGTGCATACTCAATCCACAGTTCGCTCATGTATGCCGCCGAGTCCGACACGGACTTGAAGAAGATCCACTCTACGGGGACTTCCGTCTCACCGTCGTTGAAAACCTGGATTTGAAAACCAGCGCTGTCTGAAGCAATCTGCTGGGCGACCATCCGCAACTGGTTCCGGAACAACTTGCTGAATCGGAAGTCCACAATCGTTCTCGAACGAGGCGACACCGTTACCCAACGCGTCAGCGAGTCGCCGCCCGCCATCTTTGCGACCAGCCGGTGAGTGCCGATTGGCACCGTGTCGCCAGTCGCGAGTGAGAATTGGTAGTACCCGCCCGGGTCGGGGAACTTGAACCTCGACGGGTGACCCGAGCTATAATAGAGTGTTATCATTATAGTCGAGTCCTTGTTCCCCGGGGGGTTGTTGTCGCCGTCGGTGATGGTGCCGCTGATGATATTGTTATACAGTTGAGACAGCGAGTCGGCAACCCGCACGGTCATCGGGAACTTGCCGTTGCCGAGGCTCAGAATCTCCCCGCTCGTGGAGTTGTAGGTGTAAAGATGGCCCCAACCGTCCAACTGGTACCCGATCGTGTCGCCGCCGACTGTCTGCCGGACGTATGGACCGTGCCAGTGCGGGTCGCTGTTTTCGTTGTACACCAATTCCCTCATGTTGTTTGGCAGCCGGCCCATGTCACCAAAGAACCCGAAGTCCACGCGGCGGCCATCATAGGTCAGGTCCGGGTTACCGGTAATCGCCAGGACCAGTTGGTTCATCTCTTTCGTGGTCTGGTCGAACAGCGACCGATCACGGGTCGCGTCAATCGTCCGGAGCGCCACAGTGCTCAGAATGCCGATGATGAGCAACACGACCATCAGTTCCATCAGAGTAAAGCCCGCTCTGTCCTTCATGTTACACTTCTCCCTCATGGCTCGCTGTTCCAGTCGACGTTGAGCCTCAGCGTGACATCATGGGCGCCGAGGGCAGGATAGACCGTGACATCGGCAGTCGTCATTGTCGTCTCAGCCGGGTGGCGGAAGACGTTCACGTACATGCCCACAAGCCGGTGCGTTCCCTGCGGGATGATCGTATATGTGAAGTGGGCGGCCTCGGAACCGAGTTTCTCCAATGGCACCAGTTTGCCCTCGAGTGGATAGTAGAGTATCACCTTGAGGCCGCTGATGATGCTGTCGCGTCTTGCGGGCGGCTGAGCGTCGAGCGGCGATGCACCCCGAACGTCGACAATCTGACCGTCCAGGGTATTGTTAGTCAAGTCGTTCAGGCTGTACGGCAGAAAGACCGTCTGCCACCTCGTCTTGTCCGCGTAGCCGCGTCCGCCGTAGCTGCGGAGGAAGAGACTATCCTTATTATAGATAATCGTATCGCCCCACCCGTCAATCCGGAAGCCGTCGGGCGACTCGTTGAAGGTCGCGCGCAGGTACGGCCCACGCCAGCGGCTGCTGTCGCCCCCGGGGAAAACCATGAGTTCCTCCAGGTTGTTGGGCAGCCGTCCGACGTCACCGACGAACCCGAAATCCGCGCGGTGGCCCGCAACAATGTATTCGGGCTCACCGACGATGACGTTGACGAGTTGATTCAGTTTCCGGGACGTGGTTTCCGACCGACCCCGCTCCAGGGTCACGTCCCATGTCTTGACCGCGGCCGTGAGGATAATGCTCAAGATCATCAACACGACCAGAAGCTCGAGCAGGGTAACGCCGCGGGCGCGACCGCGAGTGGCAGTGAGCATCAGAACCTCACCCTGACATCATCGCTGTCCCGGGCGCCCGGCTGGCCGTTGAAATATCCGTCGGCCCCGGAGCTCTCAAGACCCAGCGTCTCGTTGCCGTCCACGTAGAACCGGTACTCCTTGCCCCACTGGTCAGTGCGATAGCCCATTTCGCCGTCCTCCCGGACGTAGGGGCCGTTCCATCCCCACTTGGTGTACGGGTCCCAGGCCGGCAGTGTCTCCTTGCCGACGTAGAAGATGCCTGCATAGATCCCGTCAAAAGGGTGATTGGTGGCAAGCTCGATGAGGTCGCGAGGAAACCGGCCGACGTCGTTCTTGAATCCGGTCACAACCATCTCGCCGTTCATCGTTTGGCTGGGATCACCGACAATCGCATCGTGGAGCATCCTCAGTTCCTGCATGGTCGCGACCCGACGCGCGTTGGTCGTTATCCGGCCGACTATTGTCGGAATGAAAAAAGCAAGCATGATCCCCAACACGGATACCACTACCAGTAGCTCGACGAGCGTGAACCCGCGGTCGCTGCGTGAAGTGCTGTTCACTGAGGCAATTATAGGAACCCGCCTTGTCAGTGTCAAGGATGAAAACCGTATCATCGTCCCCCCTAGTTGTGCAGAACGAAAATCACCGCGTTATCATCTTGGTCGAAAGACCGGATTGAGATACCGCCCCGACCGATTCCGACGAGGCCGTACCCCATCGGCCAGTCTGCGCCATCCGGCTGCCAGACACTGTAGACGATCTCACCGGATTCGTAACCGAACTGGTCGTTCGGTCCACCTTCTTCGGTGTTGCTCATGTCGGTCTCCAGATCATATTCATCCGGGTTGAACTCGTCCGGGTCCATCTGTCGACCGGTCCAAGGATTGGTGGGCAGTGTGCCCAGTTCGCTGTCGAATACGCCGCCGGGGAAAAACGCCCCGTAGCCGTCCTCGTAGAAATCATCGGCGTAATAGCCCTTCTCGGCGTGGAATTCCTCGACCACTACCTGGACGTTGTGAAGGGTCATCTTCATGGCGGCCTCGCGGGCCACCTGGCGCATACCAGCCAGCCTGGGAATGGTCATCGCCATCAGCATGCCCAGGATCAGAATCACTATCAATAACTCGACGATCGTGAAGCCTCTATTATCGCGCATACGTTCTCCTCACCTCATGTTATAGGTTATTAATGCCGGTTTGTCAAGTTAAGCCGTCGGCTACTCCCGCTGGCTTGGCGGCGTTGTCGTCGTAACCTTTCCGTTCCTGAGGACGAACTGACCGCCGTAAGGCTCCTCGGGGATGCGCTCAATGTAGCCGGCGTCGACCAACTCGGACAGATCCACCGGGGGCCGTCGCTTGTCCTCCTGAAATCGCTGCGCCGCCTTCTGGAGAGTGTCAATCGCCTCCTCGGTGATGAGATTCTTCAGTTGGCGAACGACAAGCGCCTTGAGGGCTCGATTCTCGGTACCCTTCAGGATGTCCAACCACATCTCTCGCGCCGTCCGGAAATCGCCGGCCTTGGCCTTGGCGATCGCGGCCCACCGCGCGAGCATGAACCATGCATTGGGCATCTTCGAGGCGACCTCAAAGAACGTGCTCGCCCGTTCGTAGTCGCGCAGCACCATGTAGCAGATGAACCCGGCATCAAAGGGAATCTGCCAGTTCATCGGGTTGGCCTTCATGCCGTCGGTCAGGAAGTCCACGGCTTCGTGCGGCTTGTGGGCGTCCCATGCCAGTGTGATCGCCCCGAAGTGGTACGCACCGATGAACCCGGGGTCGAGGGACACTAGGATGTCGAACACGTGACCCAGCCAGTCGTATTTCCGGTCGGACATCAGATGATAGCCGTAGTACTGAATGGCCCGGAGCCAAACCAGGTCCGCGGCCAACCCCTGGTACTCAATCGCGGCCTCCTGCACGAACCGGCCGGACGGAAAGTAGGCCATCTCAGCGATCGTCTTCTCACGCATGCGGTTCTCCCCGGCCCGGTCCAGTGAGAGCTGAAGCAGGTAGGCGCCGACGAACCCCCAGACGATCAAGATCACCGGCAGGATGCCGGCAAGCGGACCGGGAATCCGCGGAACCGACCGGTGGGGCTTGACCTCGGTCAGCACCAGTGCTAGAACTCCTTACGATTGAATATCGCCGCCGAGATCAGCAACAGCGTCGCCGTGTAGACAAGGGCGTACAAACCGGAAAGCAGCAGCGCATCCGGGTCCAGTACCGCGCCGTAAACAACCTCCGCCCTGATGTTGAAGTTTGAAAAGTTGGGCAGCACGTAGTAGAGAAACTGGCTGACGACCTTGACGACCACCGACGGGCTCATCGCGGCCAGCAGCTTAAGGTCTCGCGTCAGGTTCCCGACGAAGTAGATGGCGAATGTGAAGACCGCGCCGGTAATGGGCGTCGAGAAGGTGGAAAACAACACTGCAACCGCTGTCAGGATTGCCAACTCAAAGAAGGTCATCAGGATCGCGAGCAACAGGTAGGCCTCGACGCCGACGCCCAGAATAAGCAGGATTGCGTAGAAGGCAGCAGTCATGACGGCCAGGCTGACGACCAGCACGGCCATCAGCCCGAGGTACTTGCCCAGAATGAACTCCCAGCGCCGCACCGGCTTAGCCAGCATGATGTAGATAGTGCGCTTCTCGACTTCTTTGTATACGATCCGGCCGCCCATCAGGATTGAAATCAGCACACAGAACAGCGTGATTGCCGAGAGGCCCATATCCTTGATCACCTTGGCTTCCTCGCCGAGCGCGAGCGGCTGAATTACGCGGGCGCTGCCCATGACCAGGACCGCGAAGGCGACCAGGGTAACGAGCACCTTGTCCCGGACTGACTCGCGAAACGTATTCAGCGCAACTCCGGACACGCGTTCGATCACGACGCCCTCCCGGCCCGCTCCACGTGAGCCATGAAGTACTCCTCGAGGGTCTTGCGATGCGGCACGAGCCCGACGACCCGGATGCCGCCGACTTCGCGGCAGATGGCCATTACCTTGTCAACGTCCTCATCATTCCGGACCGTGAGCAGCAGTTCATCCCCGGACTTGATGGCGTGCTGAGACACGCGTTCGAGGATCTTCTGGGTCTTGCCGGTCACGCCCCTGACCGTAACTTCGATTGAATCGGCGGCGTCGGTCAGAATCTGGTTCAGACGGCCGACCTCGACCATGCGGCCGTCGATGACGATTCCCACCCGGTCACAGATCATCTCGACGTCCGAGAGAATGTGCGTGGAGAAAAAGACCGTCTTGCCTCTCTCGCGAAGGTCAATAATGATGTCCCGGAATTCCTTGCGGCCGACCGGGTCCAGCCCGCCCATGGGCTCGTCCAGCACGACAAGCTCGGGGTCGGCGACCAGCGCCTGGGCGATTCCCACGCGCTGCAACATGCCTCGGGAGAAAGTTCGCATCTGTACGTCGGCTGAATGCTCCATCCGAAGGAGCCGAAGCAGACCGGTCACCCTGCCGGCAACGTCGGCCGAAGTCACACCCGACAACTGCGCCGCGAGTCGCAGGAATTCGCGGGCGGTGAGGTGATCGTAGAAGTAGGGCGATTCCGGCAGGAACCCCAGCCTTGCCTTGGCCGCCGCGTCGCGTGGCGGCCGGCCGAACACCAACGCGGTCCCGGACGTCGGTTCCGTCAGCCCCATCAGGATTTTGATGAGTGTCGTCTTGCCGGCGCCGTTCGGGCCGAGGAATCCGAATATCTCGCCGCGCTCGATTTCCAGGCTGATGTCCTTCAACGCCTGTACGCGCTTCATCCGGAATCCGCTGCGGTAAACCTTGCCCAGCCTGGCGACGGCGATCACCGGTTCAGAAAGGTCCGACATGGCAGAGCGATTATAGAAGCTTACGCAACAGTGTCAAGCTGGCCGCAGCTCCGAAGAACACCTGGGCGGGGCCTCAAAGGCCCCGCCCAGATTCCGCTGACGGAGCGGTTAGTTATGGAGCACGAAGTAGATGAACGCCTCGTTCACCTCGTCGCGGTCGAACATCGGCTCGGTTACGTCACGACCATAACCGCAGATACCGTACTCCTGGACAACTTCCAGCGGGTTCTCGTCGGGGATGTAGCCAAGTACCTCAATCGAGCCCTGCAGGTCGTTTTCCGCCTCAAGGTCGAAATACGGGCACATATCGTCGTCGCTACGAACCGAAGAGTTCATGCCCGGCTCGTCTAGAGCGTCGTACATGTACAGCAGGTCCTCGTCCTCGATGTTGTAGCGCATGCCGGTGTACGGGTTGATCGGAGCCTGACCGTAGATCGGCGAACCATCGGTGCCGATCGGGTCACCGCCCGGGAAGTACGCGTAGAAGATGTCCTCGTTATCGGTCCAGTCTGCGTCGCTGCTCGGGTAGTTACCGTTGTGGTCAGTCGCATACGCTTCGAGGCACGTCTGGATGACGTGCATGTTGTTCTTCACGGAGGTACGACGGGCACGCTCCTGGAACAGCACGAAGTTCGGGATGATGAGGGCGAGCAGGATACCGATGATGAGGATGACGACCAGAAGTTCTATCAGTGTGAAGCCCTTTTTATTCATTGGGTTTCACCTCCTCTCTTTTTTGGATTAGAATGAGCTGGCCACTGCGACACGCTCTGGAACGCCTCCAGACAGTTGAATCCAGTTAGGGTTCTTTCGCACATCTCAGTCACCATACTCAAGAACAATTGTAGCCCCCTGGATACCCCTGTCAACAAAAAAAGAAGCCCGGCCGCCACTCCGGAAGCTGCCTCCTGGAATTGACCTGCGGCAATTCTTGCGCCGGCATCACGCGCGAGGTCAGCGACGACCACACCATTACTTGTGTAAAACCCGGAGATACCAATTGCTGTCCTGCGCACCGCAGCGTCTGTGTTGCCGGCTGGCACGTCAAGGTCTAGACGTAGTTTGACGGCTCACCGCGTGTCTTCCACGAAAGGACCGGAGAAATCGACACCCACCAGGCTGCCGGATCCCCGCAGACCACCCGCCGCACCGCAAGAAGACCTATGATGTTTCCGTCAGGATTCGGTATGGATTTACACTGCTGCTTGATACAAGAAAATGCGTCCCGCGCGGCCGGTTCGCAGGCCAGCGTGTCCCGCACGGTCGGCGGGACCGATGCCCGCTGGCCCCGACCTCGGCAGACGAACAGCAACACGAGACGTCAAAAGAAAAACCCGGCAGCGACCTACTCTCCCATGCCGTTGCCAGCACAGTACCATCGGCCCTGGAGGGCTTAACGTCTCTGTTCGGAATGGGAAGAGGTGTGGCCCCTCCGGTATCACCGCCGGGAATTCAAGACTCCAAATTGTAAAAGGAGAAGAAGCAGACCGAAATCTCAAGCCGCACGGCTGATTAGTACCACTCGGCTACACGCATTGCTGCGCTTCCACCTGTGGCCTATTACCTGGTAGTCTACCAGGAGCCTTCAGGATGACTCCCCTTGCGGGGGTCACACGGGAAACCTAATCTTGGGGTGGGCTTCCCGCTTAGATGCCTTCAGCGGTTATCCCTGCCGTACTTGACTACCGAGCAGTGCCCTTGGCAGGACAGCTCGTACATCAGAGGTACGTCCACCCAGGTCCTCTCGTACTATGGGCAGCTCCCCTCAAGTTTCCTACGCCCACGATGGATAGAGTCCGAACTGTCTCACGACGTTCTGAACCCAGCTCACGTACCGCTTTAATGGGCGAACAGACCAACCCTTGGGACCTTATTCAGCCCCAGGATGCGATGAGCCGACATCGAGGTGCCAAACTTCGCCGTCGATGTGAACTCTCGGGCGAAATCAGCCTGTTATCCCCAGAGTACCTTTTGTCCGATGAGCTATGGCCCTTCCACGCAGAGCCACAGGATCACTAGGTCCGACTTTCGTCTCTGATCGAGCCGTCGCTCTCACAGTCAGGCCGGCTTATGCCCTTGCGCTCGCCGCACAGTAACCGTCTGTGCTGAGCCGACCTTCGAGCGCCTCCGTTACAATTTAGGAGGCGACCGCCCCAGTCAAACTACCCGCCTGCCACTGTCCACCGGCCGGATTACGGCACGGTGTTAGAAACTCAACAGAACAAGGGTGGTATTTCACCGCTGGCTCTGCCCGGGCTAGCGCCCAGGCTTCATAGCCTCCCACCTATCCTACACATGCCCTGCCAAAATCCAATGACAAGGTATAGTAAAGGTTCACGGGGTCTTTTTGTCCAATCGCGGGCAGGCGGCATCTTCACCGCCGCTACAGTTTCGCCGGGCTTCTTGTCAAGACAGCGCACCACTCGTTACACCATTCGTGCAGGTCGGAACTTACCCGACAAGGAATTTCGCTACCTTAGGACCGTTAGAGTTACGGCCGCCGTTTACCGGGGCTTCGGTCGAGAGCTTTGCCTTGCGGCTGACCCCCTTCCTTAACCTTCCGGCACCGGGCAGGTGTCAGTCCCTATACATCGCCTTCACGGCTTAGCAGAGACCTGTGTTTTTGTTAAACAGTCGGTAGTGCCACTTCACTGCGGCCGGCTTGCGCCGGCACCCCTTATTCCGAAGTTACGGGGCTAGATTGCCGAGTTCCTTAACAAGAGATCACCCGAGCACCTATGGATATTCTCCTCACCCACCAGTGTCGGTTTACGGTACGGTCACCCGGACGCCTGGCACAGAGGGTTTTCTCGGCAGTCGGTTTGGCCCGGTTCCGCCCCCTTGCGGGGGCGTCC
The DNA here is from genome assembly GCA_026397595.1 of Caldifarciminota bacterium. GTDB lineage: Bacteria > Hydrothermota > Tepidihabitantia > Tepidihabitantales > Tepidihabitantaceae > UBA2258. The sequence continues at coordinate 26,435 of JAPLUO010000006.1, forward strand.
CATTCGCCACAGAGAATTATGGGCGCGGATTTGCCAACGCCCCATCTCCATGGCTTAGACCCCGATCCAATACGGGGCCGGACCTTTCCTCCTGCGTCACCCCTTAGCTCGTAACGGCGCCAAGGTGGTTCCGGAATATTGACCGGATTTCCATCGCCTACGCTTTTCAGCCTCGGCTTAGGTACCGACTAACTCTGGGCGGATTAACCTTCCCCAGAAAACCTTGGGCTTTCGGTGACCAGGTTTTTCACCTGGTTTAACGCTACTCGTTCCGGCATCATCACTTCTGGTTCGTCCAGCGCCGGTCACCCGACGCCTTCGACCTACAACAGAACGCTCTCCTACCACTCGACTTACGTCGAATCCGCGGCTTCGGCGGTATGCTTGACCCCCGATAAATTTTCAGCGCAAATCCACTCGACTGGTGAGCTGTTACGCACTCTTTAAATGATTGCTGCTTCTAAGCCAACATCCCAGCTGTCTGAGTAGACTCACCTCTTTTTCGACTTAGCATACACTTCGGGGCCTTAGCCGGCGGTCTGGGTTATTCCCCTCTCGGCCATGGACCTTAGAGCTCATAGCCTCATTCCATCGCTCTGGAGTTACGGCATTCGGAGTTTGGTCGGGTTTTCTTCCACATTGTGAAAGAGCGCCCATCCAGTGCTCTACCTCCGCAACTGAACGCGACAGACTGCCCCTAAAGGCATTTCGGAGAGAACCAGCTATCACCCGGTTTGATTAGCCTTTCACTCCAACCCACAGCTCATCCGAGAATATTGCAAGGTTCACCGGTTCGGTCCTCCCTCTCGTGTTACCGAGAGTTCAACCTGGCCATGGGTAGATCACCGGGTTTCGGGCCGGGCGCATGCAACTGACGCCCAATTAGGACTCGCTTTCGCTACGGTTACGGCTCATTGAGCCTTAGCCTCGCTGCATACGCACACTCGCCGGATCATTATGCAAAAGGCACGCGGTCACGGCTGCTGCCAAACCTTGCGGAAAGACAGCTACCGCTCCCACTGATTGTAAGCACATGGTTTCAGGTTCTATTTCACTCCCCGCCAGGGGTTCTTTTCACCTTTCCCTCACGGTACTAGTTCACTATCGGTCAGTTGGTAGTGTTTAGCCTTTGGACGTGGTCGTCCGAAATTCCCACGGAATTTCTCGTGCTCCGTGGTACTTGGGAAAACGATCAGGAGAGTCGTCTGTTGATGCCTACCGGACTGTCACCGTCTTTGGTGTCCCTTTCCAGGGGTCTTCGACTAACAGGCAACCTTTTTGACTCCTTGGTCTCACGGCAGTAGACCAGACCGCTCCCGCGACACCGTTCCAGCAACGCCTGCCGGCTTGACACTGGAATCGGTTTAGGCTGTTCCCCGTTCGCTCGCCACTACTAGGGGAATCGAGTTTTCTTTCTTTTCCTCCGGTTACTGAGATGTTTCACTTCACCGGGTTGGCTTCGCCGAGCTATGTATTTACTCGGCGATGTACGGACATGACTCCGTACGGGTTCTCCCATTCGGGTACCGCCGGGTCAAAGCTTGTTTGCAGCTCACCGGCGCTTATCGCAGCTGACTGCGCCCTTCGTAGCCTCCAACTGCCAAGGCATTCGCCATGCGCTCTTAGTAGCTTGAGATGAATATCAGCCTGCCTCTTCTCCAAATTGTCAAAGAACAAGATATATCAACCTGAGAGTCGCCTACGATTGTTCAATAGTCAACCCTCGTTGAAAGCTAACGTGGGATTATACACGCGAATCCGGGCTGCGCAAGGAAATAATGCAGATGGGGACTGCTCCGTAATCTTTTGGGATAGAACAACTTATGCGTGAAGGCACTCCGCCTCTGTCAACCGGCGTGCGCAGGGGTCGCTGAGCCCTCTCGCGATGCCGCCTGTCCGACGGTTTGCGCCGCTCCCGCCGCAGCGCGGTTGACACGGCGGCGCAGGCCGCTACAATTCCAGCGCCATCATGAATAGACCTCGCCGTCCTGCCCTGCCGGCCATAGCCCTGATCGTGCTTATCTCCCCGATTCTGCTTCAGTTAGCGTATGGCTACCTGGATCCGGGGACCGGCAGTTACATCCTGCAACTCATCATCGGCGGCCTGCTTGGCGGACTGTTCGCGATAGGTCTCCTCTGGAAAAAGGTCATCGCGTTTGTCAAACGAGTGTTCACTCCCCAGAAGCACGATGCAGGTCCGAGGAACTGACGCTCCCGTTCCCGGCTCGTTCCGTGACCCAAGCGGGTTCCTATTTCGACGTGACGACCGGCTCTACCGTCAAGTCAACAGCAGCTATCGCGCGGACTACGAAAGACTTATGGAATCGGGACTCTACAAGTCCCTGACCGAATCCGGACTTCTGATTCCACACCAAGAGACAAGCGAGCCAGGAACCTTGGCAGGCATGTTCAAAGTCATCGCGCCCGACGTTATCCCATTTGTCTCGTACCCCTACGAATGGTCTTTCAGCCAACTCAGGGACGCCGCACTGGCGACGCTGAGTGTCGAGAAGTCGGCGCTCGGGCACGGCATGTCGCTCAAGGACGCGAGCGCCTACAACATCCAGTTCCGCGCGTGCCGCCCGGTGCTCATTGACACGCTCTCGTTCGAAGAGTACCGCGAAGGTGAGCCGTGGGTCGCCTACCGCCAGTACTGCCAGCATTTCCTCGCACCGCTGGCGCTCATGAGCCACACCGATGTCCGGCTCGGGCAGCTCATGCGCGTCAACATTGACGGCATCCCCCTCGACCTTGCCAGCCGTCTGTTGCCGGGAAAGACGAAGCTGGTGCTGGGCCTGGCGACGCACATTCACCTTCACGCGCAGGCCCAACGGAGGTACGCCGACAAACCGGTCAAGCCCGCCGGCCGCAGGATGAGCCGGATGGCGTTCCTCGGGCTCATTGACAGCCTCGAGTCAACGACCCGAAAGTTCGAATGGAAACCCCAGGGAACGGAATGGGGCAACTACTACGACGCTACCAACTACTCGGACGCGTCGCTCGACCACAAGCGGCAGGTTGTGGCCGACTACATGGCCAGGTTGAACCCGAAGACGGTCTGGGACCTCGGGGCCAATACCGGGCTCTTCAGCCGCATCGCCGCCGACCGCGGCATCCCGACGGTCGCGTTCGACATCGACCCGGCCGCGGTCGAACTCAACTACCTTGACTGCCGCAAGCGGGACGAGAAGAACATGCTGCCGCTGCTCATCGACCTGACCAACCCCAGTCCGGGTATTGGCTGGCAGAACCACGAGCGCCAGTCGCTCATCGAACGCGGGCCCTGCGACACCGCCCTGGCCCTTGCCCTGATTCACCACCTCGCCATCGGCAACAACCTGCCCTTCGACCGGATTGTGGATTTCCTTGCCGGCATCTGCCGAACCCTCGTCATAGAGTTCGTGCCCAAAACGGACTCGCAGGTCCAACGCCTGCTCGCCACCCGCGAAGACATCTTCCCGGGCTACACTAAGGAAGGGTTCGAGCAGGCGTTCTCGGCCCGCTTCGCCGTACTAGCCTCTTCCCCGGTCAGAGATTCGGAGCGGACCATATACCTGATGGAACTCCACCGGCCCTGACCGTGACCCGGTCCAGCCTTCCGGTCCTCGTTCGGGAATGAAACGACCCTTCCCGTTCCACCACCTCCTTCTCGCCCTCACCCCCATCCTGTTCCTCTACTCCCATAACGCTGCGAAGCTACCCATCGCGCCTTCCGAGCTCCTGCTGCCGCTGACGGTGTCTCTTGCGGCGGCACTCGGGCTCTGGCTGCTGTTCTGGCTGGTGATGCGCAACGGCCGCCGGGCCGCGCTGGTCGTTTCGCTCTTCCTCGCGCTATTCTTCCTTTACGGTCGTGCCCTCGCCGCCATCGGCTCGAAGACCGCGCCGGGACTCCTGCCCGCGATAGCTGCTGGCATCCTGCTGCTGGGCTTTCTCGTCTTCGGCCTGCCGCGCAAGGAATTCGGCGGGCTGACGGTCTTTCTCAACCTTGTTTCCCTGGCGCTGGTCTTCATCAACCTAATCACCGGCATCCCGGCGATGCTGTGCACGGGCGCACGCGCCCCCGCCGGACAGGCTTTGGAAGCACCAGCCGAACCGGCCCGCCCCGACATCTATTACATCATCCTCGACGGCTACGCCCGCGGCGATATCCTGAACTCGGTATACGGCTACGACAACTCCGCCTTCACGGGCTGGCTGGCTCAGCACGGCTTCAGGGTAGCGCGGAGCAGCCGCTCCAACTACTCCCAGACCTATCTCTCGCTCGCCTCCTCGCTCAACATGACCTATCTCGACTCAGTGGCGCGCCGGCTTGGGCCTGAGTCGGACAACCGCTCAGCCCTGCTGCGCATGATTGCCGACAACCGGGTCATGAAAGAACTCCGACAGCGCGGCTACACAATCGCATCGTTCGCTTCCGGCTACACCGGCACCGACTTCACAAACGCCGACATCCACTTCGCCCCGCGCTGGGCACTGAGCGAATTCCAGAATGTCCTCATCAGCACGACTGCGCTGCCGCTTCTCCTTGACCGGCTGCTTAGGAAATCCCAGTTCGACCTGCACCGCGAGCGAATCCTCTACGCGTTCCAGCATCTGCCCGATGTCGTCCGTCTGACTCATCCGGTCTTCGTCTTCTGCCACATCCTGAGCCCGCACCCGCCGTTTGTCTTCGGCGCACATGGCGAGAAGGTCAACCCGCAAGGTTACTTCACAATGACCGAGGGTGGCAGCTTCCAGTCGGTGGACAAGGAAAAGGTCCGGCGCGAGTACGTCGAGAAGTACCGGGCCCAGCTTGAGTTCATCACGGGCAAGACGAAGACGATGGTCGAGCGAATCCTAACAACGTCGCCGCGGCCACCGCTCATCATCCTTCAAGCCGACCACGGCCCGGGCTCGGTCCTCAACTGGGACGACCCGGAGCCGGACCAGTTGACCGAGCGGATGGCCATTCTCAACGCGGTGCTGTTACCCGGTGACACCGACCGGTTGTTCTACGACTCAATCACCCCGGTCAACACGTTCCGGATCTTGTTCGACCGCCTGTTCAAAGACACGCTGTCGCTCCTGCCCGACCGGAGCTGGTTCTCAACCATCATCCGGCCGTATCGCTTCTTCGACGTGGACGCACCGCAGACCTACGCGGCGGCGCGCAATACCGGCGGGGCCGAACTCTCAATCGTGGCCTTCGTCATTGCCGAGCCAACCGAACCGAAGAACCCTGCGCTCTACGCCCGCCGGCTGGTCACCCTCAAGTATCCCGGTGAGTCACGCTCAGTTGCCAACATCTACATTCGTCACGTCAGCGCAAGACCGGGAAGTACCGCGGTTTCCGGGGCGGTCGAGTCGTACAAGGAATCGGTCCGGGCCGGAGAACTGCCGGACCTCGGAGTCGAGTACGACTCCTTCCAGGGCAAAGGACCCGACGGCTGGCCGGTCACCGCCCTCTTCTTCCCAGCAGACCGCTAGCCGTACACCGTAATCCGTGCTCCGTCTCCGGCTCCGCCATTTTGCCTTTTGCATTCTGATATCTGACTTGGCCTTGGAAAAGCTCCGGGCCCGCGCGGCTTTGCTGCCGCACGAGCCCGGGACCCTGGTCCGGACGGACTAGAACAGCTTGTACTTCTTGATGTAGACCCAGAGCAGCTTCATCATTTCGCCGATCTTGACGGACGCCTTGGGACCGAACACCGGCTTCATGTCCTCGGTTACCTTGATGGAGCGCTTCATCAGCGGGCCTTCGCCGGTCATCAGCTTGTGCTTCTTGATGTAGGCCCAGAGCTTCTTGTTCAGGTCACTGACTTTGATGACCTTGCCCGGGCCGAACACCGGCTGCATCTCGTCGGTCAGTTTCACGGTCCTCTTCATGAGGGCCTGTCCTCTTGGCATATGCGAGTCCTCTCTGCCCTTCAGGGCAATAACGCTTACCTTCGGACCTCGTGCGGTCGCCTTTGGTCAACCGCCTCCGCCTGATTTTCGGCCTAGCCGCCTCTCTGTCAAGGATTATTTACAGGCGGACAGAGGCGAGGAGCCCGGCAGCGCGCTCGACGCCGTCGCGCCGCGACTCTCCGTTCCCACCTTCGCTGCCGCCGTGCGGTCGAGGGAACAGCAGGAAAAGGATGGTTGTGCGTGTCTAAAGTAATGATGTTCAGAGCTGGACTGGCTCCAGGCGGCAAGGTAACATTTCAACCTCGGCCGGAGTCGAGAAAGCAGCAGAGTGCGGCAGAATTCCTGAGCGGGTGGCAGGCAATCC
>JAPLUO010000326.1 GCA_026397595.1 Caldifarciminota bacterium
AGCTTCCGGATGCGCGACAAACGGACGAAAGGAGTTGACAGGACACCAAAACTGCCGGACAATCAGCAGGCCGAAAACAGCTAGGAGGGGGGTCAGATTTCAGTGGCACAAAGGGGTCAGTTTTCAATGGCAAACGACACCGGAGCGAGGGCCGGGGCGGCTGCTGTTGATAGACCTGTTGCAGGAGCCGGAGCAAGCGCCGTTGCGGCGGCTGTCGCGAGACGAGGGCCGGGCGCTGTTACGGGTGCCGGGACAAGGGCTGAAGCGATAGCTGTTGCGAGACGAAGGCCGGGTGCTGTTGCGGGTGCTGGAACAAGGGCCGGAGCGGCGGCTGTTCCGAGGCCCGGGCCGGGTGCTGTTCTGGGTGCTGGGGCAAGGGCCGGCCCGCCCGCTGGTGCGCGGGCTGGAGCGATGACTGTTGCAGGACGAGGACCGGGCGCTGTTGCGGGTGCTGGAGCGAGGGCTGTATAGAGGGAAAGGCCTCCCCGGATAGTCCAGGGGATGGCAGAATCGCCAAGACGAAGTCAAAATGCAGAATGCAAGATGCAGAGTGCAAGATGGACTAAGCAACCGGAAAGGACAGGACGCAGGGGCCGGGATCGACGTTACCCCGCGGGGTTGGCGGCCGGCGAGACACTGTCTTATCGCCACCGGTCTAGCAGTGGGCCACAATCAGGCCTAACGTCAGTACAGTCAGCCGGTTAAGCCCTGTCGGGCAGACAGAATAGGACTCTGAGGGGTCGCCCCCAAAGCAGCTTTCGAGTTAGCTTTCGAACAAGCTCTGAATGGAGCTCTGAAATGAGCTTTGAGTTGTGCTTTGACGCGAGCTTTGAGCTGAGCTTTGAAACAAGCTGTTTCGCGAGCTTTGCAGCGAGCTTTGAGCCGAGCTTTGCAGGAAGCTTTGACGTGAGCTTTTGGCCGAGCTTTGAAATGTGCTCTGAAATGAGCTTTCAAATGAGCTCTTGAACACGCTTTCGAAGGAGCTTTGCGGTGAGCTTCCCGGCGAGCTTTGCGGGATGCTCTGCAGCGCCCGAGTTAGCAGTTTGCGGTGGCAGTGGTCCGGAGAGAAGACCCGTTCGCTTCGCTCAGGGTGACGGTTTCCGTCATCTGTGTAATCTGCGAAATCTGCGGATAGTCCTGAGAGATTCCTCCACTCCGCTTCGCTCCGGTCGGAATGACAGCCCTCTTGGCGTTCTTGGCGAGCTTGGCGGTTCACTCTACTTCCGATTGCCGACTGTCGCTAGGCGGACAGCGGAAAGCGGTCAGCCAGTCGCGTGCAGCGGCCGGGCGGTCGTCAGGACCGCCGCTTCCAGATCGGCGAAATTGCCCGGAGCCGGGTCACGACCCGCTCGAACACGTCGATCGTGTAGTCGATCTCGCTCTCGGTGTTGCCCGGCCCAAGCGAAAGACGCACCGGCGAGTTGCTGAACAGCGGCGGCACGCCAATCGCCTTCATCGTCGGTGACGGCTCGGCGCTGCCGGTCGAGCACGCCGAACCCGAGGCCACGGCCACGCCTTCCATGTCGAGGTTCATCAGCAGGGCCTCGCCTTCCACGTAGCCGACGCTTAGGTGGCAGACGTTCGGCACGCGCCGGGTCGGATGGCCGTCCACCCGGACTTCCGGAATCCGTACCACTATCCCGTGCTCCAGCCGGTCGCGCAGCCGCCGCTCATGCTCGGCGTTTTGCTGCCACTCTGCCGCGAGGATTTCGCACGCTTTGCCGAGCCCGGCGATGCCGATGACGTTCTCGGTCCCGCCGCGAAGCCCGCTCTCCTGATGCCCGCCGTGCACGAACGGGTGAATCTCGGTGCCTTTCCGGATGTAGAGCGCGCCCACGCCTTTCGGGCCCTGCAGCTTGTGCCCGGAAATCGTCAGCAGGTCAACTCCCAGCTCGTTCACGTCGACCCGAATCTTGCCCGCAGCGGCAACCGCATCGGTGTGACTCAGGACCCCGGCCTCCCGGCAGATTCGGGCGATCTCGGCCACCGGTTCGATTGTCCCGATTTCGTTGTTGGCCAGCATGACCGAAACGAGCGCGGTCTCCCCGGTCAGCGCGCGCTTCACCGTTTCCGGGTCAACGAGGCCGTAACCATCGACCGGCAGGAACGTAGCCCGGAATCCCAGCGACTCAAGGTAACGACAGCTTGCCAGCACCGCGCTGTGCTCAATCGAACTGCAGACGACGTGCTTCCCTCTGCCCGCGCGCACGGATGCCGTGCCCTTGATTGCCCAGTTATCTGATTCGCTGCCGCCGCCGGTGAAGAAGATTTCGTCCGGGCCCGCGCCGAGGAAAGCGGCGACCTGCTCCCGCGCCGCGGCCATGCCTTCGGCACACTCCCTTCCGAAGCTGTGGATATTGGACGGGTTGCCGAACAAGCCGTGCAGGTACGGCTCCATCGCCGCCGCCACGCGCGGGTCAATCGGCGTCGTCGAATTATTGTCGAGGTAAATTCTATTCATGACCGCCCTCCGCTTCGGCCGGGGCCGATACTGCGCCGGTTGCCGGTACCGGCTTCGGCCGCCAGATGAACTCTTTGCCGAGAAGCATAATGACGCCCACGACCACAAGAGCGTCGGCGATGTTGAAAGTGTACCATTGGAAGCCCAGCCGGCGCAGCTCGAAGACGATGAAGTCAATCACGTACCCGAGCCTTGCCCGGTCAATCACGTTGCCGAGGGCCCCGCTCAGGATCATCCCGAACGCGGCTGCCGACCAGGCGTCCTTCACCCGGAACCCGTACCAGATGACGAGCGCCGAGGCCGACAGGGGCAGCACGAAATAGAGGAACTGCGGTCCGTAGTGCAGACCAAACACGCCCTGCTGGTTCTGCTCGTAGGCCAGCTTCAGCACGTTCCCGAGCAGCCGGACCATTCTCGTGTCGCTGAAAACACCGCCCCTGAACATGCCATATACGACAATCTTGGTGACCTGGTCGAGGAAGAGGCCGACAATCGCGGCCCAGACGAAGAAGCGACTGTTCATTGGGAGAGCGTAGCCGAGGCTGGGCCGCTGTCAAGCAACGGCCTGCGCCACCGAATCCGACATTGAACCGCCAAGACGCCAAGATCGCCAAGCAGACGCCGGACATTACCGTCCGGACCCTCTTTGTGTCTTTGTGCCTTAGTGGTAAATTCCTATCTCGGGTCCGGACCCGCGACCGGAAACGGTCAGGCCGGCAGCTTTATGTACAGTCGGTCGAGATCCTCGGCGCTGTACACCCTGATGTGGTAGTGCGAAGCGAACTGGCGCCCGTCATCGCTCAGCTTCGGCGAGGCGACCATGATGATGTCCTGGGCGCTGACGTCGTACGCCTTGGCGTAGAGTTTGATGACTTCTTCGGAGTCGACCACCGTCTCGGCGCTTGAGAATCCGACGACAATCCGGTGCTCCAGCGGGCCGGAACGCTTTGTCGCCAGCAGGTCAATCCGGTGCTCGGCCCCGGACCGGCCGGTCGTCTGGATCGACTCCTGAATCTCGTAGCCCTCGCGGGTCAGGAACTCCCGCACCCGCGCCTTCGGTATCCGCTCGACCCGGAGCTTGGATATCTGGGCCTGGTCAAGCAGGTACGAGTACATCACCACTTCCCGCACCTCATCCTTGCGAAAGACGCGGTGGCACGAACGGCAGGTCCAGTTCTCTTCCGGGCTCTCGATTACTGCATCACAAGCCAGACAACGGTGCCGCAATCCACGGCTCACGTAGTCACTGCCCACGAGCACCAACTCGACCCGGCACTTCGGGCAGGCACGACCGCCGCTCTTTGTGAACTCCGATTCGGTTCCGATATAGCCGCAGTTCTTGTGCTCGAGGACCCGCTGCCGCGCCAGGTTGGCGGACCGGCATTTCGGGCACACCGTATTAAGTTTCAGGTCCTGGGAATTGCAGGCCGGGCAGAACAGCACCTTGTCGTGGAATTGCCTGCTGAGGTAGCCCAGCCGGGAAAGGTCTTCAAGCAGCAGTGCTGCGTGGTCGGCATCGGTGCCGAGCTCGGCCTCAATTGCCGGGTAGCTGACCCATGAATCGAGTCGAGGCGCAAACACCGGCTCAATGCCGGGGATGTTCTTATCGATCAACAATTCGAAGAGTCTTGCTATTCTTGGGTCATTCAGCACCTGATATCCTCCGCTAATATGACACGACATTTTAGCACTCATGCGAGGACGCGTCAAGCAATACCGGGAGCCCGCAGAGAAATCGAAAGCTGCAAACCGGTTGTTTGGGATAGTGGTGTGATGATAAGGGGTCGCCCCCTCAGGGTTCGATATTGTCCAGCAGGTCCTTCAGGTCGCGCCCGCGCTGGTGATAGGACCGCAGCAACGCCATTA
>JAPLUO010000279.1 GCA_026397595.1 Caldifarciminota bacterium
TGACCGAGGAGCGCATCCTCGACCTCTTGATGGCTGACACGCGGCTCGGTGCGCGCGACCCGGGCGAGACCGTGGGCGCGGCCCGGGACCGGCTCCGCACGCTCTATCGCGACGGCGTGTTCGACAAGCGGAGCATCGAGATTGAATACACCAGCCAGTTCACGCCGTTCTCCGAGATGCTGTCACAGATGGGCGGCGAGGAGATGGCAATCGAGCTGCAGGGCCTGATGTCCGCCGCCATGCCCAAGCACACCAAGAAGCGGAAGCTGACCGTTGGCGAGGCGAAGCGCCTGCTGCCCCAGGAAGAGGCGCAGAAGCTGATTGACATGGACGAGGTGGTTGCCGAGGCCCGGCAGCGCACCGAGATGTCGGGCATCGTCTTCATCGACGAGATTGACAAGATTGTCACGACCGCGCCTTCGACCTCGGGCCCGGACGTCTCGCGCGAAGGGGTGCAGCGTGACCTGTTGCCCGTGGTCGAGGGTTCGAGCGTGCTGACCAAGTACGGCATGCTGCGCACCGACCACATTCTCTTCATCGCCGCGGGCGCGTTCCACAAGGTCAAGCCCTCGGACATGATTCCCGAATTCCAGGGCCGGTTCCCGATCCGGGTCGGACTCCAGCCGCTGACCGGCGCCGACCTGCGCCGCATTCTGACCGAACCGGAGAACTCGCTCACCCGGCAGTACACCGCGCTGCTGGCAAGCGAAGGCGTGAAGCTGACTATTACGAAAGATGCGGTGAACGAGATTGCCGCAATCGCCGAGCGGGTAAACACCGAGACCGAGAACATCGGCGCCCGCCGGTTGCACACCGTCATGACCGCGCTGCTCGACGACATCCTGTTCCGGCTGCCGGACCCGTCGGTCACCGTGCAGACGGTCACCGCGGCCTATGTCCGTAACAAGCTGAAGAACATTGTGGAGAACAAGGACCTGAGCCGCTACATACTATGACAAAAGACCTGAGATCAATCAACGACCTGTCCAAAGACGAAATCCTCGAACTGATGAAGAAGTCAATCGAGTTGAAGCAGGCGCTTAAGAACCAGCCCCGCCTCGACCTCGCGCCCGGCACCATGGCGGCGCTGATATTCGAGAAGCCGTCCCTGCGGACCCGCGTCACGTTTGAGAAGGCGATGCAGGACTTGGGCGGCACGGCCACGTACCTCGGGCCCGCGGACATCGGGCTGGGCAAACGCGAGACCGTTCCGGACGTGGCACGCAACCTGTCGCGCTGGGTGGACTGCATCGTCGCCCGGGTGTTCGAGCACTGGAAGATTACCGAACTGGCCGAGAACGCCACGGTGCCCGTGGTTAATGCCCTCTGCGACGAGGAGCACCCCTGCCAGATTCTCGCCGACCTGCTGACCGTGCTCGAGCATCGCGGCAGCCTTGAAGGCGCCACCATCTGCTGGACCGGCGACGGCAACAACGTCTGCAATTCGCTGATGCTCGCCTGCGGCCTGGTCGGCATCAACCTGCGCGTGGCTACGCCCAAAGGGTTCGAACCCAGGCAGGCAGTCGTCGTCAAGGCCCTCGAATACGCCAAGATAAGCGGTGCGAGTATCGTCCTGACCTACGACCCGAAGGCCGGGGCAAAGGACGCGGACTTCATTTATACCGATGTCTGGGCGTCCATGGGCCAGGAAGATGAAGCCGAACAACGAAAGCAGATCTTCCGCCCGTACCAGCTTAACCGGGAACTGATGGCCCAGGCCAAGCCCGAGGCCAAAGTGCTCCATTGCCTGCCCGCGCACCGCGGGGAAGAGATTTCCGCCGAAGTCCTTGACGGTCCCCAGTCAATCGTGCTGGACCAGGCCGAAAACCGGCTCCACGCCCAGCGAGCCCTGCTCGCCGTGCTGCTGAGCCGAGGGAAGTGAACCGGCAGGAGCACCTTCTGGTGCGCCTGCATTCAGTCTTCCTTGGTTGCGTCTACTTACTGCCGCTGCTCTCTGAACTCCTCTGCTCCGCTGGCGCTCCTCGCTCAGAGGCATCGTGCTCGATCACCATCAACCTGCGTCACCTGCACTGCCAAAGGTAAGGCCCGCCGGACGGTCCAACGTCTAACTCCGGCCACCACCACCCAGACCATGGCGCGGGAACGAGGCCGAGTTCGGTATATTGGTACGGCTGTGCGCCGGTGAAGGAGACCGCCGCCAGCGTGAGCGAGAATGCCAGAGTTGAACGCATACGCATAGCTACCTGCCCTGCCGGCTCGTGGCGATGAGCCAGGTACGCTCAATGACCCGACGCACAAGCATCGGTCCGTCGTACTGGACGACTTCTTCATACACGCGCCACGGTTGGTCATCACTCCAAAGCTGGAGGCTCTGAACTATCCGCCTGTTGTCAGTCTCAAGGTCGCCTCCTCCTTCATTTCGCACCTGATAGACAACGCCGGTTGGCCGCACCACACGCGCGCCCGCCGAGTCTCCATCGTCGAGCAGGCGCTTGACCGATACCGGGTCGGCGATGCTCGATATCTCGCGCAGTTCGGCGAAGCCGTCGTCACGCTTCTTGAGCTTGAACGTCGTGTCCGGGTCGCCCAGGCGCAGTGGGAACCGAGGCAGACGTGGCTCTCCAATTCCGTACGGACCGAACAGACCGAGCGGGGCATTCCGTACCAAAGGGGGGCACACCGTATCGTTATAGGTGTGACCTATCTCCTGCCTGACCACAAGCCAGTCGCCCACCTGCACGTACAGCACATCGTTGGTTCTGGTGGCGGGTTCGCCCGTGGGACCCGTCAGTCGGGTCTCAAGCACGAAGCAGTCCCGCTTCCCAACTTTCTTGAAGCCAACAACGTCGTAGCGGTGATAGCGCCACACCCGGAAGGGCGGGCTCGCGTTCCAGGACTTCGCCCACGTCTTTGTCACCCACCAGTCGCCGACGTGCCATTTGGGCGCGTACTGCGCGACACCCAAGGACGGCGCTAGTGCAACGACTGCGAGTACGAGCAGAACTGCTCTTGACCTGCATCTCACAACGTACCTCCCTATATTGGGGCCGACGAAACGTGCCGGCAGAAGACCCTGGACGCGCCTCTCGGCCATGTTTCAGACATCGTGACTCTTAACGGAATTCTAGGCTCCATCGACGCCGTGTCAAATGGTCGTTGTCCGCGGGACCGGGACGCTTGTCGCGCATAGCCGAGCGCGTGGGTCTCTCGGGCGCGGTAGTGCTTGCCCTTCCGCGCCTTTTCTCTTAGAATACTCTGCCGTGAAGCAGACCGAAATCCTCGTCGTTGGCGGCGGCCCGGCCGGCCTCACGGCCGGCATCTACGCCGCCCGCTCCGGCCACCGGACGCTGGTCCTGGAGAAGTCGTTCGCCGGCGGTCAGATGGCGCTCACATCCGAGGTCGAAAACTACCCGGGTTTCTCCGAGCCGGTGAGCGGTATGCTGCTGGCCCAGACCATGGAACAACAGGCAATCCGGTTCGGCTGCGAGGTGCTGAACGCCGAGGCGACCGGTATCAAGTCCGGCCCGACCGGCTTCGAGGTCGCGACCACCGCCGGTCCGGTTGCGGCTGCGGCGGTCATCGTCTGCACCGGCGTCAAACCGAAACTGCTCGGCGTCCCCGGCGAAAAGGAACTCTCGGGGCGCGGCGTTTCGTACTGCGCGGTCTGCGACGGCCCACTGTTCAAGGGCCGCGAGGTCGCGGTCATCGGCGGCGGCGACTCCGCCCTGGACGAGGCACTGTACCTCTCGAACATCGCCTCGCGCGTCCATCTCATCCATCGCCGCGACGAGTTCCGCGCGTGCCCGTTCGTGCAGCAGCGCCTGCGCGAACGCGAGAACGTCACCTATCATCTCTCCTGCGTGGTCGAGTCGATTAACGGCACGGAGCGCGTCGAGGGTCTAACCGTAAAGAACCTGAAAGACGCGCCAACCTTCGTCCTGCCGGTCGGCGGCGCGTTCATCTACGTCGGCTGGCTGCCGAACACCGGCTGGTGCTCAAGCCTGGTCGCGCTCGACGACTCCGGCAACGTCAAGGCCGATGACCGGCTCCGCACGACCGCGCCCGGAGTCTTCGCGGCGGGCGACGTACGCAACACGCCGCTGCGCCAGGTTGCGACCGCGGTCGGCGACGGCGCGCTCGCCGCGATGTCCGCCCACGACTTCCTGATTGGGGAAACGTTAGCGACTTGAACTCTCCGCACAACCGATGCTACTGGTCCTGATTCTCGCGCTGGCCTTCGTCCCGTTCAACGCCGACACCCCGGTCCCGCCCCCGCCGCGCCCGACTGCTGTCCCCGTCTACCGGTTCGACCTCAAGCCCGGGCTCGACGCCCAGGTCCGGACGTACGGCAGCGCCGGCTGGCGCACCGGCATCGCCATATACTCCTGCTCGCGCGACTCGCTCCTCTACGACCTCGGGGCGTACCTGCCGCTATCCCCGGCCTCGAACCAGAAACTGCTGGTCACCGCCTGCGCCCTTGAACACTGGGACTCGTCATTCGTGCGCGTACTCGACGCCCGGCTCGACTCGACGGACCTCCGCGCCCACCTCCACCGGGCCAACCGCAAGTTCGTGGACTCGCTGGGCTTGAACGCCCGGCCCGACTTCCCCGGCTACCGCCACCTCGTCCTGGCCGACCGTGAGTCCGACAATTCCGAAGCCGAGTGGATGCTCGAAATCCTCAGCCGCGACCACGCGACCGATGCGTCCCGGCTCATAAGTTCGTTCCTGGATGAGCGCGGAGTGAACCACCCCAGCCTGCGGATCTGGGACGGTTGCGGCCTGTCCCACCGCAACCGCACCACCGCCGGCACTCTCGCCGGACTGCTGGTCACCGTCTATGAATCAAAGTGGCGCGACCTGTTTATCTCCACCCTGGCGGTCCCGGGCCGGCCCGGCACGCTCATCAGGCGCAACCTCGACGTCGGCCCCCACGTCGCGGCCAAGACCGGCTACATCAACGGCGTGTTCAGCCTGTCCGGCTTCCTGTTCGGCCAGACCGACACGTTTGCCTTCTCGTTCATTGTCAACGGCTGCGGCTCGGGCACGCGAGCCTACGAACTCTTCAACTCACTGCTCAACACTGTCTACAACTGGGACGCGGGCGAGACCGCAATCGCGCCCGCTGCTGGCTTCGTAACCGACGCCAACACGAAACAGAACTAGCGGCCAGGGATTCGTCGCGACGACGCGGCGCAGAGCAGAAAGCTATCGGCTGCCGGCCTCGGATTCCTGGCCGTCAGCCGTTAGCCGTCTGCCGTAAGCGGACTTCGGGTGCTGAATCAGGCGGAGTCCGGGTATCGGCTGGAACCACGAGACTACTTTGATGCTGCCGTCATTTGAATTCGGACCGTATGCGCTCACCAGCGCGTAGCGGCCTTCCGGTGTGTATACCGCTACATTGGCCTGGAAGGAACTCGCGTCGACCACCCGCTGATAGTAGAGCGAATCGTACTCCGGCAATGGGTCTTGAACGTTGCCATGTATTCCCATCAACCGAGCCCGACGCCACGGCCCGGGCGGCACGACTCCACCCGGGTCTTCCGGCCCGAACTCGGCGCTCGCGAAGTAGAACGTCGGGCCCAGGTATCCCGGAGTCAGGTCGGTGAAATACCAGTCAATCCGCCCGGCCTCGGCAGGGTCGAGCATCGACCCCTGATGGCTCGCGCCCGAAGTACTGTCCCACCCGTAGCCGCTGGCCGAATCCGCGTTCAACTCGCGGACCACGAGCGTGTCGGAGTAGACCGGGACCGTGGTCAATGTCTCGGCGGCGAACACTTCCTCGTTGGAACGCAGGGCCGAAACAGTGTACCAACCGGTTGCGCCGAGCGGGTCGTGGTCCGCGTACAAGCCGACGACCTCGACGACTTTGACGAATCCGGCGCTGTCGCACTGGCGGAACCAGACCGCGTACCGGACCGAATCTTCGTTTGCGCCGGTTTCCCATTTCATCCTCACCTGGATCCCGATCATAGCTGAAAGCCGGAGGTTCAGCGGCGGCCCCAGCGGCGCAAGCCCAACGACCACCGGCGCGGCGACAGACCACGGACTTGTGTTGCCGGCCCGGTCGCGCGCGCGCACGCGCACGTTGAACGCACCGGTCTGTTTATAGCGATGGCTGTCCGCGACGGTCGCGCCGGTCGGCGCAAATCCCGTCCAACTCCCGAGCGTGTCGCCCCAGCCGAACTGTGCGGCCACGCTCTCGCCACGGACGTGTTGGACGCTGGCCGTAAATACCACCATCGAGTCGATGACGGCTTGCTCCAGCCCGAGCGGGCTTGCCGGCATCACCGGGCCGAGGAATCCGACCTGAACCGCGAGCGGGACCGACGGGTCGGATTCCAGCCGCGCCTCGTTCCGGCACCGCACCGCGACGTTGCGCCGGCCGGAGTCGGCGAAGACATGGGGCAGTCTGAACGTATCCTCGGAACCCAACTCCGTAGTCCAGACCGGGACCGAGCCGTCGTCCCAGTCGAACCGGTATGACAGGTTGCCGCCCTGCGGGTCCCTCGCGACCGCCCGGAAGAACAGAGTCTCGCCGGGCTGGCCCGCCTGCGGCCCGAACAGATGCGGCGCCGACGGCCTGCCCTCTCTGTGGCAACCGACTACAGCCAGCACGAGGATGAAAAGCGGCGCCCGCAGCCAGCCGCAGAATCGCATGGCTGCGCGCGTCGTGCTTTCACTATTCACAATTCACCATTCACTATTCTCCCTGACAGCCTACACCTCACCCCGCGCCAGTCAAGCACCGGCAGCCCGCAGACCGAACCCGAAGACCGGAACTGAACCGCCAAGGCCGCCAAGCAGGACACCAATGAACCAGACCAGTCCTTATCCGCGTCCATCTGCGCAGTCCGCGTCATCTGTGGTTGTCCGTCCGTCCGCAGTTCTGACTTCACTATTCTGACATCTGGCTTCTGACTTCGACCGGCCCTCGACGTGCGAGCCTTGGTGGTAAAGTCCTGTACCGGTTCTTGGACCACGAAGCCGCGCTTGACCGCCGGGCCGCCCGCCCTATCCTGATGGTACCATGGGTGCTCTTGGAACTATTATCGTCATCGGCTGCGCCGTCGCCATCCTCGTTCTCATCGTACTGCTGTACAAACGCGTTGCCGGTCAACAGAGCGACCCGCAGGGCCTCACGCTCATGCAGGACCAGATGGCCGCCCTGCGCCGAGAAACCGCTGACGCCATTGCCAACAACACCAAGGCCGCCGGCCAGCAACTGGCCGAACTCACCTCCCAGATGAACCAGCGCCTGACGAGCCTCGACAACTCGATGCGCGACACGACCGGGCAGGTCAACACCCGGCTCGACAACGCGGCCCGCGTCATCCGCGAAGTCTCGGCCACGATGGGCGAACTCTCCAAATCCTCGCAGCAGATATTCGAAGTCGGCAAGGACATCGCCTCGCTCCAGCAGATTCTCAAGGCTCCGAAGCTGCGCGGGGTCATCGGCGAGCTCTTCCTCGGCAACCTCCTCGCCCAGGTCGTGCCTGAAAACTACGAACTCCAGCACCGTTTCCAAAGCGGCGAGACCGTGGATGCGGTCATCCGGCTTGGGCCCAAGCTGGTGCCGATTGACGCCAAGTTCCCGCTGGAGAACTTCCAGCGCCTCTCCGCTGCCGGAGACGCGGAACGGAAGGCCCTGCGCAGGCGCTTCATCTCCGACGTCGAGAAGCACGTCGACGCCATCGCGAAGAAGTACATCCTGCCCGACGAGGGCACCTACGACTTCGCGCTGATGTACATCCCGGCCGAGAACGTCTACTACGAAACCATCATCAAGGACGAACCGGACGAAGAGAACCTGAGCGCCTACGCCGTTTCGCGCCGCGTCATCCCGGTCTCACCCAACAGCCTCTATGCCTACCTGCAGGCGATTGTCTTCGGCCTGCGCGGGCTGCAGATCGAGAAACGGGCCGAGGAGATTCTCAGCCACCTTGGCCGGCTCCAAGGCGACTTCAGCAAGTTCCGCGGCGACTTCGACATGGTGGGCACCCACCTCAAGAACGCCCACAACAAGTACGACGACGCTCTGAAGCGCCTAAGCCAGCTCGAAGGCAAGCTCGAAATCAGCTCCGCCCTGGCCGAACCGCCTGGCGCGGCCGAGTCTCTGCCGCCCGCCGCCCGATGAACCACAGCAGCAACACCACAAACCCACGGAGGTAACGTGAAAGCGATAGCAGTACTCTGTCTGGCCGTGACCTCTGCCATGGCCGGGCTTACCCCAGTGAGAATGATGCCGCCACCGACAGTCGTGCCGCACCGGACGGCTGCCGCCTCGCCGGCGGCCTCAACCGGCCCGTCGGCGCCATGGCTTGCGCTGGAGCGGCTAAGCCCGGCTGAACGGGCCAACGCGCGCATCCATGTCGAACCGGGGACGCCCGGCGCCGACGATGCGGTCCGCGCGATTGAGCGGCTCTGGAACTTCGGCGACTACGACGAAGCCCTGGCGCAATTCCGCAACCTCGGCGGCTCGTTCGACCTGCGCAACGCCTTTGTCGGCATCAACTGGCGCACGCCGATACCGACACTCGAGACCGACGACTGGGGCCCGAACGTCCGCGTCGGCAATCGCGACAGCGCCTATTGCACGGCCTTTGACCGGAACTCCGTGAACAACAACCTCCTGGTCGCCATGCTGCGCCAGTACGGCGCCGAGACCCACCTCAACTTCGACCTTTCCACCGATGGAGGTACGTCATGGACCGAGACGTACGACGGCAACGGGTCGGGCATGACGCCGCCCGGCGACCTCGAAGGAACCTGCACCGGCGCCTACTTCTACGTGACGTACCCCGTCCCCGATCTCAACCAAGTAGTCTGCCTGAAAGTCGATGCGTCCAACGGCCAGATGGTTCAGTTCCCGTCCGGCGCGTGGGCGGACACGGTGTTTGCCACCGCACCGGCGCAGGTCACGGAACTGGCGATGTGCTCGGCCGAAGAGGAGTGGCCCGGCCAGCGCGTGTACGCTTTCGCGCGAACCGACGGTGACAGCCTGCTCTACGCCTGGGCCGACGGAACCGGTCAGCCTTGGACCCGCTACGGCACCAAAGTCGACTGGTGTACTGGCGGGATGATCGACTGTGCGGTCAACATCGGGTACCCGAGCGGCGGTAATTGGCTGTGGGCGTCCTTCATGTACAAGCGCGCCGCGGATACCCTGTGCCCGGCGCTCACGTGGATGGACGACTCGACCAGCACGTGGCACACGGTTGCGGTGAACGAGCCGACCACCGTCACCTACGGGACCAGCAGCCTGGCGGCATGGCACGACACTCTGCTCATGGCCTACACTCACGAACTTGGTACTGCATTCTTTACCCAGGGTCTCGCTAGCTACGACGGCGGAGCACATTTCTACGTCAAGAGCATTCCGGACACACTGGCCAATCGCGAAATACCGGACGTGACCGGCAGCCACGGCGATGGATTCGCCGTCGTCCACCGCGAGTACGGCTCGGACCGCACCATCATGTACGCCCACGCGGGCTACGACGCAGCAAGTTGGTCCGCTCAGGACACGGTCAGCGACCACTCGCCGAACTGGATTGAGCGACCACGGATACAATGGCTCGCATCCGGGACTTACGGCGTCGTCTACGTGTCGTGGGACACGACGGCCTACAATTCAGTCTGGTTCAACCGCAACGACTGGACCGGCATCGCGGACCGGCATCCGGTGAAGCCTGCGCTCTTTGGCCTGCGCGCGATTCCGACTGAGGGCGGTGTGCGACTCGCGTTCAACAACCCCGCTGCCGGCAAGGTCAAACTGCGCATCTTCGACGCCGCCGGGCGCCTCGCGCACAGCGAGGACCGGGTGCTCGACGCCGGTCTTCAGACGCTGAGCTTTGCCGGTACGACTGCAGGCATCTACTTCGCCCAACTCGATGCCGCGGGCAAAACCGCGACCGCCAAGTTCTTCATCGCCCGATAGTCCCGTCTCAGTGAATCACCGGGGCGCGTCTCCACGCGCCCCTTCTCTTTTCTCCGCGTCCGCCCGACCCGGTCATTCAGACTTCTGACTTCATCCGACCCCTGGAAATCTGCGTAATCTGCGGATATTCCTCTCCGCCTCCGCCGTTCTGACTTCTAGCTCCCGGCTTATGACTTCATCCAACCCCTGGGAATCTGCGTAATCTGCGTAATCTGCGGATATTCCTCTCCGCCTCCTCACTTCTGACTTCACTATTCTGCCTTCTGACTTCTGGCTTCGTCTTTTCCTCATGATTGCCTTCCTTGACAGTCACGGCTTTTTCTCTATCCTCACAGACACGATTATGAGACGCAAGCAACCAATCCGCCGTAAGAGAACTTGTTACTTCTGCGACCGTAGCATGACGGAAGTCGATTACCGGGACCCGCACCTGCGCGACTTCCTGACCGAGAAGGGCAAGATAGTATCCGGCAAGATGTCGGGCGTGTGCGCCCGTCACCAGCGCCGCCTCGCGCGCGCCATCAAGACCGCTCGGAGCATGGCGCTGCTTCCGTTCAACCCCTGATGAAAGTCATCCTGCTTTCCGACATCGAGCGGGTCGGGACCCGTGGTGCGGTCGTCAACGTCAAACCGGGCTACGCGCGTAACTACCTGTTGCCCCGCAAGTTAGGGCTGGAAGCAACCAAGACCCAGCTCGCCCAGCTTGAATCCATCAAGAAGCAGCTTGCCTCCAAGGACGCGAAGATAACCAAGCGGCTCACCGACTTCGCCGGCCGCCTCGGCCTGGTCTCGGTGAAGACGACCATCAAAATGGGCCAGGAAGGCGCGTTCGGCTCCATCACCAACGCCGACATCGCCACGCTGCTGGCTGCGGAAGGTCACGAGATCGACAAACACTCCATCGTCCTTGCCGAGCCCATCAAAGGCCCGGGAGTGTATGACGTTACGGTCAAACTCGGTCATGAGGTCTCGGCGACAGTGAAGCTCTGGGTCGCCGAAGAACCTGCGTGATTGAAGCCCGCGTTGAAGGAATACTCCTCGACAATGTGAACAACTCGCCGGTCGTGCTCCTGCGCGAGCGCGACGGCGACCGGGTCCTGCCGATATTCATCGGCCCGCTCGAAGCCTCTGCCATAGCCTACGCCCTCGAAAAGACCAAGTTCCCCCGGCCCCTGACCCTGGATCTGATGCGGCTGCTGGTCGAAGGGCTCCAGGGCCACATCCGCCGAGTGATAATCACGAAGCTCGAAAACGAGACCTTCTTCGCGGAAGTCGTGATTGAGGCCGGTGACCGGGTCGTGGCGGTTGACGCTCGGCCTTCCGACTCAGTCGGACTGGCCCTGCGCGCCGAAGCGCCGATTTACATCGCCGAGGCGGTCATGGAAAAGGCCGGACAGTGGATTACCGCCGAAGACGAAGACCGGCTGAAGGACCTGCGCGAGAAGATGCGCACGATGAGCCCGGAAGACTTCGGCACGTACAAAATGTGAAGATGGCTGACGGCAGACGGCTGACGGCTGACGGCAAGACATCTGAGTCCGATAGCCGCAAGCCGTTAGCCGATAGCCCTCTGCTCCGCGGCATCGACCGCCTCGAAACCGAAGCCGAGCTCCAGTCCAAGCTCGACAAGTCGCGGCAGACCGGCAATCCGCTACGCGTCAAACTGGGCATTGATGCCTCGGGCCCGGACATCCATCTCGGGTTCGCCGTGCCCCTGCGCAAGCTCCGCCAGTTCCAGGACGCGGGCCACGTCGCGGTGCTCATCATCGGCGACTTCACCGGCAGCATCGGCGACCCATCAGGCCGTTCAAAGACCCGTCCCCAACTCACCGACGAACAGATTCAGGCCAACATGGAACGGTACAAGGAACAGGTCTTCCAGATCCTCCTGCCTGACCGCTGCGAATTCCGCTACAACTCCGAGTGGTCCAAGCCCATGAACGGCACGGACATTATCAAACTTGCTGCCAAGTATACGGTCGCCCGGCTCATCGAGCGCGAAGACTTCAAGAAACGGCTCGCCGCCGGCGACCCGATTCACGTCCACGAACTCCTCTACCCCCTGTTCCAGGGCTATGACTCGGTCGCGGTGAAAGCCGACATCGAGCTCGGCGGCGCGGACCAGTACTGGAACCTGCTCGTGGGCCGCGAACTCCAACGCGAATTCGGCCAGGAACCGCAGGTCGTGATAACCATGCCCCTGCTCGTCGGGCTCGACGGCACCCAGAAGATGTCCAAGTCCTACGGCAACTACGTCGCCATCACCGAGACGCCGCGCGAGATGTTCGGCAAGCTCATGTCCATCCCGGACAGCCTCATCGTCAACTACCTCGAGCTCTGCACCGACCGGCCGGAATCTGAGATTGCCGCGGTGAAGCAGCAACTCGCCTCGGGTGCGAACCCGCGCGACATCAAAGCCGAGCTTGCCAAAGACGTCATCGCCGTCTACCACTCACGCCCGGCCGCCGACGAAGCCGCGGCCGAGTTCGACCGCGTGTTCCGGGACAAGCAGTTGCCGGACGACATGCCCGAATTCAAGATTCCTGCCGCCGGCATCAATATCATCGACCTTGTCGTCACCGCCGGGCTTCTCCCCTCCAAGACCGAAGCCCGTCGCAAACTGATAGAAGGTGCCTTCCACCTCGACAACCAGCGCATAACCGACGCGGCCCTGCTCGTCAAAGTCGCCTCGCCGGCAGTCCTCAAAGTCGGCAAGCGCCGCTTCCTCCGCTTGATCCCCTAGCCTCGGCGCAAGCCCAAGCGCAAGCTCAGGCCGAAGCGGCAAGTTGACGACTTGCGCCGAAGATGCTAATCTACTTGCGATGAAACGTAAACTCAAGGACTTGTCTGACCCGAGAGTGCTCCGGGCCGAGGCTGCCCGCGCGTCGGAGGCCCTCGACCGCGTCGTGCGAGACAGGGAGTTCGAGTCGGATGAGGAATTCTATAAGTTCACGCAGAGCCTCGTCGGCAAGTCGTTCGATGAGCTTGAGATGCCCGAGCTGACGCCTGGTGACAAGGCCCAGGACCTCGTCTATGACGCCTGGGAAGAAAGGAGCGCCAAACGCCGCATCGAGATTGCGCGCAAGGCCCTTGAACTCTGGCCCGATTGCGCCGATGCCTACTGCGTGCTGGCTGAGGAAGCGACCACATCGGACGAGGAACGTCGCTTGCTTGAAGCCGCCGTGGCCGCGGGCGAACGTGCCATCGGCCCCGAATCTCTCAAGGAAGACGCCGGCCGGTTCTGGAGAATCCACGCGACTCGCCCGTACATGCGGGCCCGCTTCCTGTTCGCCAATTTCCTATGGGACAAAGGAGAAGATGAGGCCGCGATAAAGCACGCGCGCGCGCTGCTCCTCCTCAACCCGCGCGACAATCAGGGCGTCCGCTACAGCCTCGTCGGCTGGCTGCTCGCCGTAGGGAATGACCGCGCCGCGGTCGGGCTGCTCGAACGGCACGACGAGGACTCTGCTTGCTGGAAGTACGCGCGGGCTCTGCTTGAGTTCCGAACCTGGGGCGATGCCGACCGGGCGCGTGACACGCTGGAAGGGGCGTTCCGGTCCAACGGGCTCGTCCCTGAGTACCTGATAGCACTTCGTCCCGAGCCTGACGAGCTGCCCGACAGCTCCAGCCTGGTAATTGACGACGAGGCCGTCTTCGTTCTCCACGACTTAGGCAAACCCTGGCTGATGACCCCGGGCGCGCTCGACTGGCTCCGCGACCGCTGGCTCAGCCGGGACTCCGGCAGGAAGAAACGCTGACCCCGCGCCGCTTCCTCCGCCTCGTCCCCTAGCGCAAACCGCCGACCGCCATCCGCCAACCGCTGTCCGTTCTCCGCCGATCGACACTCGACAATCTGAAACCGCCAAGGCCGGGAAAGGACTATCCGCAGATTACGCAGATGACGCAGATTTCCTGCCGGAACCCTTGAACCCCGGAACCCCCGAACCCTGGGTCCGTGTCACCCCGACGCTACGGAGGGGTCTCGCCCCAAATCGCCACTCGGCAATCGTCAATCGGAAATCAGATAGCCGCCAAGCTCGCAAAGGCCGCCAAGTCCCGGCTCCGACAATCTACAATCTAGAGTCTGGAATCTACAATCTGAAATCGGTAGGCTGTTCGCCTTCCACCCCGGCGACTTTGACCTTTGATACTTGCACTCTGCAGTCTGAACTGGCGGACGTAGCCCGCTAACGCGTCAGGAGTCGCTTACTGCGTCCCTGGAATTGTCTCCGGCCACACCAAGAGCAAGAGCCAGCGGAATCGCCCAGATGCGCGGCGACATCGGTTCGATGGCCTCGCCCGTGTGGATGAGAAGACCGTGCGCGGCGGCATCAGGATACTCATCTAGAAAGGCGTTGAGCCCGCTCGTGTCATCCAACCGCGGACGTTTGGTCGCCTTGACCTCGACGGGGGTCAACCTGCCTTCACTTTCGATGACGAAATCCACTTCCTTACCGGCGGTGGTTCGCCAGTACAGCACTTCCGGGGCAGGGGTCAGGGTCTCTCGCCAGGCCAGCAGGTCGCTGAGTACGACGTTCTCCAGGATGAAGCCCGCCATGTCGCTGGCGGCAATCTGCCCGGACGCGTGCAGACCGGCCAGGAAACAGGCCAGACCCGTATCGCTCAGGAAGAGCCGCGGCGCTTTGACCAGTCGTTTCGTGCGGTTCACGGCGTAGGCGGGCAACCGCTGAAGCAGATACGAAGCCTCAAGCAGGTCGAGGTAGCGGTGGGCCGTGGGCTGCGAAAGCCCGGCGTCGCGCGCCATGTCGCTCTGGTTCATCAGTCGCCCCGTGCGCAACGCGGTGATGCGCAGAAGGCGGCGGAAGTCGGCCAGGCGCTCGATGGTCGAGAGCATCTGCAGGTCCCTCTCCAGATACGTCTTCACGTACCCGTCCAACCACTCGACGCGGGTTTCGCGGTCCCGGGCCAGCGCGGCAGGCGGCAGCCCGCCGGCCAACGCCGCATCTCGCCAGTCCATGCTCCGCACCCGCCTTCCGCGCAGGCGCTCGGGCGATTCCACAAGAACACTCCAGGGGCCGCACGCGCCGCCGCCGGCCCGTTCGGAACACGTCATGGGCACAAGTGTCTTGTACACCGCGCGCCCGGCCAGCGACTCGGAGACTCGGCCGAGCAGGGCCAGATTCGACGAGCCGGTCAGGAGGAACTGCCCCGCCACGCGCTTGCGGTCAACCCGTCGCTTTATCGCCAGAAGCAACCCCGGGCTGCGCTGCACTTCATCAATGGTCAGCGGAGCCTGGGCGTCCAGGAGGGTGTCCGGCTCACGCTCGGCCCGGTCGGCCATCTCCACATCGTCCAGACTCACGTATGCGCGGCCCTGGCCGAGAATGTCACGCGCCAGTGTCGTCTTGCCGGTCTGGCGCGCACCGGTCAGCACCACAACCGGCGCACGCGACAACGCACGCCGCAGGGCCGGAGCAAGACAGCGCCCAAGCACCTCATGACGGTTATTCACGCCATGAATGATAACCATAATGCCGCTCGACGCAAGTGCCAGCCACCGCCCCAAACGAGATACCGTCCAGGCCCGGACGCCCGCACTTCTGCATTCTGACTTCTAGCATCTAGCTTCTGACATCTGACTTCGGTTGGTTCGAGTATTCGTGCCTTTGTGGTTAGTTCCTACCTCGGTCCTCGGGCGCGAGTGCGTTCTGCGGTCAGGATCCGAGGAGCCGGCGAAAAGAAGAAGTGATGTCGCGGTCAAGTGCGCGGTCGAATCCACCAAGCCACTCCTCGACGTAGCCGCGGTCAAGACCGGGGTTCTTGATGACGATGCTGCGCGCATCCTCCATGTCGCGGGGCCGGCCGGCCACGAGCTTATGGATGACGACGTCTTCCAACGCCGCGAACCGCACGCTCACCCCGCCGATTTCAACCGGCCGGCTGCGGCCGATTGCCTGCCGTTCATAGTCAGTGAACGAGAAGACGAAGTCTACCCTGATGCCGGTTCGCTCTTCGAGCGCGGGCAGCACCATGGTCTCGCGCACGAATTCCGCCGGGGCGGCGGGCAGAGGCTTGAGCCCGCACGCGCCGCACACCCGGAGGACGCGGTCGAGCCCTTCGCTGTCCAGGCCGAGAGTCAGGTCAATGTCGCGGGTCATACGGGGTTCGCCATAGAGCTGAACCGCCTGGCCGCCGATGATCATGTAGGGGATTTGGGCCCGGTCGAGTTCGCGGGCCAAGAGCTTGAGCAGAGCCTCAAACACGGTTGACTGCCCGGGCCACGCGGACGATGGTCTCGATACCTTCAAGCGGGTCCTGCCGCCGGAACACGCCCAGGGCTTCTGCTTCCTGCGCCAGCGCCTCAACGATGGCGAGGTTGCGGCCGAAATCGGCCGGCTCGCTGCGGACGAACTCCGTCTCGAACCGCTGTAGCGCCGCCGCGTTCTTGACCATCATCCAAGTATAGCAGGACCAGCAACAGAGTCACGTCTGGCCCAAGAACCAGAACAGAAGTCTACCGTTCGCCACTCGCCATTTGCCATTCGCCTATCGCTGTCAGTCAATCGCAGATGAGACAACCGCTAAGACGCCAAGGAGAAAGGGGAAAGTGGAAATGGCAAAGGGCGAACCCGGAGAGGACAAACCGCAGACGACACGCACTGTCAGACAGGGGCCGCCGAGGCCAAGTGTCGCCCCGAGTTCTGTCGAGGGGTCTCGGCCGCGAAGGCAGAACTCAGAGAACAGAATGCTGAACTGCAGACGCGAAGAGGTCATCCACAGATTACGCAGATTACGCAGATTCAGGCACCGACGGCTTTCCGCCAACCGCCGCTCGTGTCTCGCAGCTCGCAACTCGTAACTCGCCTCCCGCCTCTCATAACCCGCAACTCGCAACCCGTAACTCGTAACCCGCAACTCGAGCTCGCGGTTTGGGATTTGGAGTTTGGGATTTGTGATTTGGTATTTCCCGCTCCGAGCGGGCGTTGCGTCTCTCGAAGTAGGTCTCGGCGTTCGTCTGAAAGTATGCTGACCTGTGTCGCGACCCGCGTCGGCACGCGCGTCTTCGCCCGAATCTCAACCTCAACCTTAGCCTCAACCTTGCCCTGAACCTCAACCTTTACCTCAACCTTGACCTCTTCCTGTTCCAGAAGCCGTTCGAGGCGTCGTTCGGCTCGTCTTTCGGCTTCAAGTAACCCTAGTTGAAGGGATTGGCGTACCGCGCGGCAGTTCGGCAGACGCTACCCCCCAGGCAGTCCCTGGGCCGCCCACTCCACGGGAGAATTGTGGTTCTTGGCCGACCCGGCTCTGTACGTTGTATGTCGCTATTGGCTCGCCTGCTGACTGCAAACCGACGCGCACTGTCAGACAGGGGCCGCAGAGGCCAACGTCGCCCCGACGCTGTCGGAACTGGTAACTGGAAACCGGCGCTGAGCCGCCCTGAGTCCGATCGAAGGGTCTCTCATATCTGGTCGCTGGTCACTCGCGCTGAAGGCACGGCTATCCCTTTCTCGCTCCAGTGCCTCCCGCGTTTGTGCGGGCCTTGATGTCCGCGCTGGGTCGGGTAAAATCAAGCGGTGACGATGTCCGTGGGCGCGCACCGCCGTCGGCCTCTTATGCTGTCCGCAATCCCTGAATCAGGGTTTTCCCGTTTCGACAATGACCGCCGTCGCTTCCTGTGTCGGGAGATATGCATATGAAACTTCACGTCTGTCATCGCTACCTTGTCCTGATTGCCGCAGTGCTGCTAGTCCAGGCAAAGGCTCAGGCTGAACCACTGCACCCGTGCGGGTGGATTCGCGATGACCCGCGCACGGCACCGTGGATGGTTGAGGACAAGCTGGTGCCGTCCGCTCCCCGCAGCCTGGGTGTCTCGGTCGACCTCTCCAGCCAGATGCCGCCGGTCGGGAACCAGGGCTCCCAGGGTTCGTGCTGCGCGTGGGCCATCGGGTACTACCAGAAGACCCACTACGAGTGGCTGGAGCACCACTGGAACGACTCTCTGACCAGTCACCAGTTCAGCCCGGCGTTCATCTACAACCAGATAAACGGCGGCGCGGACCAGGGCTCGGGCTCCAACGCCGCCTACGCGCTGATTGCCGACCAGGGCTGCGCGACCATGGCCGATTGCCCCTACAACCAGAACGACTGCACCACGTGGCCGTCTGAATCGGCCTATGCCCGCGCCATACCCTACCGCGGCAGCACGAGCCGCTGGTTCTCGATGACCGACTCCGTGGGCATTAACAGGGCCCGGCAGCGCCTCGACAGTGGGTACACGACGGTCATCGGCATCAGTGTTTACTCCAACTTCGACAACATTCAGAACTACAACTACACCTACTGCGTGGCCGACAAGTACGGCAGCAACCGCGGCGGCCACGTCGTGACCATCGTCGGTTACAACGATACCATCACCACGCACGACGGCCCGGGCGCCTTCAAGCTGGTCAACTCCTGGGGCACGGGCTGGGGTCTGTCCGGATACTGGTGGATGTCCTACGTCGCGGCCACGAACACGGAGCTCTCCGCCCAGGTCGGCGTCTACCAGGACGACCGCATCGCCTACGCGCCGACCATGCTCGGCCGCGTGCGCCTCACGCACGCGGCCCGGGACAAAATCGGCATCCGCCTCGGCATCGGCCCTCCCTCCTCCCCGCTCTGGTCAAGGGACTTCCGCACGTGGCGTTCCTCGATAACCGACCGCGCGTTCCCCAGCAACAACATCGTCTTCGACATGACCGAAGGTGAGCCGTACATTACATACGGCCTGACCGATTCGGTCTTCGTGCGGGCGATTGACGACGTCGCGGACTCCCAGGCCGGTACCGTAGACTACTTCGCGGCCCAGCACCTGGCGTGGGACACGACCGGCGTCTCCTCGGATACCCCGGTCAGCATCCCGGACTATGACACCGCCGTCTTTGCCCGGGCCAAAGTCCCCAAGCTGCATGACGTCGGCGCCTACCTGCTCATCGCACCGACCGGCACCGTGGATTCGGGTTCGTCGACCGCGCCCCAGGCCCGGGTAAAGAACTACGGCCTCGAGGCGGCATCCTTCCCGGTGGTTTTCCGCATCGGCGCGTACGCGGATACCCAGAATGTGACCAACCTGGCTACCGGGGATTCGGCGACTTTGACATTCGACTCCTGGACCGCGACCGCGCGCGGCGTGAATGCTACCCGCTGCTCCACCGGCCTCAGCAACGACCGCTGTCCGGCCAACGACAAGCAGATCGGCTCGGTGATTGTGCGGGTGCGGGACGTCGCCTGCACGCAACTCCTCGCGCCCCCGGGCACGGTCGACTCAGGCGCGACGATAGCGCCGCGGGCCGTGGTCCGCAACGCCGGCACCACGAACGAGACTTTTGACACGCGCTTCGCCATCGGCCTCGACTACGCGGACACGGTCTCGGTCACACTCGGGATGGGAATGAGTGACACGCTGAACTTCGCCAGTTGGAGCGCGCTCGCGCTCGGCACCTTCCCCGTGGCCTGCTCCACGATGCTCTCGGCCGACATGAACCCGGCAAACAACACGGTGCAGGACTCGGTCACGGTCGGGGTCCACAGCGGCATCGCCGAGCAGTCCGGCCTGCCCAAAGTCGTCGCGCTCGAACGGCCCGTGCCTGACCCGATGACCGGCGTGGCCACAATCCGGTTCAGCATCCCGCGCCGGGCTCAGGCCAATGTCAGCATCCGCTCCGCGAGCGGCGCACTGGTTCGGGTCCTCTCCGGACCCCGACCCCTGACCCCTGGAACCTATTCCCTGACCTGGGACGGCCGCGACGACCAGGGCCGGCGCGTCGCACAAGGCGTCTACTTCTACCGTCTCGAAAGCGACAACACCACCCTCACGCGCAAGGCCATCAAGATAGACTAAAGTCCGAACGTTTCTGCGGGGCGGGCTCCTTCCCGCCCCACCTCTGTAATTCCCCTTCCTCCCCACACTTCTGCACTCTGACTTCTGACATCAGTCTTCTGCCTTCGGCCGGTCCGCCTTTCGCCCTCCGCCACCCCCAACTCGCAACCCGCAGCTCGTAACTCGCAACTCGTAACTCGGAACTCGCCGCCCGCCAATCGTCAACCCAAAATCCAAAATCCAAAATCCATCGTGTTTCCCGAAGTAGAACTCGCTGTTCATCTGAGCGTATCTTGAACTGTGCCGCGACCGGCGTCGGCACTTGCGTCTGTTCCTGAATCTCAACCTCAATCTTGACCTCAACCTCAACCTGAGCCTCAACCTTATCCTCTTCCTGTTCCAGAAGCCGTCCCAGAAGCCCATTGCGTTATCGTTCGCGTCAAAGTCCGTTTCAGACCTCCGTCTAAACCTCAGCCTAAACCTCAGCCTATTCCTTCCTCGATTGCCACCCCCAGGGCGGTCTCCGGTCTGCCACCCCCACGGGAAAGTAGTGCCTCAGGCCTTGTCCGGACACTACAGATAGTGTAACAGGAACTCGCCTCCGGTCCGCCAGCATGATTACCCCTTTCCCTCGCCATCAAGAAGCAATCTGCCTTTCGGCCTCAGAATAATGCACCTTCCGATAGGTGCCGTTCACGTTGAGATTTGGGATTTGGTGCTTGAGATTTCCGCGAAGCGGCTCAATCTACAATCCTCCCTCCCCAATCCAAAATCCAAAATCTAGAATCTAAAATGCCAGGCCCCCCCGACGGGGGGAGTGGCTCCAAAAGCGACTCTGAAACCAAATCGAACAGATACTCCATAAGATACTCGGACAGAAACTCCAAGAGAAACTTCAAGATAGGCTCCAACAGAGACTCCAAGAGAAACTCCAACAGAAACTTCATCTTAGGCTCCAAGAGAAACTCTGACAGAAACTTCAACAGAGGCTCCAAGAGAGACTCCAACAGAGAATCCAAAAGAGGCTCCGACAGAAACTCCAAGAGAAACTCCAAAAGAGGCTCCAAGA
>JAPLUO010000376.1 GCA_026397595.1 Caldifarciminota bacterium
GAAGGACCTGCTGGACAATATCGAACCCTGAGGGGGCGACCCCTTATCATCACACCACTATCCCAAACAACCGGTTTGCAGCTTTCGATTTCTCTGCGCCGACCCAGTGGCGCGTGAAGCCCTATGTCTGGATTGGCGTGCGGACAGCCGGCTACACGCAGTCATCATCCGTGTACGAGTTTCACCCCGATGCCGAGACTCACTGGCGCGGCGGGCTCGGCGTCAAGTACAGACTGACCGACAAGATTGACCTCTTCGCCGAGACGCAGTTATATCAGCAGGACAACTGGTGGGATGGGGTCGACTACCTCGACGGTGGGGCATGGATGGTAGGGTCTTCCATGACAGAGGTGGTCGGGTTGGTCAACGCCGGAATCGGCGCCCGCTTCGCGCTCGGGAAGTAGCTTGCGATTCCCGAAACGCAGCGACAGGAGAATGACATGAGAACATCGAGAATTGCGGCCCTGGCAATCATGGCCTGTATGCTGGGCACGGCCACAGGCCGAGACCAGACCGAATACGACCCCGGCGCAACGTTCCTCATGGTCTGGCCAAGCGCGCGGTCAACTGCCTTGGCCGGCGCGATGACAGCGCTGGCCGACGACGCCGAGGGAGAACGATACAACCCGGCCGGGCTGGCATTCCAGACAGACTACAACGCGCAGGCCACCTATGCCAGGTTGCTGCCGAGCCAGTGGCGCAACATGCTCTATACCTATGGGGCCGCATCCGGGCAGCCGGTCAAGGTGGCTGGCCTACCCCTGCACCTTGGTGTCAACCTGCAGTACTTCCAACTGGGCCAGACCGATTCTGGCTTGGGGTTTCCGTACTACTACTGCAGGCGCCACGGGTGGCGCGGCGCCTACGGCGCGACCGCAGCGACGCAGTTGAACGGTCGCCTCGGCGTTGGGCTGGGGCTGAAGGTCATCACCGCGACCAGCGAGGCTGTCGACGAAGGCTTCGAGCATTCTCCTGCTCCGTATGTTCCGGAACTCGGCATCGACTATGACGCCAACGGTACGACAGTTGCTGCCGACCTTGGCGTCCTGTGGCGGCCGCTCGACGTGCTTTCGTTCGGCACCTCGATCCAGAACCTTGGGCCGGACCTCGCCAGTCTCAGCGGCTTTCCGGCCCGGCTGCCGCAGACGTGGCGGATTGGGCTGTGCTGGACGCCGCTCGACTCCCGACTTCTGCGACTCCGCATGATGCCGGAAGGTGTCGCTATCATCAACTGGAGCACCGAGTCGTGGTTCAGCTTTGGCGTCGAAGCGACCGTGCTGGAAGTCGTCACTCTCCGTTGCGCGTATCTTGACGATGCAGCCAAGACCCGGGGCGGCTTCATGCTGAACGGCGAGAATGGCGAAGTCTGGCGCTACTCACTGGTAGACGTGCTGACCCAGCGCGGCCTCGGGAAACTCAGGCAGGTCGGGCTGTGCTGGGGTGTCGGACTGAACTACAAGGACTACGTACGTCTGGACTTCGGTTCCGACCGGCTCATCTACGACTACCCGACCGGCAACTGGAAGGTGACGCTGGCAGTGCCGAACCTCGAGCGCGTGTACCGGCTATTCAGGCAATCCTGAGGACCTGATGGATGAACATATGACAGGAGTAGAACAATGAGAACAGCAGCCTTCCGCATAACGTGCACAGCAATGCAGACCGATGCTTGACAGCCGCTAATCGTCGCTGTCGGCCATCGAACCCCGCCGCATTGACATCTCTGCCCGAGTGTCCTAGAATCCAACCATGTCCGAACCAGAGTTCGGCTGAAGAGAGGTAAGATGCTTAGAAAGACCCTGACTGCGGCCGTTCTGGCTGCACTCCTGACCGCAACCATTACCTGCGACTTGTTCAATCCCCGCACAACCACCCACTTTCAGACAAACTCAAGCGCTGCAGACGTATTCGCCCGCAATGACACGCTGCTCGTAGCTGCCGGCGACAGCGGGTTGCTCGCGTTCGACATCTCAAAGCCCAAGGCGCCACGCGAGCTGTGGCGTGCAGTCCTCGGCGGCGACTGCCGATGCGTCATAGCCGATGGCGCAGCCGCGTACGTCGGCACCGATTCCGGCGTGGTTGTCTACCAGTTCCAAACGGGCGACCGGACCCGGCTGAACGCCGGCGGCACAAGCCAGGTCGTAACCGGTCTGACGGCCGACTCCGACCGCCTGTATGCCGCCACCGCTGACGGCATCACCGTGTTCGACCTGACCTCGCCCGAACCAATCAAGTACCTCCCGGTGGCCGGCGAACCGACCGGCCTGGCTCGACGTGACTCGCGCCTGTTCGTCTCTTTGCGCGACTGGGGCGTACGCGTGCTCAACGTCCTGCCGGGGGACTCCTTAGTCCTCGATACGCTACGCCTGGGCAGGCACACCCGCGCCGAGGGCGTGACCGCCTCGGCCGGCGGGTACTGCATCATCTCGCAAGCCCACTCCGGAGTTGTCATCTACTACTCGCCAACGCCTGACACAGTCAGGATGGACGCCGGAGGTGGCGGCTTCATCACCTACGCCTCGACGGCGACCGACGGAGTGCAGGAAGTGTCCATTTACACTGCGGATTCATCTACTGTGATGATCAACAAGATCATCAAGAAACCGGGAGAGTCTTCTTTCTCGGGAGAAGTAGGTCCGGACCTCTCCGGATTCACCCGTCGCATCTGCCTCGGCGGCAACGGCTACGTTTACACTGCCTCGGGCGACGCCGGCGTGTACATCATCCGCGAGTAACGCAGTCTAACGTCCGGGGACCGACGATGCCAGGTCCACGACATGGCCCTGCCGGGCCGACGCGCGAACGGCTCCCGCGACGCCAGACTGCAGTTTGAGAGTTGAGACTTGCGCCTCGGGGTCTTGGCCTGAGGTCATCCGTCTCCCCACCCGCACTTCCAGCTTCTACTGCGAAGGGCGCGCCGGGTCACCGGAACGTATTGACATCGTTCCCGCCGCCCACCGGCTTTCCCGTCAGTTCGCCTCCGGTTGACAAGGAACTACCGCAAGTCTATCATAATCCAATGGCACAGCGGATAGATGAGGAACAACTCGAGCATGACCTCGTCATCGAGGCGGCGAAGGAGCAGTTCGCCTCCAGTGCCAAGTACGTAATTCACACCAATCCCGGCGATGAGAGGAACACCGCGGTTGGGCATCAGCACCCGGATATCATCGTCACCGAGAAAGGTTCGACCAAAATCAGGTTCATCATCGAAGTCGAGACGACCAACAGCGTCGCGACCGAGGAGGTGAACCACTGGCGTACGCTCTCGGGATTAGGCCCGCCCCTGTACCTTGTGACGCCGCACCTGATGCTGTCGGCCGCGGAACGGCTGTGCGGCGATGCCGGCGTCAAGTGCCACTACGGGTACTATCTCAAGGACGAACTGGGCCGGCTCAAGGTAGTCCTGATGAAGAACCCCGCCATGCCCGCGCCCGGCCCCGGAACTCGGCTGCGGTAGCCGGTTCGGCGTAGGAACGGCATCCACGGAATGAAGCCCTGCCGCGCCGACGAACCCGCACGGAGTGCGAACGGCAACCGGACAGGAGACCCTTTCACTCGGTTCGTTGCGACAGGACCTCAGTTCAACTGTCGGCAGTGAGGGCCGGCGCTGACGCGCCGTTGCGCTACCGTGCTGCAAGCTTGATGGTCCCGGTCGGCTCCGATAGCCCCAGATTGACCCTGAAGAAACAGACACCACCAGTAGGATAACAGCAGGAGCACACCAGAGTGTGCCCCTGCCTCGCTTACGCGGAACGGGCATGCAGCCCGCCCCGCTTCGCTATCTCACCACGAGCTTGAAACTCTTCGTCCCGCCGGTCGGGCCGGCGTCGAGCCGCAGCAGGTAGACACCGGCGGCAAGGCCGTCGGACCTGAGCACGGTCACGTGCTCGCCCACGCTCTGCCAGTCATCCTGCACGACCCGGGCCAGCCTGCCGGTCGCGTCGTACAGTTCGAGTCGCACACGTCCGGCCGTGGGCAAAGAGTAACGGAGCTGGGTGCGACCGACGAACGGATTCGGCGCCGCCACGAGCCGGAACTCCGGCAGTGAAACCGCCTGGGCCTGCGGCCCGAGCTTCAACGTGTCGTACCGCAGCGGGAAGCCGGCGTTGTAGCGCCAGAATTCGTCGGTCTTGTTGCCGCGCAGGGCGAAGATCTTGCCCGCACCGTAGCAGAGGTCGGCGCCGGCCCACGGCAGATCGCGCTTCTTGCCCGACGGTGTGGGGAAACTGTCCGGTCCCGCGTCAACCCAGTTGTCGCGCGCTGGGTCGTAGGACCAGAACTCGCCGCTCTTCCCGCCCTTCAACACGTAGAGCAGGTTGAACTGGGTATCGAACGCCGCGGCTGCGCCCTTCTTCATCTTCCGACTCTTGTTCGAGAAGTCGGAGTTGGGAATGGGCTTCCTCTCGTACCAGGAATCGCGTTCGATGGAGTACGCGTAGAATTCGTAGGTGTTGCCCTTGAGCAGGTAAATCGTGCCCGCTCCGTCGTAGGCCATCACGGTACCGTCCTTGGGCTTCCTGTGGCCCTCCCCCCACGGGACTGATTCCTTCGTCAGCCAGGTGTCGCTCGCGACGTCGAAGCAGTAGAACTCGAACGTGTTGTTGCCCTTGCAACTGTAGAACGCGTTCCGCTGCGGCACAAAGACGAGGTCCGAGCCGCCCTTCAGCTTCTTGCGGGACACGAGCGGGTAGTCCGGTTCCTGTGTCCAGGTCCGGCCCGCCACCGAGTACTTCCAGAAATCGAGCGTGTTGTTGCCCTTGAACGCGTAGATGTTGCCCGACGTGTCGGCTGCGAGCTGCCCGCCGGTCTTTACCCTTTTCGTGCGTCCTCGTCCTGAATCCCCCTCCAGGGGGATTGGCTCGCGCTCGAACCAGGAGTCGCGGTACGTGTTGTACGCGTAGAACTCGTTCGTGTTGTTGCCCTTGAAGGCGTAAACCAGCGAGTCCGGTACGTAGGCGAGCGCACCGCCGGCCTGCACGCCCTTGTCCTTGGCACCGGGCGGCACGTCCGCGAGCCGCTCCCAGACCGGCACGCCGGTCACCTGACCGGAAACCGTGTCGTTCGTGGCTTCCTTGTCAGCGTCGAGCATGGTATAGCAGCGGATCTCGTGCATGCCGAGCGCCGCCTGCTCGACCAGCCACGGCGAGAAGGTGACCAGGACCGAATCGTACGCCGGTATCGCTTCCAGCATCTGCGCGTCGAAGTAGAACCCGCCGATCTCGCAACGGGTGGTGAACGACCGGGAGACAGCCGCGCCGTAATTGCGCACCCAGGCCTGCGGAACCACCGTCGCACCGAGCCGGAAACTGTCCTCCGGCAGCACGATCCGGAACGCACCGACGTCATCCTCGGTGTACTTCACCGTGCAATAGTTTTCATCCGGGCCGGCGAAGTCGAAGCCGGTGACGTAGATCTCGCCGAACTCATCCATCACCATCCCGTACGGGGCGTCGTCTTCGTCGAAGGTCGCGTGGCTGGCGTTCCAGATCTTGGCCCCGTTCGCGTTGTACTTGATTGTCATCCAGTCGATGTCGCTCTGGTAGACGTAAGACCAGCCAGTGACGTAGGTGTTGCCCTGATCATCGACCGCCATCGCGGTCAGGCTGTCGTCGTCTTCAAACCCGGCGTCGTACGTCCGAAACCAGGGAACTGTATTGTCCTGGTTGATGCGGAAAGTGAGGAAGTCGTACAGGTCGTCGACCTGGTTGAGCACGATGCCGCCGACATAGACGTTGTAGTTCTTGTCCACCTTGACGTGCCCGCCGCCGTCGGTACCGAGCCAGCCCGCGTCGAACCGGTTGGTCCAAGCCACATCGCCGGCCGGGGTGTACTTGATTGTCGTCGCGTCGTACCACGTCCCCTGCTCGCCGGCCCGCCCGGTCACGTAGATGTAGTTCGAGTCGTCCATCGTGATGTCGTAGGCATAGTCGGCCTTGGGCGCGATCGCGGTGCCGTCGTAACGCCGGGTCCAGACGGTATCGCCGTTCAGGGTGTCGAGTTTGACGGTCAGGTAGTCGTACTGCGGAGCCGAACCACCCCACGAATAGCCGGTCAGGTACAGGTATCCGCCGTCGCCGAGTACCATCGCCATCGGGTAGTCGTGCCAGTTGCCGGTTCCGTTCAGACGCGAAACCCAGCGCTGGTTGCCCGCCGCGTCGTAGTGAATTGTCAGGTAGTCCTGGTTGGTGTTGCCCGCGCCCGCGTTGCTGTGGCCGGTCACGAAGCAGCCGCCGCGCTGGTCGGCAACGACCGCCCACGCCGCGTCCACGCCCTGGTAGTGATATGTCTCCGCCCAGAGTTCGGCGCCGTCGCTGCCCCGGTACTTGATGACGACGTAGTCGGTGTCGGTCGCGGAGGTGTACGTCTTGCCGGCGACGAACACGTCGCCCGAGTTGTCCGTCGCGACTGCGCGCGCTTCGTCGCGCGCACCCGCCGCGCCGGCCCAGCGCCTGCCCCAGACTTCGCTGCCGTCACCGCGCCTGATTTTGATGGTGTAGATGTCACGGCTGTAGTCGGAGCCGACGCTGAACCCGGTCACGACCACGGTCGTATCCGGCGACAGCGCGATTGCCCGTGCTTCGTTCTGATTCCCGTTTCCGCTGTAATGGTGAATCCAGACTTCGGTCTGGCCGAACGCGACGCCTGCAGCAAGCGCCAACGCCAGCCCGAAACCTGCGATTCTAAACGATGATATATTTCTCGACTTCATGACGAACCTCCTCAAACGGACGTGCAACAAATGACGGCACGATTCTTTGCTCCAGGTGGTAACCCGGTCACCCGGGTCGGGTGTCGGTGAAGGATGGGATCGGCAGCTAAGCTAATCGACCCATAACCCCACTTATCACACTCGGCCGTGTGGTGGTCAGGCGGCCACATCAGATTATAGAACACATAGGACATAAGTCAAGCCAACATAGAGTTAGACCCGGATATCGGGGCAACGCTGCGGGTCAAATCCTGTCCGACTTTACAGACCGGCCGGGCGGACATAGACTCCTACCGGTGAAACCGCGCCCGCGCCCCGCCAGTCGCTTCCCGCGCAGGCTCATGCTTGGGCTTGTGCTTGCGCTTGCCTTGGGCCTGCGCCTCGCCAACCTCGCCGACATCTCGAACTCGCCGTTCTTCACCCGGCCCGTGATTGACGGTCAGGCCTACGACACGTGGGCTCTGGAAATTGTCAAAGGCAAGGCTCCCGCTCAGCCGTTCTACCAGGACCCGCTCTACCCCTACTTCCTTGCCCTTGTCTACTCGGTCTTCGGCCACAGCTACTGGGCGGTCTACCTGCTCCAGCTCGCGCTTGCGCTCGTCTTCCTGCTCCTCATCTACGACACCGCCCGCTGCCTCTTCGACTGGCGAGCCGGGATTGCGGCCGCGGCCATGGCCGCGTTGTACAAACCCTTCATATTCTACGAAAGCCAGATTGAGAAGACCGCCCTTGCCGTCTTCCTTGCCGCCCTGTTCCTCTGGACCCTTGTCCGCTCTCTCGGTTCCGGCCGTTCATCGCCCGACCCTCGCCATTTGTCATTTCCACTTCGTCATTCACCGCTGCTCTGGCCTTTGGCCAGCGGCCTCGCCTTGGACCTTGCCGCTCTTACCCGCGCCAATATGCTCCTGTTCGCGCCGCTCCTCCCGCTGGCGCTGGCGCTCAAGCCACAACCAGCAAGCCGCAGACTCCGAATCGGAGCCGCGGTGCTTGGCATCGTTGGCGTGCTCCTCGTCATCGCGCCGGTATCCATCCGTAACTCGATTCTCGCTCGTGAGCTCACCCTCACGACCGCCCAGGCAGGACAGAACCTCTACATCGGCAACAGTGAGTACAACACAACCGGCCAGTACCAGGCACCGCCGTGGGTCAGGCCCAACCCCGGGTTCGAGCAACCCGATTTCGCCGAATACGCCCGGAAGACGACGGCAAGTGAGCTCTCACCGGGGCAGGTCTCTCGCTTCTATGTCCGGGCCGCGCTGAACTGGGCAAAGACCCACCCGCGAGACTTCGCGAAGCTCCTCTGGCGCAAGACCGTGCTCTACTTCAACAACTTCGAGGTACCTGATAACCAGGACATCTACTTCTTCGCGCGCTATTCGTGGATCTTGAGGCTGCCCCTGCTTTCGTTCGGAGTCGTATTCGCCCTCGGCCTTGCCGCCATGATACTCCTGGCGCGCGGAATCGGCCGGTTGTCGATGGTCGTCTTCTTCTTTGGGTACGCGGCATCGGTGATACTGTTCTTTGTCTTCTCGCGCTATCGCATCCCCGCCCTGCCCGCGCTGCTGCCGTTCTCCGGGGCCATGCTCATCTGGTTCGGGGACCAGCGGAAGCCGACAGCCCGCAAACTCAGCCCCGTTCGTATTGCCGGCGGTCTCGCGCTCGTGCTCACGTCATTCGCCGCAACCATGTACCCCATCCACCATGGCTCCGGCAGGGCTGAGGCCGCCCAGAGCCTCACCAATCTCGCCGCCGTCTATTTTCACGAAGGCGACACCGCGAGGGCGGTCGCCACCTATGACGAGGCACTCAGCACGCAGCCGGGCCATGGCGAAGCCTCGAGGAATCTCGGCATCATCATGCTCGGTCGCGGCAACGTTGACCGCGCCTTCGAACTCCTCTCGGATGCGGCCCGGACTGAGCCGTCCAATCCATTCACGCACGCCTACCTGGGCAGAATCTACGAGCGCCGGGGACAGCCTGAGACGGCATATCTCGAGTTCCGCAAGGCGGTCGCGCTTGCGCCGGGCCGGGTCGAGTTCCGCTTCGAACTGGCCACGGCCCTGCAGCAACTCGACAACTACGGTCCGGCCCTGGCCCAGTATGACACGATGATTCAACTCGCGCCGGACAACCCGATGGTCCGGCACAACTACGCCGTAGCGCTCTACAACGTCGGCCGCCTCGACGACGCGCGCTTCCAGCTCGAACAAGCCCGCCGCCTCGGCGGGCCGGTGAATGCCAGGTTCGACTCTCTGCTCAGAACCGGCAGGAAACCGACCCGCTAGAGCAACTCAACGGCTGTTCGATTACCTCTTGTGGCGCGGTCGGGCAGTCTCGTTTGGGGTCTTGAATTCCCGAAGTCGGTCGCCTTACACCTTTGCTTCCGGCGGGTCGGCGACTCCTACCGGCGGCACGAAATCCGGCAGGTCGAGGCGTGCCACGCCAATCCGGTAGTCGGCCATCCCATAATAGACGTCGAAGCGGTCCGATGAGCCAAGGTCGTCGCGACGGTCGATGCCGGTGGGGAACACGACGTTGGCGACGGTCCCGCGGCGTTCTTGAGGCAGCACCGGCGTCAATGCCGGCTCCGTCGAACGATAGCGGATCACGTGCGGATGTTCCTTCG
>JAPLUO010000325.1 GCA_026397595.1 Caldifarciminota bacterium
TCTTGTCGCTGAAGACCGTGGCGCCAAGCGAATCCTTCGCAGCGAACTTCACCCGGCAGTGCGTGTAGTTGAGATAGGGCACGGAATCCCATAAGTAGGTCGTTTCCGCAGGCGGGATCGACGCTCCAAGGACGGTCGGAAACGTGCTGCCGCCGTCGGTGGAGAGCGACAAGACGCCGTGGTCGAAGGTCTGCGGGGTCACGGACCACTTGATGTGGAAGGTGTCCCCTCCGAAGAGGACCTCGCCTCCGTTCGGCCTGATGACTCGGCCGCTATACGGGCCGTGCTGGATAAGCGAGTCTATCGGGACCTTCTGCACGACAATCGGGTTGTCGGTCGCCGGACCCTCGGCCTGGACGAAGAACCCGGCGCACTGGTCCACCTCGTAGACTACCGCCATCGAGTCGCCCGGCCCGGCCATGTCAGAGATACAGGGGAAGCGGCACGACGCGGTCCCGGCCGTTGTCAGCTTCCGGGCAGGCGCCCACGTGATGCCGCCGTCGATTGAACCCGCGACCCAGACGTCGGCGCGCAGGCGCGAGGTGCTCGGCTCGACGTTGGCCGAGTCAAACTGCTCCCAGGCGACGAACAGGTCGCCGTCCTCGTCCTGCCCGATGCTCGGACGGCAGGCATACGTCGCGTTGTAGCCGACGGCCGCCAGCAGGTTGTAGGGGTTGCAGCCCGCAACGTGGATGCGGTTCCACTGGGGAGTGTTGGCCGGGCAGTAGTGCCAGATCTGCGACGGGATGATGTAGACGGTGTCGTTCACTTCCGGGGAAAGGTTGGCCACGATGTTAAGCCGGTCGTCGTTGTCGTAGAATGGAAAGAGCGAGGTAATGTGGAACGCGGTAACGGTATCGCCGCCATAAGCGTCCGGCGGCTGCAACGACTGCGGGCCGGTCCAGGTCACACCGTTGTCATCAGACGTCCGCAGGTACGCATCCTGGGGGTCGTCGGTGCTGATTTCCCACGTCAGGCAGACTCTGCCCGACCCCTTCGAGGCCGCGATACTTTGGGTCGGGAAGCCCGGGCTCGGGCTAAACCCCGTGACCGGGGTGGAGAAGGTCGGCCAGTTTCCCGCCGCGATGTGGCTGTAGCTCAGGTCGTAGGTAGCGGTGATCGGGAAGATGTTGATGGTGCCGTCCTGGCCCACGGAAATCGGCGGCCACTGGGTAACTCCAAGGACCGGCTCGCCGTTGGCGTAATCGAAGATGCCGGCACCCGGGGCCGCATCTATGGCAACCATCGGCGTGACGCCACCGGTGCCCTGGTAGTGGCAACTGATGACCGCCACTCCGCTCGTCGGGTCGGCGTCAAGGCTGCCATAGCCCGAGCGCTGGGCGAACGTGTTCACACCCGACTGCATGTAGTCCGGATCAATCCAGTTCCAACCGTAACCTGAGCCCTCGTCGTAGTAGTTGTAGCGCATGTTGCGGTCCGGGAAGGTGGTACCCGACATCTCGGCGGAGTACATCCAGGTGGCGTGGAGACCGTAACCAGGCGAATAGACAAGCTCACGCCAGCCTGGGCCGTTCGCCTGCCAGTCATAGGTCGTTCCGCCGATGGTATCTACTGTACCGATGTCGACCCGGAACGACGAACCTCCCGGCGTCGGCCTGCCGGTCACGAGTGCGGCGCCCGTTGACGTTGCGCCATCCCGCGGCAGGACCGTGACCGGGCTTAAGTCACCGGCAGCGAAAAGGAGCGCCGGCAACAGCATCAAAGACAGTCTCAACATACTGCCTCCTTTGGGAGGGAACCGGGAGCGCCTGACGCGAGGCACCATACGCGACGTGCCGCGGCAGCTCCGCCGCCCTCCGGTTTCGAGCCTCAACTACCCCTAACTTGGGGTCAGTATAGGCTTCACGTACCGGCTGTCAATGGGCAAAACGCGGCGGCCCGAAGGCCGCCGCGGTATTGCTGCCGGAGCCGGTCTAGACCGGCCTGCGTACCTTGATGTGCGCCTCGGCCAGCATCTTGCGGCCGAGCTTGTCCGGGTACGGTTCCTTGACCACGAACTGCCTGATACCCGCGTTAAGTAACATCTTCGTGCAGGTAATGCACGGCTCGTGCGTGCAATAGAGCATCGCTTTCGAGACGCTGATGCCGAACGCCGCGGCCTGCACCAGCGCGTTCTGCTCCGCGTGGATCCCCCGGCAGATTTCGATGCGCTCCGCCGGCTTGATATGCAGCTTGTCACGCAGGCAGCCGACTTCGTCGCAGTGATCCAAACCGTGCGCCGCGCCGTTGTACCCGGTACAGAGAATCCGTTTGTCGCGCACCAGCACGGCACCGACCCGGCGCCGAAGACAGGTCGAGCGCTCGCTCACCAGTTGCGCGATGTCCATGAAGTAATGGTCCCAGGACTTACGAGGCGAAGTGGGTAATGACGAAGTCCGAATGACGAATGACGGACTTCGGACTTTGTCCTTCGTCCTTCGTCCTTTGTCCTTCGTCCTTTGCACCTTGTCCTTGTTACTTTCCCTCATCGTATGACCGCGGTCTTCTGGACCAGGGACTTGTCGCTGGTCACCAGCCGGACCAGGTATACTCCGGCACCGACCTTCCGGCCCTCGGCGTCAGTACCGTCCCAGACGATGTGGTGCGCCCCGGCCCGGCACGGGCCGCTCGCCAGTTGCTTCACCAGCCGCCCCGTCCCGTCGTACACCGTCAGCGTCGCGACCCCGGCAACCGGCAGGTTGTAGGAGAGCGTAACGCGGCCGCGATTCGGGTTGCCGAGGCTCGCGAGGCTCAGCCGGGCATCCGGCAGCACGCTTGAAACCGGCTCGGCGATTGCGGTCGGGTCCTGGGTGGTGTACTTGATTGCCCGGCCCGCGGCAATCGGTGCCGCGCCGTGCGTGAGAAAACCGTTGAACAAGTCCTGGATCGCGACGGCCCGGGTCGGGTCTTGGATGCCGACCGTCGAGCCGGAGAAGCCGTTCGCGGTCTGGTACTGCACGACGATGGCGTTGTCGCCTGAAGGCGTGGCAACGGTCGTGTCGTAGTAGACGGCCTCGAACTTGTCCCGCTCCGTGCCCGAGTAGTATCTGACGCTGTCGTACTCAACGATGAACCGGTGGTTGGTCGTGTCGTGGTACCAGTAGACGTAGCCGGCTCCGCTGCCGCCCGAGACCGGGAAGAGGTCATCCCAGTTGGCAAAGACCGTTGCGCGCGGGGCTGAAGTGCTGGGCAGGCCGGTGTTGTCGAAGTTCGATGTCGTGTAGCTGCCGCAGGCAATCCAGCCGTCGGCCGACACCGATACCTGGGTATAGCGCTGGCCGTAGAACTTGAGCGGCCCGAACCCGGTCGGGATGCTGACGGCCACGACGGCGTCGTTGTCCGCGAACGTGAGACGAGTCCCGATTGCGTTGACCTCCACCCATTCGTACTGCTGGTGCTGAGGATAGAGCGTGTCGATGTCGTCGTACGCCCAGTACAAAGCCGGGGTCCGCGGCCCGTCCGGAACCGGGTCGGTCGCGAGTATCTCTCCGACCGTCATGTAGAACAGCACGCTGTCCGAGTAGTCCGTGCCCGTGACATACAGCCGCATCAGGGCTTCGTGTTCCGGCGGCGTGTTCCCGGCGGCCGCGACGTGGAACCGGTCCGCGTCGTTCGACCGCGTCGAGTCCGGCGGGACGCTGCCGTACGTCCCGTTCGAATCCTGGACCGAGACGTAGGCGTCGCTCGTCCTGAGAACGGCGGTCAGGTCGTCCACGCCGAGACGCCCGGCGTTCTTGAGCGCAACCACGAGGTCCGCGTTCTCGCCCGGGTCGAACTTGCCGTCGCCGTTGCCACCCGGCGGCGAGTCGATAACCGTTTGTCCCTGGTACGCAATCGCCGGAGCGTTGACCACGACCGCCTCAATCGCGTCGAGGTCAAACCCCGCGTAGCCGCCCGACCCGCCGTTGCCGTCGTCGACGATTCGCACGTACCGGGCCGTGCTCATGCCCGCGTCAGTGAGGTCG
Organism: Caldifarciminota bacterium; assembly: GCA_026397595.1. Lineage (GTDB taxonomy): Bacteria > Hydrothermota > Tepidihabitantia > Tepidihabitantales > Tepidihabitantaceae > UBA2258. The sequence continues at coordinate 3,966 of JAPLUO010000325.1, forward strand.
TAGCCCTGCGTGCCGGTGCCGAATCCGACATAGTGCCACGGCCCGTTCCACTCGTTCGACACGAACACGCTGCACGCCTCAGGGTCTCCGTCGCCCTCGATGACATTGAAGTCCGAGCCGGAGCCGTTGATAATCGGGGTCTTCGCGCCCATGTCGAAGCTGCAGTACCCGTCGTTGCCGACGGAGAAGCGGACGCCGTCGCTTCGACCCAGGGTGTAGCTCGGGAAAGTCGGGTTGCTGTTGGCCGGGCTCTCGTTCATGTCGCAGGTGATGACCTTGAACGCGCAGGCCGGCGCGGTAGTGTCCGGCACCAGGCTCACGTTCGCGACCGCGAAGGTGTCCGCCGGGACCACGATGCCGCTTATGCTCTTCGTCGCGTAGCCGTTTGCCTCCACGGTGACCGTGTACGTGCCGGCGTGGACGTTCTTGTCATAGTAGCCCATCGAGTCGGTGTACGTGAACCAGTTGGGCGGATTCACGGTCACGCGCGCGTCAACCGGCGCGCCCGACAACGAGTCCAGCACCCGACCCCGGATGCCCCACATCACGCGCTCGATCTGCTCCTTCATTGCCCGCCAGTTTCGCGTGTTGATGGTGTCTATGTCCGACGGCGGACTGGGCTGGCCGTCGCACACCTCGACCGCGTAGCCCAGCGCGCCACGCGCGCCCTGGTACCAGTCGGTCGAGCCGCCGCTCACTGAGTACAGGATGCGCGAGATCTGCCCGGCCGGGTAGCCGCAGATCTGGCCGTATCGCATCATCTCGTACGCGGTGACAATCGAGTCCATCGCCGCCTTGGTCGTATACCCCCAGCACCACATCGCGACCTCGGCGCCCGAGTGATACTGCGACCACGTCGCCATCGGGTGGTTCTCGGCCAGGTGGTAGAACGACTGGACTTCGGGCTCGGAGAACGGCCCGGTGCCGCCGTTGGAACCGGTGTCCCAGGCCATCCCGTAGTTGCGGTTGCAGTCATAGCCGTGGCCGTTCTCGCGCGTGCGAGCGATGAGGCCGTCCGGGTTGCTCATTGGGATTATCCAGATTTCCCGTTCGTTTACCCAGCGTGTGATGTCCGGGTCCGCGCCATAGCCGCTGACGAGCTGAATAATCGCGTACAGGCCGATTTCGCAGCCGTTGTTCTCGTTGCCGTGAATCGAACAGTCAAAACAGATGCGAGGCTCGCCTTCCATCACGTTCACGTTGTCCGAAATCTTCATCGCGAGCATCAGGTTGCCGTTGGCCGAATAGCCGATGGTATCCAGCCGGCAGATATCCGGGTGGTTCTGGACGATAATCGCCATAGTGTCGCGCAGTTGCTGGTATGTGTGGAAGACCCCGTCGTACTGCATCGCTGCCGCATGCACGTCAGGCACGAGCACGTCAATCCTGAACCCTTCCCGAACCAGTTCCTCGTACACCGGCTTCTTCACCGCGCCGATGAACCAACCGTCGCTAACGTCGTAGAACTCCAGTACGTCGGGCGCGATACGCGCGACCTGCTCCGGCGTCGCGTACACCTTGACTTTCATCTCGACGGTGTTGACGTAATCTGTCGCCAATGCCGGCATGACTGTCGCCACTGCCAGCGCAATGGCGCCGAACCACACGAATCTCTTCACGTTACCTCCTGGTAAATGATGGAAACGTTATTGTAGCAACAGCCCAATAGCTGTAAAGCGGAGAACGCCCGGCGTCCGGCCGCCTGAGCCGGAAGGTGTCAGTAACGACGACCGACTTCGGCCTGGACCAGTCTGAGATGTGTTCCAGCGTGTCCCTGGCCCGGACCCGCACCGCCATCACGCCGCCGCGCGTGAAGGCATGGCGTGCTGAGAAGAACTCACCCGCTGGAACGAACCCGCCCCAGTCGCCGAGCGTGTCACCCCAGTCGAACTGGAAGGCCACCCGCCGCTGCAGCGGATGGCCGGCCGCGGTGACAAATGCCGCGGAGTCCCCGACCGGCACCGTGTCCGGCCCGGACGGTTGGTGCGGAACGTACGGCCCGAATTCACCGACGCGGACGAAGAGCGTGTCGGACCAGTCGGTCTCGTGACCCGCATCCCGGCACTTCGCCGTGACACCGTACGTGCCGGTGTCCTCATAGGCGTGCCACACCACGCATTCGACCCCGGACGCAATCGGCCCGCCCCACCCCGATTCAGTGCCGTCGCCCCACGCGAAGAGATAGGAGAGTGCCTCGGACTCCGGGTCGAACGAGTAGGCCGTGACCCGGACCGAATCGCCGCGCTCAGCGATCGCCGGTCCCTCGAGCGACGGCACCATCGGCGGCGCGTTCTTCGGACAACCGGCCAGGACCAGTAGGCAGGGGATCATAAAACCCAGACGCTTCAGCATAGGTGCAAGCTTAGGCCCACAGTCCGGCTTGTCAATGACTCGCCGGGCTTGACCGCTGAGCCGGCCCGGCCTATCTTCAAGTATGGACGACTGCAGACCGCAGATTGCAGACCGGCGAACTCCGGACTTTGGACTCCGGCCTTCTTGCTTTGTCCTTTGTCCTTCATACTTTCCTTGATTATGACCTATCTCCGCGGGCTCTGGAACGACGCGCGCAGAAGCGTCACCGCCGCGCCTGACCTGCTGCTGCTCGCCGCGACCTTTGCGCTGGCGGCGCTTCTGCCCCACTACTGGCGACCGCGGCTGCCCGCCCTTGGCCCAGGGTGGTTTGGTGCAGTCAGCTTGCTCTGGCGGAGCGTACTCTACCTGGCCCTGCCGCTGCTGTCTCTCGTCCTGCTGCGACTTCCGCCGGCAAAGGTCGGCTTCGGCCTGGGCCGGCCCGGTCTCTGGCTTCGCGACGTCGGACTCCTCTACCTGGTGATGCTGCCACTCGTCTTCCTCGCTTCCCGCCAGCCCAGTTTCCGAGTCAGCTATCCGTTCTTCGCCTTCGAGCGCCTCGGTGCCGGCAACCTGCTTCTCGGCCTGGCCGTGAGGATGGTCGGCATGTTTGCATGGGAATTCCTCTGCCGCGGCTATCTGCTGTTCGGGTTCGAGCGTCGGGTCGGCGGCGCCGCCGCGATTGCCATCCAGACCATCCCCTTTGCAGTCATGCACGTCGGGAAACCGGCTCCCGAAGCCCTCGGCTCAATCATCGCCGGCATCGTGCTCGGCATCATTGCCCTGCGGAACCGCAGCTTCATCCCCGGCGCCATCCTGCACTGGTCGGTCGCCGCGACCCTCGACGTCTTCGCCATCGTCCGCATCTAACCGGCTGCTCCTTCACTGCAACCTGCAGACTGACAAGAAACGAGACGCGAAGTGCACCACTTTGCGCTTTCTCCTTTCTACTCGGCAGTTCTGACTTCCAGCATCTAGCTTCTGGCTTCTGACTTCGTTCGGTTCCTGGTGCCTTGGTGGTTCAATCTCGGTTTTCGGGTCGCGCCCACACCCTTGACATTTGGGCCTAAGGCACTATCTTGAATCTGATGAGTGCGACTGAAGCCTCACCAAAGCCGAACGCGCAGCGCTTCTTCCCCTATTCAAGTCCCGAGCCGTGGACCTGGATTCCGGGAACATGGATTCTGCCCGGCACTGTCTTCGTCACGAGCGAGGAAAAATTCTACCGGTTCGTTGAACGCACCGACGACGGCTGGAAGGCCGAGGAAGTCGATCCCTCCACAGTCGGCAACCCCTCTCGTATCGCTGACATAGCGAAAATCAGGCTCGAGTACGAACGGACGCTGGCCGCCCACGATGAACTCGACCAGAAGATGCGGGACGGCGCAGACACGCCCGAGGCGCGCGCGTTCCTGGGCGCGCGCGACGAGGAACTCCACAAGCTGCGCGACCAACTCGTACTTTACTGCAATTCGCAGATGGCGGAAGTGCAGGCATCGGCAGGGGACCCGGACCGCTGGAAGTGGCCCCTGGTGGCTGCACTGGGGATCGTGTTCGTGTCGTCGCTGGTCTACTGCGTCAGGAGCCTGCTGGCCATCGTTCCCGAACAGGCCGTGGCGATGCTGGCCGGAGCCGTCTTCGTCATATCCGGGGCAGTTCTGTTCATCGTCGGCGTCCGCGAGTTGGCCAAACGCAAGAACCGCTTCGTGACCGGGAACCTGGTCGGCTGCTGGACACTTATCGCGCTGGCCGTTATTGCCGCTGCGTTCGGGATCATGTTCGTCTCGGTGATGCTGCTCTACATGCGCAAGTACGCCACTGGAGTACTAGGTAACTGATAGCCCCGGTCGAGTCCCCGGCAGGGGCCTGCGAACCGACGTCGACGCCCCCGGTTTGACATTCACTTCCCGCTCCCTATCCTGAAGTATATGGGAGCCACTTCTCCCCAGCCCGTGCCGCCGTCACGCCCGGAGCGCCTGTTCCCCTACTCAAGTCCCGAGCCGTGGACCTGGATTCCCGGAACGTGGATTCTACCCGGGACTGTCTTCGTCACGAGCGAGGGAAAATTCTACCGGTTCGTTGAGCGCACCGACGACGGCTGGAAGGCCGAGGAAGTCGATCCCTCCACAGTCGGCAACCCCTCCCGCATCGCTGACATAGCGAAAATCAGGCTCGAGTACGAACGGACGCTGACCGCCCACGACGAGCTCGACCAGAAGATGCGGGACGGCGCAGACACGCCCGAGGGCCGCGCGCTTCTGCGCGAGCGAGACAGGGAACTGCACCGCCTCCGCGACCGGCTCATCCTGCTCTGCAACGGCAGCAGCTCGGAGGCCCGCGCCGCAGCCAGCCAGCCCGACCGATGGAAATGGGCGATGGTGATTCTGCTCGCGGTCGCCTTCGTGATGGCGGTAGTCGCCTGCATTCGACGCCTGTTCGCATTCGTCCCGGAACAAGCCGGTGGGATGATCGCCGGCGCGGTGTTTTTCCTCTCGGGCACGGCGCTGTTCGTCATCGGGGTTCGCGAACTGGCCAAGCACAAGAACCGGCTGGTAACCGGCAACCTTGTCGGGTGTTACACGCTGCTCATACTCGCCGTTGTGGTCGCCGCGTTCGCCATCATGTGCCTCTCAGTCTTGCTCATGTACAAAGGCGCGTACACCATCTGAAAGCCCCGGTCGAGTCGGTGGCCGGGACCGGGGAACCGGCCTGCCTATGCGTGGCCGCACGCAGACAGGCTACTTCACCGGTGCCGGCGCCCCCGTTGGGTCTTCCACCTTCCGCAACTTCAGGTTCACAGTCACGTCCCAGTCCTTCACGAGCCTGACGACTGTGTAGGCATTGACGTAGCCGGTGCAAGTTACCAGCAGCTTGTGCATGCCGGCCGGCACGTTCTTGATGACGTAGCGGCCGGTTGAATCGGTTGACGCCGCGAGCTCAGTCCCTTCCACTACGATCCGCGCTTCCGCGACAGACAGCCCGGTCCCGACATCGGAAACCGCGCCCTCGACCCGGCCGACATTGGCCGCATCAACCAGCGACAGGTTCGCCTCGGCCGCTTCTGTGCGCTTTGCCTCGACCAGCACCGACCCGCCATCGGCCCGCGTTGACTCCGCCGGTGCCGAGCCTCCGGCCGAGACTCTTGCGCCTTGTTTGGCCGGCCTAGCGCCCGCGTCGATGATTCCCACGCCTAGCCGATTCGGATACAGCAGGAAATCAATCATTACGGTATCCTGCCCTGGCTTCACCGGCCACGCGCCGGTCAGCGTGCCGTCCAGATACCCCTGTCGGGACGCCACAAGCGCTCCGCCCTTTCTCGGCGCGACAACCACTATGCACCGCCCGGACGAATCGGTCACCGCCATGATGTCGCTGCCCTCGCTCACGACCATCGCCCCGGCCAACGCCTGCTTCGTCTCGCCATCCTGTACCCGCGCGACCACGACCGGCGCGGCCAGGCCTAACGCCGCCAGCAGACCGAAAACGCATATCAAGGCCTTCATGTGACTGTAGACACTCTCCCAACACGTGCGCCGTTTGTCAAACTCGCAGTCCGGGCCGATAACGCCCAGGTGAGACGGCAGTCAGGAACGCGGAAGCGTGCGCCTATGTGCCGGACAGATAGCGGAAGGTCTCGGGGATGCGCTCGACACGCTGAATCTCGCGCTCCAGGAACGCTAGATACGATCAGGGAACTTCTCTTTCAAGTAGGCTACAATGTCGCCGGTCGGCGTGCCGGGGCCGAAGAGCCGACCGCAGCCCTGCTTGTACAGTTCCTCCATGTCCTCGCGCGGGATGATGCCGCCGCCGAAGACCATGATGTCCGCGGCCCCCTTCTCTTTGAGCAGGCGCATGGTCTCAGGGAATAGCGTCATGTGCGCGCCAGATAGGACCGACAGCCCGACCGCGTCCACGTCCTCCTGCAGTGCCGCCTCGGCAATCATCTCCGGCGTCTGGTGCAACCCCGTATAGATGACCTCGAACCCGGCGTCACGCAAGGCCCGCGCCACAACCTTGGCCCCTCGGTCGTGACCGTCGAGCCCCGGCTTCGCGACCAATACTCTCAGCTTCTTCGCCATCGTTCCTCCCATCTGCCAACTGCGACTCGGTAACTGGTCACTCGTCCTCTAGAACATAGGTGGTTCTTCATAGCTGCCGAATACCTCTTTCATCGTGGCGCAGATTTCCCCGAGCGTCGCGTAGACACGCACGGCGGCCATGATGGGATACATCACGTTATCCTTGCCTGCACATGCCGCCTTCAGGTCGGCAAGGCACTTCTTCACCATCGAGTTGTCACGCTTCTTCCGCAACTCCGCGAGCCTTTGGTGCTGCTCGTGCTCAACGTTGGGGTCAATCCTCAACAGGGAAATTTCCAGCTTCTCGCCCTCAAGCGTGTACTTGTTCACGCCCACAACCGTGCGCCGTCCATCCTCAACCTGCTTCTGGTACCGGTACGCGGCGTCGGCAATCTCGCGCTGCGGGAAACCGTGCTCGATGGCCCTGACCATGCCGCCCAGAGCGTCAATCTTCCGGAAGTACTCGTAGGCCTGCTTCTCCATCTCATTGGTCAGCGCCTCAACAAAGTAGGAACCGCCCAGCGGGTCAATTGTATTGGTGACCCCGGTCTCCTCGGCAATCAGTTGCTGGGTACGCAGGGCAATCAGCACGGCCTTCTCGGTCGGCAGGGCCCACGTCTCGTCCATCGAGTTCGTGTGCAGACTCTGGGTGCCGCCCAGCACCGCCGCCAGCGCCTGGAACGCGGTCCGCACGATGTTGTTCTCAGGCTGCTGGGCCGTGAGGCTGCAGCCGGCAGTCTGTGTATGGAACCGGAGCAGCCACGACTCCGGCTTCTTCGCCTTGAACGTCTCCTTCATCTCCCGCGCCCAGATGCGCCGCGCCGCCCGGAACTTGGCAATCTCCTCGAAGAAGTCGAGGTGGGAGTTGAAGAAGTAGGAGAGCCGCGGGGCAAAAACGTCAACGTCGAGTCCGGCCTTGATGCCCGCCTCGACGTAGGTCAGCCCGTCCTTCAGGGTGAACGCGAGTTCCTGCGCCGCGGTCGAACCGGCTTCGCGGATGTGGTAGCCGGATATCGAAATGGTATTCCACTTGGGCACGTGCTTCGCCGCATAAGCCATAATGTCGGTGATAACCCGCATCGAAGGCTCGGGCGGGAACAGCCATGATTTCTGGGCGATGTACTCCTTCAGGATGTCGTTCTGAATCGTACCGCGCAGCTTCTCGCTCGGCACGCCCTGCTTCTCAGCAGCGGCAAGGTAGAATGCCCAGACCACCGCGGCCGGGCCATTAATGGTCATGGAGGTCGAGACGTCCGCCATCGGGATGCCGTCGAACAGGGTCTCCATGTCGGCCAGCGACGCGATGGCCACGCCGCACTTGCCGACCTCGCCCTGGGAAATATGCTCGTCGGAATCGCGGCCGTACAGGGTCGGGAAGTCGAACGCAACCGACAGGCCGACCTCGCCGTGCGCAAGCAGGAACTTGTACCGGCCGTTCGTATCCTTGGCGGTACCGAAGCCCGAGAACTCACGCATCGTCCACTGCCTGCCCCGGTACATGTTGTTCCGGACGCCGCGGGTGAAAGGATACTGGCCCGGGAACCCCAGGTCCTTCAGGTAGTCGAACCCGGCAATGTCGGCCGGCGTATAGAGGACGTCCAGCGGCACACCGGAAAGGGTCTGGAAACGTCCGGCGTCGGCCGGCTCGACTCCCTTCTGCCAGCGCTCCCGCTCATCGGCAATCCGTTTCAGGTCATCAGCCATCAGAGTCTCCTCTCAGCTCGCAGCAAGAACGTCCTTGAGTATCGCCTCAGCAGCCCGGTACGGAGTCGTGTCGCCGTCCAGCACCTGTTGCACAAGATCGGCGAGTCGGTCGGTCACGTCCGGCCGGCGCCACACGTCACGCCGCAGCCATTCCTCGGTCAGTTCGACAATCTCGGACCGGGTGCTCTCGCGCTTCCGCTCAATCATCGCGCCCGAGGCCTCAAGGTGCGTCTTGTGCGCATCGAGTCTGTCCAGCAACGCGGAAACGCCGAGCCCGGTTGTCGCGACGGTCTTCACCACCGGCGGCACCCAGCCGTTGGTCCTCGCCTTCATCTCGACCATCGTCTCGATTTCCATCACCAGCCGGTCCGCGCCGTCCCGGTCCGACTTGTTCACGCAGAAGAGGTCGCCGATTTCCATCAGCCCGGCCTTCATCGTCTGAATTCCATCGCCCGATTCGGGCACCAGTACCACCACGGTCGAATGGGCGGCGCCGGCGATGTCGAGCTCGACCTGGCCCACGCCGACTGTCTCGATGATAATGCAGTCCCGGCCGAAAGCATCCAGCACATCGCAGACTTCCTTGGTGCGTGCGGCCAGGCCGCCGACCCCGCCCCGCGTGGCCATCGAACGGATGAACACGCCGGGGTCGGTGAATAGCGAAGGCATCCGAACGCGGTCGCCGAGCAACGCGCCGCCCGAGAACGGCGACGTCGGGTCAACCGCAACGATGCCCACGGTCCGGCCCCGGTTCCGGCACTCGCGCCCGAGCTTCTCCACCAACGTGCTCTTGCCCGCTCCGGGCGGGCCGGTGATGCCGATTCGAAAAGCCCTGCCCATCAGCGGATAAAGTTCATCGAGTATCGCCGTGGCGGCGTCCGGCTCGTTCTCCACAACGCTCATCAGCCGGGAGCACGCCCGCTTGCTGCCGCCGCGGAACTCGGAAAGCAATCTGCTAGTGGTCGATTCCAACCCGGTTGACGATCCCCTTCTGGTACGGATGCTTGATTTCCTTCACCTCGCTCACGAGATCCGCCCGGTCAATCACGGCCGGTTTCGCGCCGCGACCGGTAAACACCAGTTCGACGTTCTCCGGGCAGGCGTCAATCAACGCCAGCGCGTCTTCGAGCTTCACGAGCCCGTAGTCCACCGCGACGTTGATTTCGTCCAGTATGACCATGCGGTACTTGTGCGAGGCCAGCGCCTCCCGCGCCAGGACCAGGCCGCGCCGAGCTTCGGCCAGGTCTTCAGGACTGGGGTTGCCCCTCTCGACAAAGGTGGGCAAGCCCGTCTGCACCAATGTCAGGTTCCGGACCCCTTTGGCAGCGACAACCTCGCCGTAGGCCGGGTCGCCCTTCATGAACTGGACTACCAGCACGTTCCATCCGTGGCCTGTTGCCCGCAGCGCCAGTCCGAGCGCGGCCGTGGTCTTGCCCTTGCCGTCGCCGGTGTAGACCTCTACCACTTCAGGAAATGACCAGGATAAGGGGAAAGTGTAAAATCACAAGTCCGCACTTCGCCATTTACCCTTTCTCCTTTGCCATTGTCTTTGTCATCGTCAATCGACAATCCCTAGCCTTCGTCCGGGTTGAAGTCCGGGCCGAGCTTGGCCTTGAACAGCAACCTCATCAGCGCGTTCCACGTCCGGAATGTAAAGATCTCGCGCGCGACCGGGGAGTCGGCCATGTTGGCGGCAATTTCGCCGTTCAGGCCCTGCGACGCAATGGCACACCTCAAGACCATATGCGCGATCGTCCACGCCATCACCAGACCGAACACCAAACTGAAGAACCCATCGAACGACCCGGCCGACAGGCCCGTCAGCGTGAAAAGCCAGCGTCCGACGATGAATGCCATTGCCGCGAACCCAAGGAACAACAGAAACAGCACCGTACCTTCATTGAGGTGAGTCATATCTGTCACCGAGTGCGAGAATGCCGTCGCCGCCGCCGCGGCCACGATCATGCCCAGCGACTCGAACAGCGGCAGACCCATGCCGCCGGCATTGCTGCCGCGTCTGGTCTGGATAATCGTCACCACCACAAGTATCGCCAGCGTGATCCAGTCATACCAGTGCATCACCACCTCCTGTGCTTCAGTCGCTCATCCGCCCTAGTCAATGTCATCGAGGTCGCCGGATTCGTCCGAACCCAGGTCGTCGAGGTCATCCATGTCCATGCCGCCCGGAAGCCCGCCGCTCTCGTCGCCCGGGCCCATATCTTCAAGTCCGTCGTCGAAGTAATTGTCGGTCTTCGACCCGGTGAGCAGCGTGAACCGGCTGAACACCTGCCGCGCCCGCTTCCTGCCGCACTTGGGACACGCCGGGCACAGCCCGGCCTCTTGTTCGGCCAGCGTGGCGACGATCTCGAACTTCTTTCCGCAGTCCTGACACTGAAACTCATATACCGGCATAAGGTACCTCCAATCAATGCTAGTATAATCACTACCAAAACCTGCGGATAAGTCAATTAGAGAACGCAGAGCCGTAAACGCCCGGCTGCGTGTGCCGGCATGCGGGCCGGCGGGCGGGAGACCCAGAGTCCAAGGTCGCACCCCTCTGGGTTGACTTCGGCACAGGTTCGGCTAGCATGAGGGGCAGTCCGAACCCGCTAACAATAAGGAGCTATTCATGAAAGTAATCATCACCGACGGGATCGCCAAAGCCGGCGTGAAGATGCTGCAGGACGCCGGAATCGAAGTTGACGAGCGTCCGGGCCTTACGCCCGCCGAACTAATCCAGGCCATACCGGCCTATGACGCCATCATCGTCCGCAGCGCCACCAAGGTCACGGCCGACGTCATCAACGCCGGCAAGAACCTGAAGGTCGTCGGCCGCGCCGGCGTCGGACTCGACAACGTCGACAAGAAGGCCGCCGACGCCCGGGGCATCAAGGTCGTAAATACGCCGGCCGCGACGTCGGTCACGGTCGCCGAGCTCGCGCTCGGCCACATGCTCTCCTGCGCCCGCTCGATTCCGCAGGCGACCCAGTCGCTGCGCGAAGGCAAGTGGGAGAAGAAGACCTTCAAGGGCACCGAGCTGTTCGGCAAGACCCTCGGCCTCATCGGCTCGGGCCGCATCGGCACCGAACTCGGCAAACGGGCAATCGCGATGGGCATGTCCGTGCTCGTGTACGACCCGTTTATCAAGGAATCCCCGGTCGGCAAGCTGGTCGAGCTCGCGGACATGCTGAAGAGCGCCGACTACATTTCGCTCCACGTGCCCAAGACCGACAAGACCTTTCACATGATCAACAAGGACAGCATCGCCCAGATGAAGAAGGGCGTGGTCATCGTGAACTGCGCGCGCGGCGGCGTGGTCGACGAAGAAGCGCTGTACGAAGCCCTGAAGAGCGGCCAGGTCGGCGCGGCTGCGCTCGACGTGTTCGAGAACGAGCCCATCAAGGACTTCAAGCTTTTCTCCCTGCCCAACGTCATCGGCACGCCCCACGTCGGCGCTCAGACGAAAGAAGGCCAGGAGCGCGCCGGCATCGGCATCGCCGAAGAAGTGCGCAAAGTCCTGCTGGGCAAGTAGGAAGGAACGGAGAGACCAATGGCCGACATCAGACCATTCCGTGGCTGGCGCTACAACCCGACCAAGGTGTCTGACCTGTCACAGGTCATCACCCAGCCTTACGACAAGATATCCAAGGAGCTCCAGCAAACCTACCTTGCCCGGAATCCCAGCAGCTTCGTCCACCTGATTCTGCCCGCGGCCGCCGAACCATACTCCCACTCAGCCGCGACCTGCCGTCAATGGTCCGACCAGGGTATCCTCATCCGCGACAACCGGCCCACAATCTACGTGCTCCACCAAGACTTCGAGGTCGGAGGCCAAAAGAAGACGCGCAAGTCGTTCGTTGCAGCCATCCGTGCCGACGAGTTCGAGAAAGGCACGGTGCTGCCGCACGAGCGAACCCTGTCCAAGCCCAAGGCCGACCGCCTGAACCTGCTCCGTGCCACAAGGATGGATTACGAGCAGATATTCATGCTCTATTCCGACCCTGAGGGCATCGTCGAGCAGGCGCTTTCGCCTTGCGGCGCGCCGGCCATGCTGGCGACCGACGACTACGGCGTGGTCCAGAAGGTCTGGCCCATCACCGACCCCGCGAAGCTCGCCGCGGTGCACAGGGCACTCTCGGACAAAGTGATGCTCATTGCCGACGGCCACCACCGCTACGAGACCGCGCTGAACTTCCGGCAGGAGATGGAACAGGCCGGACCGGTCGCGGACGACGCAGCGCTCCGGTTCAAGAGCACCGCTTTCGTGAATATCGCGGACCCGGGCCTCGTAATCCTGCCCACGCACCGGCTGCTCTACGGTCTCGGCGACGTGAACTGGAACGATACGCTCGCCCGCATCGCGAAGCTGTTCGAGACCAAGCCGATAGAGGACGCCGCAGTCGAAGCCGAGTTGTCCCGGGCTGGAACCGAGCACGTCTTCGCGCTCCACACCGGCAAGGACAAGACCTGGCTGCTCCGCCTCACTGACAAAGCCGCGGTCGGCCGACTGGTCAAGGACCGCAGCGCTGACTTCCGCGACCTCGACGTGGTTATTCTCCACACGCTGCTCATCGAGCACGTGTTCGGCATCCGGCCGGACAACATCGAGGAGCACGTCGCCTACGAGCGCAACCCGAGTGAAACATTGGCCAAGGTGGACTCGTCCAAATACCAGGCTGCATTGCTCATTAACCCGACCCGGGCCGACCAGGTCCAGAAGGTTGCGGCGCACGGCGAGCGAATGCCGCAGAAGTCAACCGACTTCTACCCCAAGTTCGTATCCGGGCTGGTGTTCATGGACATCGGCGATAACGAGAGGGTCTAACCGAGAAGTACGAAATTCGAAGTCCGAATGTCAATTGCAGGAGCGACGGGACTCGGCCCGCAAAAAGGAGGAACTAAAGTGAAACGTCACCTCGTCGGACTGCTCGTGGTGGTACTTGCCGCCTCAACCACGGTCGCGGCCCCACCGGTCAACGGCGGCTTCGGCTGCTTTGGCCCCACGGTCGGTCTTGTCAACTTTGATGGCCTGAACGCCGCGTTCGCCAACGGCGGCATCACCCAGAAGCTCGAATCGATGCACTGGGGATTCGGCGGCGCCGGGTTCGCCCTGATTGACCGGGTTGTCATCGGCGGCTCAGGCTGGGGCGGTTCCCAGACCGTCGCCTCCGACAGCCTGCGCGCGCAGGTCGAAATCAGCGGCGGTGAATTCGACCTCGGTTACCAGGTCTTGTCGATGGAACACCTGCTCATCGCGCCCGTGCTGGGCATCGGCGGCAGCGGATACAGCATCGAGATGCAGAAGCTGGCCGGCATGGCGCCGAACTTCAATGAACTGCTGCGGAACCCGGGCGGGACCAGCACGGTCTCGTTCTCGACCTTCTCCCTCACTCCGCAACTGATGATTACCGTTCCCATCAGCTTTGTCGGCCTGCAACTCCGGGGCGGCTACTGCTACACGCCGATGAACCCGGAATGGGGAATCGACAACGGCGGCAAGCTGCCCACCGGGCCGACAATCAACAAGGGCATGCCCTTTGCCACGCTCAACGTGGTATTCGGTGGCTTCCAGGGCGGCACCCGCCGGCACAGAGGCAGGAAGTAGTATCGAGAATGCAGACGAATTCAGAAGTCAGAAGCGAGAAGCTAGAAGTCAGAACTCCCGACCTTCTGCAATCTAGCCTCTGCCTTCTAGCTTCTGACTTCGTCCCTGTCCGCATGTAGCCAATGCCGGCAAATCTATCCGCCGACTTTCTGAAGGCCGAAGAGAAGTACCGCGGCGCGACGACAAATGAGGAGCGGCTGGTCTGCCTCGAAGAGATGTTCACGACCCTGCCCAAACACAAGGGCACCGAGAAGATGCAGGCCGACATCAAGACCCGGATATCCAAACTCAAGAAGGAAATGGCCGCTCCCGCAAAGGGCGGGGCCAAGCGCGCGGACTGGTTCCACATCGAGAAGCAGGGCGCGGGCCAGGTCGTGGTCATGGGCGCTCCGAACTGCGGCAAATCCGCGCTCGTGCGTGAACTCACCGGGCTGCACGCCGAGGTCGCCCCCTACCCATTCACGACGACCGTGCCGGCTGCGGGCATGATGGAATTCGAAGGCATCCAGATTCAACTGGTAGACATGCCGCCGGTCGCCCCAGACTCACCGGCATGGCTCTTCCACATCATGCGCACCGCCGACATCCTGGTCTGGATGCTCGACCTCTCCGACGACGCACTGCTGGAGACAACGGAACAGACGCAGGCATTGCTGGAGAAGGCCCACATCACTTGCGGAAATCCGAAGTCCGAAGCTCGAAGTCCGATTGCTGCTCCGGAGTCCGCCCCTCCTGCAATCGACAATCGCCAATCGGAAATCGCAAATCCCAAGAAGACCCTCCGCCTCGGCGCCAAGGCCGATGACCCGCAGGCGATGGACCGCCTGGCGATACTACGTGAGCTGATTGGGGACGTCGAGGTGCTGCCGGTCTCGGTCGAACATCACACCGGCCTCGAAGAACTCAAGCGCCGCCTGTTCACAATGCTCGAAATCATTCGGGTGTACACCAAGAAGCCGGGCAAGCCGGTCGAACTGCGCGACCCGGTGGTCCTGCCCATTGGTTCGACCATGACCGACGCTGCCTTGCACCTGCACAAAGACTTCGCCCAGAACCTTCAGTTCGCCCGGCTCTGGAACAGCTCCGGCTACGACGGCCAGCGCGTCGAACGCGGCCACATCCTGCAGGACAAAGACATCATCGAGTTCCACGTGTAGTCCTCGCGCCTCGGCGCGTCCCGAAGCCCAATCTGCCTTGCTGAAGTTGACAAAGGCCCGTTTTGCTCTACGCTATCGCCATTGACCGCATGGCTCAACCAAAGGAGGATATCTGTGAGTAAGCAGAGAATCGGTAAGCTCGTTATCAAGTCGACCGCCGAAGACTCGGCGCCGCTCGACAACGCAATCCAGAGCCTGACCGCGCTCAGAGGCGTCGGTGCCAAGGGCGCAGTGCGAGGCACCGGCGGCGCAGTCAAAGTCAGACAGATGGACACCACTCTCAAGGGACTTCAGAAGGCCAAGGCCGCACTCAAAGCCATCAGCATCGAGCTCGACCCCTACATGGACCCCAAACCGCTCGCGCCGCTCTACGACAAGAAGAAGCTCGAAGTCCCCGCTGAGATTCAGGTGGACTCGGCCAAGTTCGACTTCTACGTCGTCCCGCTGGGCGCGAACCTGTTCGTGACCAAGGGCGTGACGGTCCGCAGCCTCCGGCTCAACGTAGTGCTCGACACCAAGAGTGGCGAAGGCCGCCGCGCCGTCGCCCAATCCATATTCCCAACGACCGAGTACAAGCAGTACGCCGCCGTGAACCTGACCGCGGGACTCAACGCCAGCCTTGGCTTTGACATCCCGCTGAAGCTGAACGGGCTACCGTGGGTCAAGGTGGCGGACATTGACGCGAACATCAAGGCCGGGTTTGTGTTCGGCCCGTTTGAGTACTCTTTCAAGCGGTGCGTCGTGATGGGCGCCGGGGCCGGGAGCTTCGACATCAACTGGGCCATCTCCAAGGGCGACCTGCTCAGCGGAGGCGACTTTGATGCCTGGCTGGTGCTGAAGGTGCCAAAGGGCACGAAGTCAATCTCGTGCCAGGCGCTGATGGAAGCTGAACTCTCCATCCCCCATTTCCCGTTCCCGCGCAACGAGAAACGCCTGACTCCGCCGATGGACTACGACCTCTCGTTGTCGTAGACAGGAGTGCCTGACCCGACCCACCTCCGCGTCCTCTACGTCCGGTCCAGGCCGCTGGTCCAATACGCCAGGCCCGACGGCGAGGGCGGACTGGCAGACTGCTCACCTGACGAAGAGGGCGCGGTAGCGGTGCCCGTACCGGCGCTCGACGACCGGCTGGAGTTGGGTCACTTGGTCGAGATACTCGACTCCGCCGGGCTTCCGGTCTCGATTCACCTGCTGCCGCATGCCACGGGCGAGGACTTCACGCTTGAGTTGTCCAGAGGCTACGAGGTCGTCTACTTCGACGGCCACGGTAGCGAGACAACTCTGGCATTCGAGGGGCCGAACGGCGAGTGCCATGACCTCGACGCCACCACGCTCGCCGCGGCATTCGAGGACTCGGGCGCGAAGCTTGCTGTCCTGAGCGCCTGCCATTCCGCTGCCCAGCTCGACGCCATCTGTCAGGCCGGCGTTCCGGCCACAGTGGGAATGACCAACACTGTACCACAGGCGGTAGCCGCTGCCTACGCGCGGGGCTTCTTCACAGCCCTGATACAAGGCAAGCCGCTGGCGCAGGCTCATAAGCTTGGCCTGAAGATGGTCAAAGCCAAGATGTCCAGCCAACCGTCCGACGAGGAACTACCCACCCTCCTGCCGACGGATGCCGACATCGCTCTGATTTCGCCCGGCGCAACCGGCAAGCTGGAACTGACTGGTGGCGGAGCTCTCACGAGCATCTCGTTGCCTGACAAGCCGTTCGTGGGACGCGAAGAGATACAGGTCTCCGTCAACCGGGCGCTGGAGAAGAACCGCGTCGTCGTGCTCGAAGGCGAGGGTGGCATCGGCAAGACCGCGCTGGCTCAGCACGTTGCCTTGTGGCAGGCGGAGCGAAACAAGTGTCCGGGCGGAGCCGCGTTCGTCTCCTTCGACCCTCCTTTGAGCCGCGACCTCGCTATTGATGCAATTGGCGTTGCGCTCTTCGGTAGCGACTTCTCCAAGGCCCAAGGCAACCACCTCGACATCCTCAAATCGCACTTCTCCGACCACCCGGGCCTTGTGGTCCTGGACAACTTCGAGTCGGTGCGCACCGACCCCGAAATCCACGCCCTGATCCAGGCCCTCTCGCCCCATGCCCGTATCCTTGTCACAACACGCGAGCACATCGGCATCGGCCAGACCATCCGGGTCAAGGAACTCGATGACGCCTTCGCGACTATGCTATTCGTCGTGCTTGCAGCCGAGGCCGGTTGGGACGGAACCGGAGACGAGGACACGGTCAAGGCCATCTGCCGCGAACTCGGCAACATGCCATTGGCAATCGAACTCGTGGCACCGCAGGCAGCGGCTCTGTCGCTCCAGACAGTCTTGGACCGGGTCAAGGAGAACCTTGCGGCCGTGGCCGCAGACCGACCGGGCATGCCCGCGCGCCAGCGCAGCCTGACCGCCTCGCTCGACCTCTCCTACAGCCCGCTGTCCGAGCCGGCCAAGCTGCTCTTCCGCCGCTTCTCGGTCTTCGCGTCCGGCGCAATGGGCTTCATGCTGCCCGATGTCTGCGACATCAAGGACTGGGAGAAACCTGCCACCGAGATGGTCGAACGCCGACTCGTGCGGTTCGAGGACGACCGATACGTGATGCTCCCCCCAGTTCGCCGCTACGCATTGGACAGACTAGCTGCGGCGGTCGAGAAGGACAAGTGCGAGGAGCGCTTTGCCGACTTCTGCACTTCGCTCGCCTCGGCCGTCCACGAGCAGATGAACTCGAAGGATGGTGCAAACTGGATTGGATTCGCCGGCACCGAACGCAACAACCTGCTCGCTGCCCAGCGCTGGTTCCTTGAGCACGACAAGTGGGATGAAGCCGCTGGCATGGCTAACCTGCTTGACGACCCCTTTGACCGTGCCGGGCTCTGGGCCGCGCGCCGAGAACTCCATGCGCCCCTACGAGACTACGCCGAGCAACACGGTAGAAAGAAGGACCAGGCCGTGGACCTCCATCAACTCGCCGTGATCGCCCAAGACCAGGGCGACTACGCCGAAGCCCGCAAGCTCTACGACCAGTCCCTCGCCATCGAGAAGGAACTCGGCAACAAGTCCGGCATCGCTCTGACTCTGGGCCAGATCGCCAGCCTGGCAATGGACCAAGGCGACTATGATGATGCAAGAGCAGGGTACGAGAAGATACTGACAGTGTTCAAGGAACTTGCCGACAAGGCCAGCACCGCCACCACCTTCCACCAACTCGGCACGCTCGCCCAAAACCAGGGCGACCTTGCCGAAGCCCGCAAGCTCTACGACCAGTCCCTCGCCATCGCGCAGGAACTCGGCGACAAGGTCGGCATCGCCAAAACCCAGATAGCCCTAGGCAACGTCGCGTTGGGTCAAGGCGACCGTTCCGAAGCACGGGACAGATACGCTGTCGGGCTTCAACTTGTGGAGCAACTCGGTGCCAAGGAGGACATCGCAATGGCCCACGGGGCTATGGGCCAACTCGCCCAGGCCGAGAATGACGACCGGACCGCGCTGAGGAACTACGTGCTGGCTCTTGCTATCTTTGAGGAACTCAAGTCGCCATGCCGCGACTTGGCGACGCAACTCATCGCCGAGATGCAGAAGCGTCTTGGCAAGAGGGCGTTCAAGAAGCTGTACGACGAGGTCGCTGCCGAACTGGGACGACCAACAGCTCACGGCTAACGGCTTGCGGCCCCGGGCCGCCAAACCAGACCGACGACGGGCAAGAGGAGGGAAGAGGAACAGCTCGCGTTGACTGCCGGTAACCGCGACCTGACCCAATGCCGGACAGCGAACAAGACCGGAAGCAGACCAGAACCCCGCCCCCGGCCACAGCCAAAAGCATCGCCAAATAGCGGTCCTGCGAGCTGTCCAAAGGACGTGGCACAGCGCGGCGAGCGAAACTCACCGAAGACCGAGGACACGAGCGAGTCGAAAGTCCGGCCGAGGGCCAGCCAAGGAAACCGACCGCGGCCATCGCCGAAGCGCAAACATCGGAACGACCGACAGCCTTCAGCGCAGCCCACGCCCCAGCCTGCGACCCATAGCACGACCCGAGGTTGGCATCATGATTCCGGAGTTCGTCCCAAGGATTGTCTGGAAGGTCGTCCCAGAGGTCGCCCCAGAGGTGGTTGTCGGGGTGATTCAGGCGACGACCCACGAGACGATTCAGGAGACGACCATAGGGACGACCCGCGAGACGACATTGGAGACAACCCCAATGACGACCCCGGCGACCTATCCTTAGACGATTCAAGGGATTACCGCAAGGACGACCCTAGAGATGACCACGGAGACAACCCAATAGACGACCTCGGTGTTCGTCCGAAGGATGACCTCCAGAACGACCCGGGGGACCGTCCCCTAGACGGTCCCGGGGACGACCCCCGAGACGACCTTCTGGACGACCCACGGAACCATGGGACAAGTCCCAGGCTGTACGCCCGTCCGCCCAACTTTCTGAGATTCCGGCCACAACTGTCCGGTTGAGATGCTCGGAGTTTCCGGCAACCCGCGTAGACTCATGAAGTTGCGCTGAAGCCAGGCTGTTTTCGACTTCAACTCTAAAGTATACTTCGGCCCGTTTGTTCTGGTCCCGAAAGGAGTGGCCGA
>JAPLUO010000091.1 GCA_026397595.1 Caldifarciminota bacterium
ATGCGGGCAGTCGTCTGCGCCGCTATTTCAGGCGAGTACTTCGCCTTCCAGCGCGAGATTCGGCGTGTTACGTCGGACATGATAAGACTCCTTTCCGGCCATCCGGCCGGGGTTTTGGCTTCTCGGACCTCAGGGGAGAGGGAGCCGGTTGGCGCTCCACTGCTCTTTTCATATGTAGATACGCTCACCAAGTGCAAAACCGTCATGGAAATCTTGCGGTCCGTGACGCGAATCGTCGCCGCCCGTGGTGTGATGCCACGAGTTCGACCCGGCACTTGCACCGGCAATGGGGGAGTCACTCCCGGAGTCAATCCGCGATACAGTTCCGCGACGAACGCGGCGATGAATGTGCTTCTGAATCAACGATTTAGCTTGGGTTTCAGTTGCGCGGCGACGGACGAAGTCAGTGCAACAGCGAATAGCGCCGTGACTTAGACCATCAGCGCCGCTGCGAGTTCGTGGTCGAGTTCGGCATCCAGTCGCGCCGCGATCCGCTTCCTGATTCGCGCTTTCGGCCGTGAGTTGAGTTCAGCAATGAGTTGCGGGCCGAACTCACGGCTAAGTCTCGAAGTCAGGGCTCAAATGAACGCCGCAATCCCGGGTCGAGTTCCGGGTCAGGGGCTGAGGAGCGGAGTCGTTGGTGTGCCAGTCGCGGCGGTGAAGGCCGGGCCGGGACTGGTAAGATGCTGAAGATGCTCTGAACAGGCACATCGCTTGCTGCCTCACGCGTTCGCGCGCGCCGACCGGCGTGACCTGGCAAGGACGGTCTGCCGGCGTATTGTCGCGTTCTCTTGGGTCATTCCTCTAACTCTAGTTCGGCTTGCAGGTTAGCCGAATTGTCACCTTAGTAGAGGCCGGAATCGACGCTCTGCGAACCACCTCGGGAACCGTTCCGGGAACGGTTCTCACGGTGATTCGGATGGGGAGTTGCAGATGGACATCGCTTGCGGTTCTTGGGCCGGTTCTGGCCGCGAAAGGCGGATGGAATTCGCGGATGGCTTGCGGACAGGTGCCCGGTGTGACTGACAACGCCACCTGCGGGCCGAATCGTAGCGTGGTTCAAGGGGCGAGTTGTTCGGCGGTTTGCGGAGGGATTCGCAGGAGGACTGCCGGGATGACTTTGACGGCGTCTCGCGGGTTGAGTTGCATCGTCGAGACGGACGGAGCCGGCTCCCGCATCTTGACCCGGCCGTGCGGCGATATCCGAACTTGGCGTGTGGGCCGCCAGCCGTGAGCTTCCGCCCGAGCCTTTCGTCCGAATGAAGCAGGCCGCAGTTGCTCTTTTCGCCCAAATGGAACGCAGGGGCGAGTTGGACTGAGTCGGGCACGCTGCCATTCGACGATTCGGCATTGACAAGAAGCCGGAGGGGGGTATAATTCGGCCGAAGCTTAGGAGGCTTTAAGACCAAACCAGCGTGATTGATACGCATCTGTAAGAACCGCAAGGCAGGCTTTACGTGCTTGCCACACAACGTCCGTACAACCAAGACTCCGAAGGGAGGCCAGTAGTGGCCGAGTTTGTGCTTGTCCGACTCCGTTGCGCATAAGGCGCCGCACGAGCGGACAAGAAGGGACAGTCAGATGTTCGTAACAACGCTCGCTCTGGTGCTCGCAATGAGCACACCGCAGGTCGCTGACCTGCCTCTGGACACGACCGAGCTGGAACCTGCCGGCTCCTGGCCGTTTGGTGACGGAACGACCATCGTCATGGACACCACGCGCCACCTTGTTTGTATGGCCGCCGGGTGCGGCGTGTTCGTGGTCGACGTAACCGACCCGGTACGGCCGAAGGTGCTCTCAGACCGAATCAGGTGCCAGTCAGAGGTCTGGAACATGTGGCTCGACGGCAGCAGGTTGTATCTGGCGATGGCCACCTACCTCTTTGTCCCGAGCGTCGAGCGCGACGTCGAGGTATGGGACATCGCTGACGCGGCAAGACCGGTCAGGCTGGGCTCGATTGACCTTACGGTCAGCCCGACGGCGGTCTGGGCACGCAATAACCTGATGTTGGTTTCCTGCTACCGTCAATTCCTCAGTTACAATGTGGCAGACCCCGGATACCCGGTCTTGCTGGATTCGGTTGCTGCGTATAACCCCGCATATCGAATCACGGTCCGGGATACGTTCGCCTTTCTATCGGTTGGGCTCGGTGGCGTGGGGGTGTACAGCGTGGCCGACCCCGGGAACCTGAGGTGGCTGGGCGAATGGGGCAACTTCAATATGAAGGAACCAGGCATGGCCGTCGAAGGGGACAGACTGTATCAGGTCGCCATGCCGAGCCAAGGGAGTTCCTGCGGTTTGCGCATCTACGACATCACCGACCCTTTGAACGGGCAGTTGCTGGGCGCGTTCGACACAATGCCGTACGCCAGTCCCTACCGGCTCGTTGTGCGTGATACGATTGCGGCTGTAGCCTACCGTGGGGCCGGGCTGAGACTGGTGTCCGTGGCTGACCCCGTGCACCCGTACGAGATAGCCGCTGCTGGCGATGCTTGCCGCGACGTCGTATGGGTTGACACCCTCGCGTATGTCGCCGGCGGATCCAGACTCGAGATAGTCAATCTTGCCGACCCGTCGTGGCCCGTGGTCGTCGCATCCCTGCCGACCCGGCAGGCTGGTAATGGCGTTGCTCTCATAGAAGACGCGGTCCTGAGTATCGGAAGCGGGCTCACGGTGCTGGGCGATGACTCGACCGGCGATCTAACGTCACTCGCTCGGCTGGACACACCGGCATCCGTCTCACGGCTCTCCGCGTTCGACACCGTTGCGGTCGCCCAGTGCTACAACCCGGACGGCCTCGTGGTGTATGGCCTCGGCGACCGGGAGCATCCTACGCTCCTTGCGACCGAGCTTGTCGGCATCTGCACTCCGTTGTTGGCCGATACCCTCTGCTACGTGTCCACGACTACTGACTTCCGTGTGTACTCACTGGCCAATCCGCGGTTCCCACTCCTGCTCGGCTCGGTTCCCGGTAGCTGGGGCGACGAGGTCACTCTGGCAGCAGATAGTCTGGCCCTGGTCGGTACCGTCGATCTTTCCGTG
>JAPLUO010000204.1 GCA_026397595.1 Caldifarciminota bacterium
GTCGGCGGCGGCAGCTTGAGCCCCGAGAAGGGTGACCTGGCCGTCACCGCAGGCTGGGGCCACGCTGGCAAAGGCGGCGTCACGATGCCGGGCAAGGGCAAGTGCACTGAGCGCAGCTATACTGAAGAGGAGCTGGCCGCAATCCACGAAGGTGCAAAGGCGCTGGGTCTGAAGCCGGACGAGGCGCTGGCGCGGCTGGGAAAGAGCACATATGACGTGTACTTGAACGAGCGCGCCTTCTGGCGCAACGTTCCAGCCGGTGTCTGGGACTACAACATCGGCGGGTATCAGGTCATCAAGAAGTGGCTGTCGTATCGTGAGAGGGAACTTCTCAAGCGCGACCTGAGGCCGGAAGAGGCACGGTACGTGTCCGAAATGGTCCGCCGCATCGCGGCAATCCTGTTGCTGCAGCCTGCCTTGGATGAGAACTACAAGGCCGTCAAAGCGCACACGTATTCTTGGCCAAAGAAGGCGGCCGGGCACGAGGGATAATCGGTGAGACTGAGCGACAATATCACGCACTATCAACGCGTCGTCGTGGCAATCAAAGAGACCATCCGCCTGATGTCCGAAATCGACAAGGCCATTCCCAAATGGCCGGTGGAGTAGCCTGGTGCGCGTCGTCTCTTCTTGCAGCATCCCGTCGACGAGAACGGGACCTCGGGCAGCCTTAACGAAAGTGCTGGTGTGCAAATGAGTCCCCGGAGCACGTGGGCCACGTTTCCCTACGAGCCGCGCTCGAAGAAGACTAGGCGGCTCTTCGGTCAGTGGTGGTTTCCGGATGCCCCGGTTGCCAAGGTCGCTGGCGTTCTGACGCTGACAGACGGTGAATACCCAGTTCTCAGCCTGATAGGTGACCTCGCTGACGCGGCAGGCCAGCGGGTCTCCGCGCCCGAGATCATAAACGGGTTCACCACAGACTGCCGGATGGTCACCCTCTACAAGTCCGAGCTCCGAAGCCAGAACTCGCCGGAGATAGCGTGGACGAAGCCTGCTAATCGACTCCCGCAGCTCGTCTATGAGTCACTGGTGTTCTTCGATGGATGGCAGTTCCAGTCGTCGTCGGAGCTGGCCTTTAACGAGTTTGAATTCCAGTGGCGGCACTCGGGTCGGTGGACGACCGGGTCCGCTCGACACATTCCCTGGCGGCAGTTCAGCGACACCGCGGCTGGCATTGCCGGCGCCACCACGCCGGAATCGCCGCCTGATCCCAAGCCCGCAGTGGTGGTCGTCGACGGGACGGAGATACGGCTGGAGTTCCGTCGCTACGCGACATCCAGTACGACCTGCAACGTAGACGACGACGAGGCACTGTGGGTCAGTGTCCGATACAAGGACCCGAAAGGGCACGACGCCATCTACTGGAATGAAGTACGGGACCTACAGGACTTCCTTAGCTTCTGCATGGGCGTACCGGCTGTGCCGTTCCGCGCAAGGGCGGTGTGTCATCTTCCCGGCTCTGAGGCCGGCGTTCTCCCGCGAATCGTAGACGTGTTCCCGCCCGGGCCGCGAAACGATACCGACGCAGCAAGGTTCGACCAAGTCCGACTGCTCAGTACGTTCGACGACATCGCCGACGACTTCGACAAGCACATGTCCTGGTGGCTTCAGCGAAGCCCTGAGTGGCGGCTCATCACGACCGCCTTTCTGTCGACGCGCTACGGCAGGCTATTCATGGAGAACCAGATACTGAGCATGACGCGTGCCCTCGAGACCCTTCACAGAGTCGAAT
Organism: Caldifarciminota bacterium; assembly: GCA_026397595.1. GTDB lineage: Bacteria > Hydrothermota > Tepidihabitantia > Tepidihabitantales > Tepidihabitantaceae > UBA2258. The sequence continues at coordinate 1,733 of JAPLUO010000204.1, forward strand.
TCGCATCCTCGGGCCTGCTCGACAATAACACCTTCACAGACCTCAAGGACGTGCTATTGGATGACGTGGAACGTCTTGTGCCAAGGGATGCTGCATGTGTGCTCAAGGAAAGAGTAGGGCGCCTCAACGTGCCCGAGTTGAGGTTGAGGTTCGGAGACATCTCGAAGCGCGTACTAGCCACCGCCGGAATGCAGTTCGCAAACGCCGAGCAAGTCGCAGGCGAGGTGGCACGGCTTAGGAATGACGTGGCGCACGGATTGAAGCGCGGGGTCATTAATGATCAGAACGTGGACAGAGCAGCAGTACTGGTGCTGCTAATGACCGCTTGGCTTGAGTCATGCCTGCTGGAGAAGCTCGGCCTGCCTTCAGAGCGCATCAGGGATATTCTCAGGGAAGGAGGCCGTCTCCGGTGGATCGAGCGTGCCCACTCTGGAGCATCGGGTACGGCGGTCCGGGCTGGTCGGTAAGGATGGCTAGGCGCCCACGCGTCGTCGTGTCAATCAAAGAGACCATTCGCCTGATGTCCGAAATTGACAAAGCCATACCGAAATGGCCGATTGAGTAGATGTCCATGAGCCAGCAGGACTCCAACGGTCACGTTTCTGACCGGAAGCGTGAACTTCGATTGGACGAAATCGGGTATTGGTCTGAGGTCAAGCTCGACATCATCAAGGAGTACGCGACAAAGTACACGACCATCATGGCGAAGCAGCGAGAGAAGGGGACGATTCAGGCGTTCGCGTACATAGATGCGTTCTCGGGCGCGGGAATCCACGTCTCCAAGCGGACGGGAGAGTATGTGCTGGGGTCTCCGTTAAATGCCCTTGAGGTCCGCCCGCCATTCACCGCCTACTACTTCATCGACCTGAATAGTGTGAAGTCTGCCGCACTACGGGAAACGGCTGGCCGGATGCCCAACGTGCGGGTGTTCGACGGGGACTGCAACGACCTCCTGCTATCAGGAGTGTTTCCTGAAGTGAGATACGACGATTACCGTCGGGCGCTCTGTCTGCTCGATCCGTACAGCCTTGACCTCTCGTGGGATGTCATAAAGACGGCAGGACAGATGAGGTCCATCGACATGTTCCTGAACTTCCCGATGATGGACATGAACCGGAACGTGCTCTGGCATGACCCGCAGGCAGTGGACAGTGAGCAGGCCGCAAGGATGACACGATACTGGGGTGACGAGTCTTGGAGAAAGGTGGCGTATCAGAAGGACCCGGACCTGTTCGACGTCGGCCGCCTGACCAAAGTCGCGGATGCCAATGAGGTAGTGGCGGGCGCTTTCCGGACGCGCCTGCGAACTGCGGCCGGTTTCGCCAACGTCCCTCCGCCCCTGCCGATGCGCAACAGCAATGGAGCGACTGTCTACTATCTCTTCTTCGCCTCGCAGAAGGACGTCGCCAACAATATAGTCAGCCACATCTTCAAGAAGTACGCTGATCGATGCGCGCCCCCACTCAGCCGAGATTGAGGTCGGCGCGGGTCAGGGCTATACTGAAGGCGAGCCATGGCACTTAATTCCTCCATCGAGTGGACTGAGGCGACGTGGAACACGGTGACGTGGTGCTCGCACATCAGCGCGGGCTGCGCGCACTGCTACGCGGAACGGATGGCGCTGCGCTTGCAGGCCGCGGGCATGGCAAAGTACAGAAATGGGTTCAGGGTCACGACTCACGAGAAGGAACTGTTGACTCCGCAATCGTGGCGCAAACCACACGACGTGTTCCTCTGTTCGATGGGTGACCTGTTCCACGAGGAAGTACCTCCCGAATTCATCCGGCGCGTATTCAACGTTATGAGGGCCTGCCGGCATCACCGGTTTCAGGTGCTCACTAAGCGCAGCGTGCGGCTGAAGCAGCTTGCACCCGACTTGCCGTGGCCCGGCAACATCTGGATGGGTGTGACAGTTGAGGACGCCCGGAATGTGAATCGCATCGCCGACCTTGTTGCGACTCCCGCCAGGACGAAGTTCCTGTCGGTCGAGCCGCTGATAGACGATGTCGGGCATCTGCCGCTTGATGGAATCGACTGGGTGATTGTCGGCGGAGAATCCGGGCCGGGAGCGCGGCCGATGAAGAAGGAGTGGGTTCTTTCCGTCAGAAACCAGTGCGAAATGGCTGGCGTCGCGTTCTACTTCAAGCAGTGGGGCGGAACCCGCAAGCACCTGAACGGCCGCGAACTCGAAGGCAAGATATACGACGCGATGCCGGTCGCGGCGGACAGACCATCAGCTACTGGTCTTCTGGCACTCCCTCAGTCTGTCGCCCTCCGCGACTAGACTACAATCCCTAAAACCTCCGTGACCCGGTGAAGAATCTTCCCGCGCGGGTCAGCGCGTCAGGATGAGCTTCTGACAGCTTGCGGCTTGTAATTCCGTGTAATTCCGGGGACGGGTTTAATGTCAAGCCGTGCGTTAGCTGACCTCTCCTGCGACCGGGTTGACGGTCGCGTCGGCCCTTTCTCGGCTGTCCCGTCTCTCTCGGCAGGTATGACGACGCGCTGCGCCCGTGGGTCGTCCCCACGCACCGGCACTCGCTTCGCGCACAGGTGCTTGCAGAGCGCCCTTGCGGGCCTCAGAGCAGTGCTTCATTCAGAACGCGAGCCCGTGGGGCATCAATGTTCACAATAGCGCGGCCCCGCCAAAGCGGTCCGTAGTGTCCCCGGTCGTGACTGCCCCACGGTCGCAACTCGTCTCATGCTCCTGCCGACCCTTGGCCATCCTCAGGCGGCTTGTAGGCAGCCTGCCTCGGGCGGGCGTT
>JAPLUO010000410.1 GCA_026397595.1 Caldifarciminota bacterium
CGACTGGGACGACGGATATTTCGGGGCTCAATACCTTCACTTTCGTTGTGGCCCGGTATCTCATTCCTCTGGCTTCACGATGGCGGATTACTCCACCAGGTGCAGAGTTCAGTTCTGAGGTGGCAGCTATGCCTTTTCTCATGTCTGACTTTCACAGACTGGTCTCTCATCAGCTTATCTCGGCGCACTCCCCGAAATACCCTTACCGTGGCCCAAGGCCGTGCGGCGATGGATTCGTACAGCAAACCTGAGGAGGTTGAGAGATGATGAACAGAAACTGGATGGTATCGCTGATAGTGGCTTCCACTATCGGACTGTCAGCGTGCCTGTGCGGTCAGCGATCTCAGGCACCGACGGAAGAACAGAGAACTGTAAGCGCGGATGCACGCCCTCAGGATCTCACCTCGGAGTCCAAGGAGAACAATGAGGACGTGTACATAGACCCCAAGGGCTTCTTCCGCATCACCCCGCCCGCAGGGTGGCGGGTTCAGGAGTATCCCGATGACCCGAGAGGAAAGGTGGCGTTCCACACACCGGACGGGCAGACGGCTTTACGCATCCTGGCAAAAGCAGTCAACATACCTGACTACGATGCGCTCATAAAGAACCTCCAGGTCATCGAGACACAAATCGGCGTCGAGACCAACATCGAGCCCACGGTATTCAACGGGTTGCCTGCGGTGAAACGTCTCGCAACGGCAACGATGCAGGGCGTCACTTTGAAGCTGCTCTGGGTAGACATACTGGTGGACGGCGTGTCGCACAACCTGCAATACTCTGCCTCGCCAGACCGTTTCGACACGTACCGTGAGGTTGCGTGGAACAGCATGATGACATACAAGCCCACAGAACGCGACGTTCCGCTCTCCCCGGAAGAGGTGTTGAAGCATCAAGCCGCCAAGTGGCTCAGACTTGCCCAGATTGCAGTCGAAATGGGGAAGCGCGATGCGGCGAAAGATCTGGTCGCTGCCGGTCTCGAGGTGGACCCCAAACACCCCGAGCTCCTCGAACTCAAGAGGAAGCTGGGCATGGAATGATAGGTTCCGCTCGACACGGGGACAAGCCTGTGCCGAGTCACCCGCAGAACGCCCAGACGAGGGACACACCCGCATCTCAGCCCACCGGTTCCGCACTTTGACAAGAAGAACGTGAAGATGGAAGCACCCCATGTTCCGTCCGACGCCACGAAGAACCCGGACTGCTCGAGCGCGCTGGAGCACATCCCCGCATCCGTGATTGTGGATATCGGAGGCGCGAAAGCCGGGCAGCGCGAGAACAATGTATGAGCGCGGAACTCGTTTTCCTCGCTGCCTATCTGGGGCTCTGGGGAGTGCTCTTGACGGCCGCGAAGCTCACGCCGCTCAGGAAACGGCTCATTCTGCGCGGTGACTGCTGGTGGCTGTACATCCCCTTGGTAAGCTGGCTGATGATGGTCTTCCCTCTCATTCTGCCCATCCCCCTGGGTCCGATTGGTCTCGCACTAGTATTACTATGTTAGGTATTGAAAGTCTTGGTTGAGATGCTATAATGGTCACATGCAATGGAATCAGAAGCTATGGCGACGCAGCATTGATCAGTTCGCGGAGTTTCTGGAGTCGCTGGCGGCGGGACTTGGGCGCCG
>JAPLUO010000391.1 GCA_026397595.1 Caldifarciminota bacterium
GACAGGCATTGAGAGTGCATCCTGCGCGGCCTAACTAACTGAAGAATACGTTAGCGAACTTATGAACCGACCTACTTAGGACTAGGAGTGGAAGACCTGAGGGCGTGGACCACGGACAACAGCATCGGACTGGAGACAGGACACTGGAAACCGGCGCTTAGCCGCCCTGACGCCGACGGAAGGGTCTCGCCTGGCAAATGGAAACTCTCGGCGCGTCCTACGCGCCGAGGTAGACTTCTTGATTCTTGGGTCTTCGGACAGCGCCCGGCTCTCGCCGGACAGGGCAATCTTGCCTATCTCGAACACATAGGAACGATGGCTGATTTCGAGGGCCAGGCGGGCGTTCTGCTCGACCAGGAGGATGCTGGTGCCAGCCTTATTGATAGCCACCAGCGTGTCGAACACGACATCTACGAAGTTCGGTGAGAGTCCAACAGTGGGTTCATCAACCAGCATAAGCTTCGGGCTCACCATCAGCCCACGACCCATGGCCAGCATCTGCTGCTCGCCGGTTGAAAGCGTTCCGGCCCTCTGTCGCTTCCGCTCTGCCAGTCGCGGGAAAAGCGCGAGAACCCGGTTCAAGGCTTCACGGTTCGCCTGCTTGTCGCGACTGGTACACGCGCCCATCTCCAGGTTCTCCAAAACGGTCATCGAAGAGAACACGTGCCGGTTCTCCGGCACCAAGGACAGACCGAGTCTGATGAGCTTGTGCGGCGGCATGGTGTTGATAACCCGCCCGTCGAACGTAACCTCGCCTGCGGCAATCCGGCCGTCACAGTGCGGCAGTATCCCGGCAATCGCCCGCAACGCCGTTGACTTGCCGGCCCCGTTCGGGCCAATCATCGCCACAATCTCGCCCGCATGCACTTCGATATCCGCGCCTTCAAGGGCACAGACGGCCCCGTAGTTGACGGAGAGGCCCCTAACCTGCAGCACGCACACGCCTTCTGCCGAGATAGGCTTCCACGACCTTCGCGTCGTTCGCAACCTCTTCCGGCTTGCCGTCGGCAATCTTCACGCCGTGGTCGAGCACGATGATGCGCTCGGACATGCCCATCACCACGTCCATGTTATGCTCGATGAACAGCACTGCCTTGTTCTGTGCGTCCAGTTCTCGGATGATGTTCATGATTATCTGACGAGTTTCCGGAAAGACGCCTGCGGTCGGCTCGTCCAGCAGGTACAGGTCCGCGTCAGTAGCCAAAGCCCGGGCCAGCTCAACCAGCCGCCGCTGACCGTGCGACAGGTTCATCGCCAACTCACCCGCTTTGTCTGCCATGCCGACCTTGTCCAACAGCGCCATTGCCTTGGCAGTGTTGCGCCTCTCCCCCGACCTCATCGCGCCGGTCTGGAGCAGTCCGCTCCAGAACCCGTCGCCACGCTCGTAGGGTGTGCCCAAGAGCAAATTGTCCAGCACGCTTATCTGGGGGAACAACCGGATGTTCTGGAACGTGCGAGCAATGCCCAGCGAGGCAATCCTGTGAGCAGGGAGTCTTGTGAGTTCATGAGTTGATGAGTTGTGGCGGAGAAGAATCGAACCGGAATCGGGACGAAGCACGCCGGTCAGCAGGTTGAACAGGGTTGTCTTTCCGCTTCCGTTGGGGCCAATAAGGGCGGTGGTGACTCCCGGCTGGACGTCGAATGTCAGGCCTTCTGCTGCCCTAACGCCGTCGAAGCTCTTGGATAAGCCGCGAACAGACAAGAGACTTGAGACTCGGGGATCAGGACTGGTCTTTAGCCTAGTGTCCATAGTCCCAAGTCTATCTAAACCTGTACTTGCCGAGAATCCCCTGCGGACGCCAGAGCATCAGCAGGACCAACAGCAGGCCGTACATCATCTGCCGCAGCGGTCCGGCAACCGAACTCGGCAGGCCGACAAAGCGCAGGAGTTCCGGTAGCAGGACGAGCACGAAGGCACCGACGACCGAACCAGCAATGCTACCCATCCCGCCAAAGATGACCATCAGCAGAATCGTGATGGACTCCATCATGGTGAAGCTCGATGGGTCAATGAAGGTGATGTAATGCGCGTACAGGCTGCCGGCGATGCCCGCGAAGAAAGCTCCGGCCACGAAGGCGATCAACTTTAGTCGCGCCGTGTTCTTGCCCAACGCGATGGCTGCGATCTCATCCTCGCGTACCGACGTCAGGTTTCGGCCAAAGGTAGAGCTAGTGATGTTACGGCACGCCCAGACAACCAAGACGGCGACGACCGATACCAGAACTAGGTATGACCAAGGACTGTTGACTTCAAGACCGCCAAGCCGAAACGTGGGGATTCCGGGCAAGCCCATCGGCCCGCGCGTCAGACCCATCCAGTTCTTTGCCACGTTGTACACGATGACGCCCGCGCCGAACGTAGCCAGAGCCAGGTAGTCGCCCTTCAGCCTCAACGCCGGGTAGGCGACAATCAGGCCAAGGACGCCACCGGCAGCCGCACCGGCAAACATACCAAGAAACGGTGACACTCCGAAGCGCAGAGCCAGCAGCGCCGACGTGTACGCACCGATGCACGAAAAGGCCGCGTGTCCCATTGCCGGGATGCCCGCAAACCCGACGACCAGGTTCAAGCTCTCAGCCAGTATCACGTAGATTCCCGCAATCACTAGCACATGCAGGACGTATTCCATCTAGACCCGTTCGCCCTTCCTCCCGAGAATTCCTTGCGGGCGCACAAGAAGAAACACAATCAGCAGAGCGAATGCTAGCGCATCCTTCCACATCGAGGGTAGCTTCCATATGCCGAGGTTTTCGGCGAGGCCAAGCAGCAACCCGCCCAGCGCCGCGCCAGGAATCGAACCGATGCCGCCGATGATGGATGCAACGATGCCCTTGAGAACGGCGTTGAATCCCATCGTCGGCTCGATGTTTGTCTCCAAGGAGACCAGGATGCCCGCTAGTCCGGCAAGAGCAGACCCCATGGCGAACGCCCACAGAATGACCCGTTCAGGGTCTATCCCGACCACGCTCGCGGCCAGCCCGTCGTCCGCCACCGCCCTCATCGCCCGTCCGAGCCTCGTCCACCTCTCAATCACCCACAATCCCAGAAGCACGGCGCTAAGGACGCCAGCAGTTGCGATCTGCGTGTCTGAAACCACCGCGCCGCACAAGCGGTGTCCGGCCTTCACATCACCCACCGGTATCGTCTGCATCTGCGCGCCAAACGCCAGCTGTAGGAGGCCCTGCAGTAGCACCAACAAGCCAAAAGAGGAGACCAGCATGACAAGGCTGGGTGCTCTGCTGTTCCGAAGAGGGTTGTAGACTAGGCGGTCAATGCCAATTCCGAGAAACGCGGCTAGCGCGACCGCAAAAAAAAACCGACAGAGCGGTCCAATCCCAAGGGACCGATCATGAAGTACGCAAGGTAGGCCGCCCCGGCATACACTGCGCCATGCGCCAAGTGAATGAGACGCGCCGCGCGATATATCAACGCAAACCCTATCCCCAAGAGCGCATACGCGCACCCGGCCGCCGCGCCGTTGACGAGAAGTTGGTGCATCATATCGAGACCATCCACAAGACTCTGTTGCGCTCGGAACGGTTGATCATTGCGCCATCATCGCGGTCAGGACCTCACCCGAATCGGGGGCACTCCACCTACACCTAGTCGAACTTGGCACATATCTGCGTCAGACTATCGCACATGTCTCTTTCGCTGCGCGGTGGGGGTATCGAACGCATTGCTTCATGAGCCTCTGCCTGATCGATTGGCAGGCCCGCAACATTCGGCAAACAGGTCACGATTCGTGACGCGATCTTGTCGTGGAAGTCATGAATCTGTCGTGCCTGCTCATCATAAAGCCGCTTGAGCCCATAAATTCTCTCTTGAGGCGACAGCACCCAGCCACGGTAGAAATTCGCTTGGAGCGCATGGAATATCGCATCCTCAACTATCCCAAACGTCGTGATGCCCCAATCGCTCCCACCCCCCTTGAAGTAGGGAGCCATGTTGGAGAAGATGATGTCTTTCTGCCCCCCGGTTCTATATGTTCCGTAGTCAAAAAGCGACAGCCCCGCAGTTTGAAAGGTGCCAGTTGTCCTATCCACTCTCAACCCCTCGTCGTGGACAAAGAGCGCCCTACACTGGATGTGCCCGATCGACTCGCAGATCATCAACACCAGAAGATCTTCCATAAGTTTCGCGTCGGTCTTCGCCGACGACGAAAGAACATGGAGGCGTTTGACGTCGGTTTCTGCAGTCCTACGCTGGTTTCCCCTCGCAATCCGGACAACCATTCTATTGTAGTCGAGCCAGCCCGAGTCGGTTCCCCAAGTGCTGGGGTTGATCAAGCTTATCAACTCCAGTCTGGCCTTGGGATTCGACTGCACGAGGTCCCTGTGTCTCGCGAGAAGAGGGATGACTACTTTCCACACGTCATCACCAGAGACCGGACGCAGAGCGCTCTTGAGCGCAGTGAGCCCTTTTTCGCACTCTTCCCACAAGAACGACGCCAATGCCGTGTGCTCCGGGTAGTGTCTCGGTATGGAGGACACGTTTACGAACACCCTCCGCCTGGGTGCCTCCCTGTTTCCTGCGCTAAGATAGGCCACGTCTCCATCTACGGCCGGGACGACGAGCTTCCCGTACAGGTTGAAGACTTGCCTCACGTCTCCCTTCACGGGATAGCTGCCGACGTCATGAAACAGACCCTCCATGTCTGAACGCCGCCATATTCCGTGGTACGACGAAGAACAAAGAATGTGCCTGTCCCCGCCGCAGTCCATTATCCGCTGCGCTTCGTTTATCGCTGGGCCAGCGTAGTTCATGGCCATTCCCGTAGCCGTCTTGAGCTCCACCTCCAAGACTTGGGCCGCGTCAATGCCCATTCGCAGGCGGATTCTCTCTTGCTCTCTGCCGCAATTCCTGTTGTACTCCCTGATTTCGGCGGTCAGCGCCCACGCACAGAGAATCGGCGCTCTTCCGTCTTCAATGAAGACCAAAACCATTCCATCGCCAGTAGGAAGAAGCGCCGGGTCGCCCTCCACCGTCAAGAGACTATGTTTCACCAAGACACCCCACACAATCTCCGTCAGCTTCTCTATCAGCAACTTCTGCTGCTCCAACCCATGCTGGGAGTACCCAACTATGTCCATGATAAGGACGTACGCCAACTTCCCCTTGACCGCGTCCCCCGCGGCTCGACCGTCAGTTGCCGGCATAGTTGACTATCTTGCCCGCCGTGATGGTGCGGAAGACTATCGGCTTCTGGACATCTCCGTTCTTGTCGAAGCTTGTCTCGCCTGTAACGCCTTGGAATCCAACGATCTTCGCCAACCCAGCTCTCAATGCCTCGCGACTCGAACCCTTTGCAGCTGCTTCGCCTAGTAGATACACCGCGTCGTAAGTGTTTGCAGCGAAGACGTCCGGGTCCATACCTGCGCGGGCGCGGAATCTAGCCACAAATCCCTGCACCAAAGTGTCTGGGTTGTCGGGGCTGTATTGCCAAGAGGCGAATATCGCGCCATCCGCGGCACCTGAAGGGATTTTGTCAACTAGGCTCTGGTCGTTCAGCATCGTTGTCGCCAGCCACTGCGACTTGATACCGAGTTGTTTGGCCTGCCTGAATATCGTCGCCATTTCTTGATAGCCCACGAGATAGATAGCTTCCGGTTTGGCGATCCCTGTCTTGGCCAGTTGAGTTCGGTAGTCTGTAGAGCCCTGCTCGTAGGACTCGTTGGCCACAACCTTGCCCCCGAGTTCCTCGAATTTCTTCCTGAAGACATCCCGAAGTCCAACGCCGAATTCGTTATTAACGTAGAGAATGGCGCAGGTTCTCAGCTTCGCCTTGTCGTACGCGAACTTCGCCATTTCGCTCCCTTCATAAACATCAGAAACGCAGTTTCTAAATACATAGTCGCCAGCTTCTGTTATCTTTGGCGATGATGACCCCGGCGAAAGCAGCACGACATGGCTGGATTCGGCGATTGGGGCGACTGCTAACGTCACGGAACTTGCGTAGGAGCCTATTATGGCGGACACCTTGTCGACGTCTATGAGCTTCCTAGCAGCAGACGCCCCTGTAGTTGGATTCAACTGGTCATCCTCGAACACCAGCTTGAACTTGAGCCCACTCGTAGCCTGTTTCTTGTTGATCTCGTCAACGGCGAGATCGGCAGCAGCCGAGATTGTCTTTCCATATTTGGCCATATCCCCCGTCAGTGGGAGTATTACTCCAATACGGGTCTCTCCCGGCCGGCTACAGACGACCGTCGCTAGCAACGCTGCAATCAACAACGAACTCAGCACCAACCAACTACTTCTGAGCATTTGGACACCTCCGGAGTTATGTGTGGAAAACACCCGATTCGTACTAACTAGCTAATTCCCTGTCAAGAAACCGGTCGCGCAGACTGTCGAGAACACGCTGGTTGCTGGGGCGCGGAACCATTAAATAGCTGAGGTTCGCTATGCCCGCCACCGTGACCAGCCCGATGACGAGCAACTCGTGCCCCGGGGACTGGAGACTCAACCCGAGCTTGTAGGCTGCAAAGCTAATCACAGAACTGCGGTGAACCAGATGTGCCGACGTTTCCGGGTCGCGATAGAACACAAGGAGGATGATTCCGGTAGCGGCAAGCATGGGACCGAACAGAGCGTACGTCCTCATCGGTACGAGAAACGCAGAGACGGCAAAAAGCAGCAGGGCAAGCACCGTACTGGCCACCACCCCGATTCGTCGCGGCAGTTCGTTGACATCAGTCCGCACGTCACGAATATCCGCAACGAGACTTCGGGATGACTGGAGCAGAAACAAGTTCAAAGCAACGGCTCCAATCCATCTGTCACTGACCAACGTCCTAAGCGGCACAAAAAGGGCGGCGCAGAGCAGAAAGAGCGTCGCCGTTTGCAGACCACGTATGGCAAAACTGACGAAGCCAACGTACCTAATTTTCTTCTTGAACGGGTAGACCAGACATAGCACAACGAATACTGCGAGGCCCGCCACTGCGTATGGCTGAACGAGCACGGTTACGGCGACACCTATCGCGAGGAAGAGGAGTATCACCCACAGTCGTGGGCGTAGCCTTCCCTCGTCCATTTGAAAGCGTTCGCTCGTCCAGTTGAGCCAGACCCAGAGAACCAAGGATAACCCGGCGGCTAGTAGGACATTTCCTGAGACAATAGGGCCGTTCGTCGCAACCGAGCAAGCCAGCACCCCGGTCAACGCCATATCCGGCCACGAATACGGCCTGGACAAAAGCATATACTTCCAGAACGTATTCATCGCGTTTTGAGCCGTCCTCGTGATGACCCTGGTCGGCAGCCGCGCTGGCGTGGACTGAGCTTCCCGAGCACCTCACACATGGCGGCAATGTAGGCCGGGTTTCCCCCTGTGTGAAGACGAACCTGCCGATCGTCTGGCTCGGGTGAATCGTGGCCCGGCATGACGTACAATCCGCGGCTGGCGAGAACCTCTGCCACGATTCGCGAATCCAGGTTGCCTGGCAGAGTCATGAGGCAGTAGTTACCTGAGAAGTCGGTTACCCCATACCCCTTGTTTGTCTCGACGAAATCCATCAGTATCCGGTGATTACCCCTGATGTTTGCGAGCACCGTGCGATCCGGATAGAGCCCACCCCGCGTACGCAGGATTCTGTACGCCTTTATCATTGCCTCCAAATTCAAGCCTAGGGGAAGAAAGGGTCGAACGAATCCAGCCATCCGTTCATTTGAGAATAGGGCAAGGCCTATCCTGAGGTGTGAGAGACCTTTGTATTTGGAGAAGGAATGAAGGATGACGAGGTCCTTGCTTTGATAGCGGTCCAAGAGTCGCTGCGACGGCATCTCGGGACGCGTATTGGCCAGCGTTCTATCCAAGACAGCCCATGTCCCCTGTGGTAGATGGTCCAAGACTGTCAGGATATCTTCATCCCGTATCGGCAACCCAGTTGGGTTGTTTGGAGAGACGAGCATCACGACAGTTGGACGGCTCTGGACCATTTCCTCTGTGAAACGATTCGCGGGGAATTCAAACCCTTGGTCAAGCGGGATCTTGTAGATTCGGAATCCTCTGGCGCCTGCCGAGTTATAGTTGCGGAAGTAGGTGGGTGTTGCGAACATAACCCCCGCCGGAGATGGTTCGAGACTCGCGCCGGACCGACGAGAGCGCCGGGCGCCAACAACTCCGGTCCCGCCAATTCGGCTGACCTCAAGTATCCTGGCGGCCGTGAGAATCGTGTCTATAGACCCGTTACTTCCGAAGTTCGGCAGAACCTGAGACAGACCTATCCCGTAAATCTTCCCACTAATCCTCTGAAGGCTGAACAGAGCTCGAAGCAGTTCCGGGTACAGCTCGCCACGCTTGATGTCAACGCTATCTTCGGATGCCCGAATGCGCTGGACGCACGCACGCACGTCACCGTCTCTCGAAAACAACCCACAAAACGCCATGATGTGGCCCCACCCAAACTCGCTATCAAAGCCCCTATCGATCATCACATTGCGAGCCCTCTTCTCGGGTATCCGTTGAACCATCTTTGGGCGCTTCTTTAGACTTGGCATAGAAAGACAACGGAGCCACCTTTGGAGAGGATTGGCATTGGGCCGCCTGACAAGGCCAAATTGCGCATCAGACCGACGAACCTCCACCACCGCAGATACTTGGCAGGCACCGGACTCTTCGCCGCGCTACCGCTGCTCACAAACACAAGAGACAAATCCACCCACCCCGGGGGTACCAAGCCGGGGCAATTGCTGTGCCTGCGGCGTCCTCTGTGGAAAGCACACCGCGCATTTCGGTGCACGTATCAAGCGCAGGCGGGGTGCAGGCTCCGCCTTTGTCTAGAAACAAAGCCGACTCGGTCATAAGATTACTGCGAGAAGATACCGACGCACGGGTCAGTGTCAAGCCAGCGCGAAGCGCTGAGCCATACAGTTTCTTCACAGACAATCGGCTTTGGGCATCGGCCTTGTTGCTGGCGCGGCGATGTTGTATGGCAGCGGCAAATCCGCCACGGGGTCGTAGCCGCCGCCCGGAGTTATCGGCCGACATAGGGCTCTGGCTCGAACAGAAAATCCGTGGTGAGCGTAGTCAGCAGCTTCACGCCCAGACCGAGCACGCTCTCATCGATGTCGAAGCGGTTGGAGTGGTTCACGGCTTCGATGCCCTTAGCACTGTTGCCGGCCCCAAGAAACATGAACATCCCTGGAACGACTTCCAGGTACCGCGCGAAGTCCTCAGACCCGAAGTTGGCAGCGATGTCGTCATCGACGTCGGAAAGGTGCTGTCTCAGCACTTCGGCCGCGCGCACGCAGAACCGCCGGTTGTTGACCAGTGCGGGATACCCTTCCCCGACCTTCATGTCGTAGCCGGCCGTACCGGTCGCTGCCGCCGCGGCAAACAAGCTCGTCAGGGAGTCGAGAGACGCCCTGATCGTCGCGTCAACCACGCCGGCGACACGGGGTTCAAACGCCCGGTACGTACCGGTCAGAGTGATGGCGTCGGGCGTCTGGCTAAACTGAGTACCTCCACGTATCGAACCGAAGCCCAGCGCGTACCGATCGCCGGGGGCAAGCTTCTGTTTGAGGTCGGTATGAATGGTCGAGACGAACCGCGCGGCAATCTGGATCGGGTCTACGCAGTCCTGCGGGCACATGTGGTGCCCCGGCTTTCCCTTCACGACCAACTCGAACATCCGCCCCATCGCGAACATCGGCCCCGGGCAGAACGCGAGCTTGCCTACCGGCAAGTCTCCTCGCAGGTGTAGCCCAAGGACCGCATCTACGCCGCGAAGGCCGCCATCAGCAATGACATCGCGCGCCCCGCCGGGAGGGACTTCTTCGGCCGGCTGGAACATGAGC
>JAPLUO010000277.1 GCA_026397595.1 Caldifarciminota bacterium
CCGGACCGTTTGTCGGGCCATGTGTCGGACTATCTGTCAGGCCGTTTGTGCGGTCGTTTGTCCGGCCACGTGTGCAGCCACGTGTCGGACCCTGTGTCCAGCCCCGAATGGCGCGACCCAAATCTGTGGACACTCTCGGTCGGCCGGAAGCCGTGAGCCGTCAGCCGTCCTGCCCGCGTGTAAGCCCATGTTTGCCGCCACGATTCGCGGGTTTCAGTGACACGGCGCACACGGGCAAGTACCAAGTGATAAGGACAAAGGACTAAGCAACCGGAAAAGATAGGACGCAGGGGCCGGAATCGACGTTTCCCCGCGGGGTTGGCGGGCGGGCGAGGCACTGTCTCATCGCCACCGGTCTCGCAATGGGCCACAATCAGGCCTAACGCCGGCGCAGTCAGCCGGTTAAACCCTGTCGGGCAGACGGGATAAGACTCTGAGGGGTCGCCCCCTAAGCAGCTTTCGAGTTAGCTTTCGAATGAGGTTTTGAACGAGCTTTGAAATGTGCTTTGAATAGAGCTTTTGACTGAGCTTTGAATCGAGCTTTGAATTGAGCTATCAAACGAGCTTTTCCGCGAGCTATGAGACGAGCTTTGCAAGAAGCTTTGAAGTGAGCTTTTGGCCGAGCTTTGAAAAGTGCTTTGAAATGAGCTTTCAAGTGAGCTCTTGAACGAGCTTTCGAAGGAGCTTTCCGATGAGCTTTCACCGCAGCTCTGAGCTACGAGTTTCCAGGTACCAGTTGCCAGTGTCCAGTGGCGGAATCCGGTCTTGGCGATCTTGGCGATCTTGGCGGTTCACTTCAGTCCGGATTGTCGAGTGCCGATTGGTTGACGGCGGTCTTCTCTTTTCCGCGGACTACCCTATAATTAGGCCGTGGCTAGACGCAAGACGCCCGACGCTTCACGCCTCACGCCGGAAATCAGCCTGACTGCTCCCGCGTCAGGCGTTGAGCTTTCGGCGCCCCTCGCCGATGCGCAGCCTGCCAGTCCTCTGGCAGAACGCATGCGCCCGGTTACGCTGGACGAGATTGTCGGGCAGGACCACCTGCTCGGCAAAGACAAGCCCCTGCGCCGAACAATCGAGAAGGGCGAACTCCATTCGATGATTCTCTGGGGCCCGCCCGGCTCCGGCAAGACGACGCTCGCCCTTGCGATTGCCCATTACACCAAGGCCATCTTCATCCAGCTCTCGGCCGTGACATCCTCGGTCGCCGAGGTCCGCGAAATCATGAGGCGGGCCGAGTTTGAGCGGGCCATGCACAACCGCCGCACCATCCTCTTCGTGGACGAGATTCACCGGTTCAACAAGGCCCAGCAGGATGCCTTCCTGCCCCACGTCGAGTCCGGCGGCATCATCCTCATCGGCGCCACCACCGAGAACCCTTCGTTCGAGGTTATCGCGCCCCTGCTCTCGCGCTGCCGGGTCTATGTGCTCAACCAGCTCGGCCCGGACGAGGTCAAAGCGGTGATGCTTCGCGCGATGGCTGCAGAACAAGGCCTCGCCTCGTTGAAGCCCAGGGTGGCCGAAGACGCTCTCGACTACCTTGTCATGGTCTCGCAAGGCGACGCCCGCGCCGCACTCACGGTGCTGGAACTGTCCGTGGCTTCGGCAGAACCGGACAGGCAGGGCGTGCGGCGCGTTGACATGGAGCTTGCCCAGGACGTGGTCCAGCGTAAGTTCCTGCTCTACGACAAGTCCGGGGAAGAGCACTTCAACCTGATTTCCGCCCTGCACAAGTCCCTGCGCGACTCCGACCCGGACGGCGCGCTCTACTGGCTGGCGCGGATGCTTGAGGCCGGCGAAGACCCGCTGTACGTTGCCCGAAGGCTCGTCCGCTTCGCCTCGGAAGACGTCGGGCTTGCCCAGCCTAACGCCCTGCTCATCGCCAACGCGGCGAAGGACGCGGTCCACTTCATCGGCATGCCCGAAGGCAACACCGCTCTCGCCCAGTGTGTCGTCTATCTCGCGCTCGCGCCCAAGTCCAACGCGCTTTACGTCGCCTACGGCGAGGCCAAAGAGGACGCGCTCAAGAGCGCAACCGAACCGGTACCGCTCCATCTCCGCAACGCGCCGACCGGCCTGATGAAAGGGCTGGGCTACGGTAAGGGATATAAGTACGCGCACGACTTCAAGGACGCGCAGGTCGAGCAGGAGCACCTGCCGCCTTCGCTCAAAGGCCGCAAGTACTACCGCCCGACCGACCGCGGCTTCGAGGCCGAGCTTAAGAAACGCTCAAGACCCGATTCACAGAAACCCACAGGACCAAAGGAGAAATGAGATGCCCGCACTCACGCCAACGCTCAGATACGAGTATGAAGACCTGTTCAGAACCTGTCAGATAAAGCCGACCTGTGCCGCCGAGGTTGAGCGCACGGTAAACCGGATAGCGTCCGGCCAGGCTCGCTACAATGTGGTCAGTGCAGCTACCGGCGTGCCCTGGCACTTCATCGGCATCATTCACAGCCTGGAGTGTGACTCCAGCTTCAAGCTCCACCTGCACAACGGCGACCCTTTGACCGCCCGCACGGTAAACGTGCCCAAAGGCCGTCCCAAGACAGGCCAGCCACCGTTCGCCTGGGAGGATAGCGCCAAAGACTCGCTTGACTACGAAGGCTTCTCGGACCAGAAGGACTGGAGCCTCGCGGCAATGCTGTATCGATTCGAAGCCTACAACGGCTGGGGCTATCGCGGCAAAGGTATCAACTCACCGTACCTCTGGAGCTTCTCCCAGCACTACACCAAAGGCAAGTACGTATCCGACGGAGCCTGGTCGGCCACGGCCGTGTCGCAGCAGTGCGGCGCCGCAGTCCTGCTCCGGCGCATGGTCGAACGCGGGCTCGCGCGGCTTCCTGACCAGCCCGTTCCAAAGCCGAACGCCGACCCGCTTGTCGTGCCCTATTCTACCAGCAAGCCGAGGGACGAGAAAACGCTGACCCGGGCGTTTGAGCTACAGCGCTGGCTCAACACTCTCCCTGGCGTTTTCCTGAAGGTAGACGGCATCTGCGGAGACAAGACCTCGGAGGCTTACCGACAGGCCACCGGCAGCTATCTGCCCGGCGACCCTCGCGCCTGAGACTGTGCGCGACACTACTTTATGAGAGACGCCTTCGAGAAGATGTAGTCGGGAATCGGGACGTTGAGCCGGAGGAAGTCGAGGATGAACTCGGCTCCTTCTCCGGCGTTGACTTAACACTAGGCTTGTCGATGCCATAATAAATCCGACATGCGAATCGTGGTTCTACTGGCTGTCGCCACGGTCGTCGCTGGATGCTATCAGCCAACCTACATCTCGCCCGAGCCTCTGGCCGCCGGGGACTACTGCGGTTCGCTGGCGCTCACCGGGTATAGCTACCCAAGCGCAAGCGTCATGCTGCAGGGCCGGGCAGGACTGGGAGCTGGAGTCGATGCCGGAGTCCGGCTGTCTTTCCCTGGTGAGCTTTGCCCGTACGTTCCCGTAGGGCTCTACGGTGACATCAAATGGAACTTCCTGTCGTCGCCATATCTATTCACGGCTGACATCGGGTGTTGGTACGAGAATGTCGCCGAGGGCGGCATGAGCGAGCACTGGATCTCGGACTCCACTTGGTGGACAGCCTGGCCGGGTCTGCTCATCGGCTCGCGCACGTGGTACGGCGGTGCACGGCTGATGATACGCCGTGGATACCGAATGGAGTATGGCCGCCTCCAGCCAGGCTGGACCTATGCGCCGGCGCTGTTGGCCGGCGCGTCATTTGGTGACCGGTTCCGGGTGACGCCGCAGGCGGAGGCGTTCTGGTCATCAAACGATGGATTCGCCCTCACGCTGGGCGTGAATCTCGAACTCCACGCACTCAACCGCGAGCTAGTTGATACCGACTGGCTGCGCTGACCGCCCTACTTCTTCAGCGCGGCCTTGGAGAAGATGTAGTCGGGAATCGGGACGTTGAGGTGGATGGAGTCGAGAACGAACTCGGTCCCCTCGCCGGTCTTGAGCGCGTCTTTGAAAGAGACGTGGTCCGCGACCCAGCGGCCCTGGTGTTGTGAGACGCTCAGCACTTCGGTGGTCTTGAGCAGCTTGCCGCTCTTGGCAAATCGGTTCTCCCGCAGCGGCACGTACCGTTCCTTGTCCACCCAGATCTTGCGGGAGTGGTAGCTGACATCCGGGGTCTTGGCAGTCAGTTCGAGCACCCAGCACTCCCGGCCGAGCAACGTATCACTCTCTGCCACCTTGGCGTCGTACTCGTCAACAAGCTTGCGGTCTTCCATCATATCTTCGTATGACAGGTCCGATCCCATCACCGACTGCCTCAACATGCTGCCGGATATCTTGATGGTGCGGTCGGTCTCAGGCGTGTAGGTCCAGAGTTCGTCCCCGAGCTTGAGCATCTTGGTGCCCTTGTCGCGTGGCGGGTAGAGGAACTCGGTGAACGACTTATCCGAACCCTTGACCCACGACTTGGCCCGGACCGTACGCGTGTTGCGGGCGAGGTGGATGACCATCTCGGACACGGCCACGCGCGTGTCCGCGTAGTTGTTCTCGTCCACCTTGTTCAGAATCGACTCGCCGGTCGGCGCCTCCGTAGCCGGGCACAAGCCCAAGCTCAAGCACAAGCACAGAACCCAGTACCTCATAACCTTCGTCTCCTAACTCCTAACTGCTAACTCCTAACTTCCTAACTCCTTCGCGAGCATCGCCGTATCACGTTTGTACACGCCGAGCCCGGATATTGCCGCGCCGAGGAAGGTGGCAATCAGGCCGGGCAGGAATCCGACGATGAAGCTGGTCGGCGCGATGCGGGCGCGGATGACGTCGTCGATTACCATCGTGGCATTCCGCATCATCCCGGCGACGTCGAACCCGACCTGCTGCAGGTAGAAACTGCCGGCCAGCCCGATTGCGGTACCGACCGCGGAGCCGACCAGGCCGACCAGGAACGCCTCCGCCAGAAGCGAACGGTAGACCGCGCCCTTGGATTCGCCGATTGCGAGCCGGACCCCGATTTCGCCGTACCGCCGCAAACTGCCCATCAGGCCGGCGTTCCATAGCACGATTGCCATCGCAAGCACGAAGACGAACATGGTGATAAACATGGTCGATTCGAGTAGCTTGAACATCGAGCCGAACCCGCTGGCCGTGCGCATCGTTTCCATCTCCGGCGTGTATTCATCACCGCCGGCGTGGGCCGCGTTGTACCTCGCGGCGAGCCGTGTCGCCACCTTATCGTCGTACTGCTCGCGCGGCAGGAACCCGAGCACCTCGTCGGCCGCATCGGGCATGTCGAGTGCCTGCTGGATGTCCTTGATGTCGCAGAGCATCGCGCCCCGGTCCATGGCGCTGATTCCGAACCGCACGGTACCGGACAGGACGAAATTCCATGTCGCTATGCTGCCGTTCATCGTAGACGAAACCAGCGTAATCTTGTCTCCAAGCTTGACCCCAAGCCGGCGCGCGAAATCATCGGATAGGAGGGCCTCGCCGGGGGCGGCAGGCAGCCGGCCTGAGGCCAGGGACTTGTCCAGCCTGAGTATCCGGCGTTCCGGGCTGGCCTCGGACAGGTCCACGGCGAGCCCGGCGGCAGGCGCCTGCACCCGCGTGTTGCCGGTCGAGTCGGGCACGTCCACGAGGCCGCCGAACCGCGTGCGCGGGGTCCAGGTGACTTCGGGGAAGTCCTGCTGCAGTTCCGCCACTATGTTGTCCACTCCGAGCAGGGCAAGCTCGTTGGTGGCGTCGGCGCCGGCTCTCGCATAGGCGCGGGTGGCCACCCGCAGGTGGCCACAGACAAAGCTCGACATCGTGCGGAACATCCCGTCCATCGCGCCGCGCTGGTAGCAGTCCAGCAGGACGACCAACGACACACCGAACGCAACGGTGAGCAGCGGGAACAAGCTGCGTGACCGGTCGCGGAACAGACCTTTGGCGAGAAAGCCTAGCATACCACCACGGCGGCGGAAGTCCGAAGTCCGAATTCCGAATGACGATTCAATATCGAATGCCCCAAGTCCGGAACTCGAACCCTATCCGTTGTCGCCTCCGGTTTCACTCTTCACTCTTCACTCTTCTCCTCACGCTCCTCTCCCTGCCAGCGCGTCGGTTGGATTGAGCTTGGCGATTCTGCGGGTCGGGAGCCACGAGACGAACGTGGTCACGATGAACACGAGCAGCGTCGTGCCCAGTATCAGGCCGATGGTGAACGCCGGGTAGAGCTTGTCACCCATCGCGTATCCCCACGTGTCGCCGCCCGGTATGCTGATGCCCTTGCGCCCGAGCGAGATGAACAGCGGCGCGCCGTACACCATCCCGAGCAAGGCGGCCAGGATACTGTGGAGCGCGCCTTCGAGCGTGAACAGAACGATGACCCGTGCGCGGGTCATGCCCAGTGCGACAAGCATCCCGATCTCGCGCCGTCGCCGGAACACCGAGAGCACCTGGGTATCGAATATCGCGAGCATCGCGAGCAGAAAAAGAATGGTGAACACGATAAGCTGGCCCACGGTCTTGGTCTTGACGGCCTGGCGCAGGTCCGAGAGCAGGTAGGCGGGCGCGCGGAAGTTCCACCCCTCGGCTGCGGGGACGTTGCTCATCCCCTTGGCCACTGTGACAGTGGTCGCCTCGCCTCCCATCCCGGCCAGCCCTTGCAGCGTTTCGAGCGGCATCCAGACCTGGCCGACGTCCACGGTCACGACGCTCGTTTCCATTATCTTGACCACGCGGCCGTCGCGGGCGTCAAACGCGCCCTCGACGTCGCGCCACTGCACCGTAACCTGGTCGCCGACCGCAAGCCCGGTGCTCTTCGCCATCCGCGCACCAATGAGCAGGGGCAGTTCGTCGGTGGTATCACCAAGCGCTCCGGTCGGCAGGGCGAGGATTCTCTGTGCCGGGTCGATGCCCTTAAGCACTACCGGCTTGATGCGGCCCTGCGGGTAGATGCTTCCCGCCACGACCAGCACCGGTGCGGCCTTGCCAGCGGCGGCGAGCGATTCGAGCACCGGTGGTACTGGCGCGTGAGCGTCTTCGAGGGTCAGAGGGTCATAGGGGTCGTAGTTCTTCTGCCAGTACTGGCCGCCGCCGAACTCGAACGCGGTCGAGGCGTCCTCGGCCTGTTTGTTCATTCCCTGCATCATGCCCTGGCCGAAGATGATGGCGACGAACGCAAACGAAAGGGCGATGGCATTCAGCCACGTCCGGATGCCCGCGCCACGCAGGTTGCGGATTGCGAGCTTGAGAATGGTCATAGCCGCACCGCCTTTGGCGGGCGGCAAACCCGAAATCCGAAGCTCGAAGACCGATTCAAGCCCGAAGCCCGAATGACCGAAGCCGCCGTCACTTCTAGCTTCACTACTCTGGCTTCTGGCTTCTGACTTCGCCCGGCTCCAAAGTCCTGTCGTCCGCCACCCGGCCGTCAACCAGAGTGACCTTCCGCCTCAGGTAGCGGATAACCTTCTCATCGTGCGTCGCGAAGATGAACGTCGTGCCGAGGTCGCGGTTCAGGCCGACCATAGTATCCAGTATCTTGTGCGAGTTCTCGGCGTCGAGGTTGGCGGTCGGCTCGTCAGCGAGCACCAGCTCCGGCCGCTTCACGACCGCGCGGGCTATCGCGACGCGCTGGCTCTCGCCGCCCGAAAGCTGGGTCGGTTTCGACTTCGCGCGGTCACCAAGCCCGACCCACTCAAGCGCGTCGGTCACCTTCTTGCGCCGATCGGCCAAAGACAGGCCAAGCAGTAGCAGCGGGAATTCGACGTTCTCGTACGCAGAGTAGACCGGCAGCAGGTTGAAAGTCTGGAATATGAAGCCAATCTGGTGGCTGCGCAGTGACGCGGCCTGGCCCGGTGAAAGCTTGTCCACCCGCTCGCCCAGGACCGTAGCGGTACCTGATGTCGGGGTATCGAGCGTGCCGATGATGTTCAGGAGCGTGGTCTTGCCCGAGCCGGACGGCCCGACCAGCCCGGCGAACTCGCCCCGGCGGAACTGCAGGGTTACTTCCTTCAGGGCAACGAGTTCGGTCCGTCCGACGTGAAACTTCCTGACCAGCTTGTCGGTACTAACTACGATTCCGTTTTCCACAACACTCCTGCTTTCACTCGTGCACTAGAGCACTAGGAGTCCGGCCGAAAAGCCACCTGCCGCAAGATCGTCATTCTTGCGGCCATTGATAATCAAGGACTTACGGGGTGCCATTTCACGGTCTGCAAGCTACCGGAGGGGTTTCCGGCCGGGCTTCTAGACCACTTGAGCACCTTCTAATGATTGAACACCACCTCAACCCGCACTCCTTTGCCTGCCGCGCCCGCAACGGGGCGTCCGGCCGCGGCCGCAGGCTGATCCGGATTCCAGAACGCGCCGACGCTGAATATCCAGTTGTCGAGCGTCCGCTGCCAGCCCAGATAGCTGTACGGGTCTTCATTGTTCCAGTCATAGTAAACCATTCCCCGTAGGTTGTCCAACAACCCCATCGGGAAGCTGAGCATCAGGGCCGAGAGCTGCACGTTCTGTCCGGAACCGAACGGTCTGTCGGCAGCGCCGACCAGCATGTGCTCGGCAATCACGCCGAGGCCGGAGCCAATGCCGAAAGTGTAATCGAGCCCGAAAGTCGCCATCCGCTGCCACATGGTGTCCCACCGCGCCTCATCGACTTGCCGTCCCATGGTCGCCTCAAACAGAACCCCGACACCGACGTCCCACTTGCCATCGATTCCCAGCCGGTCCTCGTTCACGGCATAGACCGCCGGTTCGGGAGTGATCGTCCGCGACGTGAACCGCCGGCAGTGGTATGATGCTGCCACCTCTCCGAGTGGCACCGGAAACTGCACGCGAGCGCCCGGTTCCAGATTCCAGCGCTCTGAGCCGTAGACCTCCCAACCCTTGGGCGAGCTGTTGCCGAGCAGTCCCCAGCCCCAGATGTTGATGTTATTCTGGAAGTAGTAGCGTGCAAGCAGGCCGTAGACGCCGTCGGTCAGCTCAAGCGGGTCGCGCGGGTCCACCCGGTCGAACCACATTAGCGGCCGCAAGAGCATCGCCGAACCGAAGTTGATTTTCTGAAGGCCGGCTCGCGCCTCGAACCGAGGGGACGACAATCGGACCGTCGCGCGGTATGGCTTCACTTGTGCTTCGAAGTCGGTGCTGTCGAACGACCGTGTGCCGGCGGACGCGAAACCGTTTACCGAAGCATCGGCGTCAACGGCAACTTGCCTGCATATCGGAACAGTGAACCGCGCCTCGGGCAGGTAGCGCAGCCCGGCCTGCCCAACGAACGACGTGTCCCAGCTCGCAACCAGCCACCCCGATGCCCGGCCGTTGAACTCGAACGTCGCGGCCGACGCGTCCGCGAACGTGGCAACCAGCAACACGAGGCAAGCCGAGTATTTTCTGACTGACATGAACCAGTTCAATCATCGTTCAGAAACCCTGCCCAGTCAACCGAAGGACAAGCCGCCGCGGAGAACGACGAAGTACGGATTCTGAACGACGAAGGCCGCGCTCCGAGTTCCGCGCTCCGGCGCCAGGGTTGGCTACGGCTCTACTTCAGCGAATCCCTGACGGTCAGGGCACGACCGTTATCTCGGAGCCGTCACTGAAGCGAAAAAGGAACGTGTCGCCGCCGATATTGCCCAGCACTGAATCCCCGAGCGGGTCGGTGTAGAACTTCATGAACTGGAGTTCGACCTGCTCCGACATATTGGGAACCACCGTGAACGGGGGCTGAACCATGGCCGTGTCGCCCGACCCGATTCCCGGCACGCCGGGAGGCAAGGGGTATCCGTTGTGGAACGCTCCGTTGACCCACAGCTCTCGCATGTAGGCCGAGTCAGACGACTGAGAGAACAGAATCCAGCTAACCGTGTCCTCTGTGGTTCCCTCATTCGCAACATTGATCATGAAACCTGAGCTATCGGAAATGAGCCTCGGTTGGCCGACTAACAGCAACCGAGTCCAGAAGGAGTCCTTAACGGTCACGAAGTGAGCACCGGACCAGTCCGACACCAGGTTCTTCACGTCCTTGGCTCTTGCCCGCACCGAATAGTCCCCCGCGGTTTGCCACACATGGGTCATCGTGACAACGGTGCTCTCTGCAACCGGGGCGCTCCAGGCTGATGTGTCACCACTGCCCCAGTCGAACTGAAACAGAATGCTGTCGCCGTTCGGGTCCGCGCCCGCGGTCGAAAACTCATACGTTGAGTCAACGTAACCCGTATCCGGCCCGGCCGGCAATAGCGGAATCCCCGGCGGCAGATTGGTCGTGTCCCCAAACACGACTATGATGTGGACATCGGACCAGTCCCCGACGAGTTCTTTCTCGTCCTTCGCTCTGGCCCGCACCGAATACTCACCGGCCTGTAGCCACGCGTGCGACATCATCACCTTGGTGCTCTCCGCAACCATGCCGCCCCAGTCCGACGTGTCGCCGTCGCCCCAGTCGAATTGAAGCCGAAGCCGGTCACCGTTCGGGTCACCGGCCAGCGTCGAAAACTCGTACGTCGAGTCAACGTAACCGATGTCCGGGCCGGCCGGTGCACGCGGGCTTCCGGGCGGGAGACTGACGGTGTCGGCGATGACCACCGCGTGCCAGTTCGACCAGGCCGAAACCGCACCCTTCTCGTCCCTGGCCTGGGCCGAGATCTTGAAGTTGCCCGACACGGGCCAGGCGTAAGCCAGCGTCATGCTGTCCCCGGAGCGGAACATCTCGCTCCAGTCCGACGTATCGCCGTCATTCCAGTCAATCCGTACCGACACGCGATGAAAATCCGGGTCACTCGCCGCGACCTTGAACGGACACTGGATCCCGACCTTGCTCAACACTGTGCCGGTGGGCGGCGGCGGCGTGTCTGGGTTGAAGTTCTTCGAGCATCCTGACACGGCCAACCCCAGCACCGCGGTCAGGAGTACGGCTAAACTCCGCATCTCACGACTTGTCATGGCTAGATGCTAAGCTTCCCGCCCCGCTTGTCAACACCATCACACGCGCAGGGATGGATCCTCGCCCGCCCCGTGCCTGCTAACTGCTAACTCCTAACTGCTAACTACTCTCTACCGCTGCACGACCAGCTTCTGCGTGGCGCGGAACTCGCCGGCCCGGAACCGGCAGTAGTACACTCCGGGCGTGACCCGGTGGCCTCGGTCGTCGCACCCGTTCCAGTACGCACCCCTGTAACCGGCCGCCTGTCCGCCGTCCACAAGCCGCCGCACCAGGATGCCGGTAACGTCGTAGATTCGCACCGCAACCGGTGCCGGCCGCGGCAAGGCGTAGCGGATGGTGGTGCCCGGCCCGAGCGGATTCGGGCGGGACTGGTACAGGGCGAACGCCAGCGGTACTGCGTTGGTCTCGGGCTGCCCGATGCCCACCGACGGCACCACGATGGTGTCTACGGCAAGATCGTTGGCACTATTCTGGTCGCCGGAAAGCATGGTCGAGCACCGGACCACGTGGGTGCCGATTTCACTGACCAGCCAAGCTGGGAAGCCTACGGTGTCAGTCACGCCCGGGCTGATTGTCACCGAGGTATCAGCCGAGTAGAAGCCGCCGATGCTGAACCGCACCGGGAAGATCTCTTCCAGTTCCCCGGAGTTCCGCACCGCCGCGGTCGGCACGACCATCGCGCCGGTGTCGATGGTGTCGACCGGCTGGATTATCTGCACGACGCCGACGTCGCGCACCGGCCGCGTAACCACTACCACACCGGATTGCCGGTCGTTCGCCGCTTGCGCGTCACCGGCCAGCTCGGTCGAGCACGCCACCACGTACGGCCCGCCGATTTGAGTGACCGCCCATTGCGGGAACGTCACGTACAACGCCGTGCCCGGCGCGTGGCCGGTCACGTGTGCCGTGTCGGAGTAGAACGAGCCGATCCTCATCCGCACGCGGTAGTCCTGGCTGCCGGTCCCGTAGTTATAGAGCGAACAGGCCGGGGTAAGGGTCGTGCCGGAATCGATTGTCCCGGACGGCGCCAGCAGCGCCGAACAGCCGACGTCAAGCACCCGTACGCTAACGGAGGCCGTGGCTTTGTCGTTTGCCGGGTTCCCCTCTCCTGCGAGCTCGGTCGAGCAGGTGACGCCAAACGTGCCCCGCGGCCATGCGCTCAAAGCCGGAAATGTCACGCGCACTTTCGTGCCTGGCGCATGGCTGGTCACCCGGGCCGTGTCGTTGTAGAAAGAGCCAACTCTGAAACGTACTCGATATGATTCGGTTTGGTTTCCGTAATTGTACAGCGTGCAGGCGGGCGTCACCGACTGGTTCGAGTCGATGGTGCCGGTCGGCGCCGTTATCACGGTCGCGCCGACGTCGTGGGCCGAGGGCCGCGTTATCGTCACGCTTCCCGTCCCCTTGTCATTACTCGTTTTCATGTCGGTCGCGAGTTCAGTGGAACAGGTGACCGCGTACGGCCCACCCACGATCAGTGCGGTCCATTGCGGGAATGCCACCTTGACTTTAGTCCCGGCTGCCTGGCTCGTCACGCGCGCAGTATCGTTGTAGAAGCTGCCGATCTTCATCCGAATCCGGTATGACTCTGCCACCGTGCCGTAGTTGGCCACGGTGCAGGCCGGGGTCACAACTGTGCCCGAGTCGACACTGCCGGAGGGCGCGAGCAGTGAGACGCAGGCTGCATCGTGCACCCGCACGGTAACGTTACCGGTTGCCTTGTCGTTGGCCGGTGTTTCATCGCCGGCCAGCTCGGTCGAGCAAGTGACGCCAAATGTGCCCCGCGGCCAGGCGCCCAGGGCCGGGAATGTCACGCGCACCTTCGTGCCCGCGGTATGGTTGGTTACCCGCGTGGTGTCGTTGTAGAAGGAGCCAACCCTGAAACGCACTCGATATGATTCGGTCTGGTTGCCATAGTTGTACAGGGTGCAGGCGGGCGTAACCGACTGGTTAGAGTCGATGGTACCGGTCGGCGCCGTTATCACGGTCGCGCCGACGTCGTGGGCCGAGGTTTGCGCAAACTGAATCGCCCTTTCGTTCGCCAACAGGTTGCCGGTCGGCGAGCCGTTGTACAAGTACTGCAGCCCGACCGTACCGGCTGAGTTCTCGACACCAACCGATGCACTCCGCCCCCACTTGTGCAGTGTATCGCTCAACCAGATATCACGGTAGCGAACCTGGACGCGCCCGCCTTCGTAGAGCACCACCTGGAAGGACACCTGATTCTGTACCGGGTCCATCGAGTTCTTGACCCTCGCGTGCTTCCACATCACGACGGTCGAGCAGTTGGGCGACGTGCCGTAGCTCTGGTAGTAGATACCCCCCGAATCCGGCGCGACCACGTTCAGGTCGTCCCAGAACGCGAACACCGCCCGGTTGGGCGCGGCGGTGTTGGGGATGGCGACGTTCGTGGCATTGTTGGTGCCCGGGTCGGCGCCGAAGCTGAGCCAGCCGTTCGTGCAGACCCAGACCGTCGTGTATGCCGTGCCGTAGAAGTTAAAGTTGTAGGGCAGGCTGAACGACCAGCGGCTGTCGTCGCCGTGGCCGAGCAGCGTGCCGGTGCCGCCGATGTCGTTCCAGCCATAGGCCGGGCCGCCGGTCGTATCCGAGTCAATCCACGAATACCCGCTTGCGTCTGGTCCGCCCGTGAACGCACCCACCGCGCCCGCGGCCAGCGAACAGGCCATCGAGGGCGACGCGGATGGGATGTCCCGCGCCCAGCAGCCGGAGTAGAGCGGCGAGTCGGGATAGTTCGTACGGGTGTCAGGTGTGGTCGTCGAGTCGAACTGCGTGCGGCCGGAACTGCCCGGCCACGGGTCGCCGGCGTCGCCGCGGTTATTACCATTGTACAAGTCGTCATTGCCGTCCGCCTGCTCGAGCGCGACGCCGTATTTCCAGCCGGAGCCGCCCGCGTTCACCTCGTCGTCCGGCCAGCGGGTAAGCGCGACGGAATCGTCGATGTGATAGATGCAGAGCCCTTCGTTCCATAGCAGGGTGTCACACAACGTCTTGTGCCGGTTCTCGACCAGGAAGTACTCGGTGAACGTACGGTCCCGACTCATCAGCCAGTACGCCTTCGCGTTCGTCTCCACCTGGCCCAGCGTGAAGTGCCCGGGCCGGCGCACCGCGGTCGGGTTCAGCCAGCCCAGCTCCATCTTGCACCAAACATCGAGGTGCGCCGGGTAGTAAGGCGAGCTGTTGTTGCCGCCCCACGAACCCGAACTCATCAGGCTCCAGGTGCCCAACCCCTCGCCGCCGCCGTCGGTGTCGTACAGGTCAGGCAGGCCGAGCGCGTGGCCCCACTCGTGGCAGAAAACCCCGACCGAAACCATGCCGCCGTGGTTCGAGTAGCTTGACCGTTCCGGGTCTGTAGTGTAGGCGTCAATCTTGATGTACTGACCCGAATGCCCCGGCCACGGGTCGTCGGTCGTGTAGGAACCGACGCCCGCGTCCGATAGGCTCCAAGAGTGCGACCAGATGTCGCCACCGTCGCCCGACTCCTCGTACCCGGTGCCCGCGTGGATGCAGGTGAACGCGTCCACGTAGCCGTCACCGTCATTGTCATACTGCGAGTAGTCGGTAGAGGCGTCCGACTTCTGCGCCGCCTCCTTCACCAGCCGCGCGGCCGCCTCAAACCCCTGCGAGTAGCCGTAGTAGGCCCGGTTGCTGTCCGATGTGTACCAACCGCTCGTCACGCCGGCCATGTGGAACTGGCCGTACGAAACCTGCGCGTAGTAGTCGACCGCCGACCCCGAAGCCCAGGTCCCGAAAAGCATCGAGTCGAACTGGGCGACGCTGTTGGTGTTCCCGAAGTCGGGAAAGTCGATTGCCACCACCGGGAAGCGCATCGTTCCCGTGACCAGCGGACGGACCGATCCCGGCCCGTTCACGACGCCCCGCATGCCCGGCAGGCGCACCGGCGTCTTGATAACGTTGACGCCCAGCCGCGCCATGTCGTCGTACTCGGACTGGCTGACGACTACATTGTCCCGCGGGGGCATCGCGAATCCCTGCATGAGCAGGATGCAGCAGAAGATGAAGACCGGCAAACAGTGTCTCTTCAAATCAACCTCACCAGAAACAAAGCTCAGAGTTGCGCTCCTTATCGGTTTGCGTCCGAACGAGAGGGTACCGGACCGGCAGACCGGGCCGGCCCCAACGCTGAGAGTGTACGGGCAGTCCCCTTACCCGTCAATGGCCGCCCCACGTCCCAAGAACCGAGATAGGAGCTTACCACAAAGGCAGGTATGGCAGTCAAGCCGTGCGTTAGCCGTCTCGCTTTCGTTAGGGTTCTCTACCGCCACCGGCTCTAGTTGAGTCGTCAGCGGCTTCTCTTCGCTCGGTCGGCAGTTCGATCAGTCTCGCCAGTGGGTAATCCCCACATTCGGGCACTCGCTTCGCGCGCAGGTACTTCCAGAGCTCCCCGGGTCGGGACTCAGAGCAGTGCTTCATCCAGAACGCGAGCCAGTGGGGCATCTATACTCACTAAGTCGCGGCCCCGCCTCGAAGCCGAGGCGGCCCGTAGCTCCTTTGTTCATGACTGCCCCACTGGCGAAAACTCATCTCATACCGCCAAGGTCTGCCGGTTCTTCTCCGGCGGCTGCACGCTGTAGCAGCGGCCGTCCCGGACCAGCGCATAGAGCAACCGTACCAGCCGGCAACACAAGGCCACCAATGCCACCGGCTTGGGCTTCCCCCGCCGCAGCATCTCGGCATAGTACGGGTACAACGGCGTGCCCGGGTGGG
>JAPLUO010000255.1 GCA_026397595.1 Caldifarciminota bacterium
GAACTGACGCGGCTGCCGGCCGGCGACCTCGTCATCTACGCAAGCCGCTACGGCTACGTCCCGCGGGTCGACACCTTGCAGATCCTCGGGGACCGAGAGCAGACGGCAATCATCGCGCTCAGTCCGTTGGCATATGGGGGCGTTACGGGAGTGACATTCGACGCGGGTACGCGCAAGCCAATAGGCGGGAGCGTCGCATATCGTGGGCCGTTGCAGGGCGGGTTGAGTGTCGACCCTGAGCTCGGCAGCTATGCACTTCGCAGCATTCCGGTCGGTCAGTACTACCTGACCGCGTCCGGGCCGACTGACGACTATGTCGCCCAGACCTGCACGCTGAAGGTCGAGCCGGGCCGGATTACGAGCAAGGACTTCTACCTGGTGAAACGCCGCCAGACGATCGTGCTGGAGGGCGTGAACTTCGAGACCGGCAAGGCGGACCTTCAGCCTGAGTTCGAACCGGTGCTGGCCCGGGCCGGCGAGATTCTCAGGGCCAACCCGGACATCACGGTCGAGTTGGCCGGCCATACCGACCCGCGCGAGATTGCGAGTGCCCAGTTCCCGTCGAACTGGGAGCTGTCACAGGCGCGGGCCGAAGCGGTGAAGCAGTATCTGGTCGCGAAGTTCGGAATCGCGCCGGAGCGACTGACCGCCCACGGCTACGCGGACACCCAGCCCATCGCTCCGAATGATAATGAAGAAGGTATGGCCAAGAACCGACGGACCGAGTTCCGGGTTACCGGGCAGCAGTAGCTACCGGCCGGGTCTCGGCAGTAGCGGCTATTCGCCCCGCTTCGGCAGCTCGTAGATGAGTAGCGGGATACCCCGGATTTCATACCGTCTGAAGACCCTCGCTTGCGGCATCATGTCCGGGTAGAGCCGGCTGAACAGTTTGAAGTCGAACCCGTTCTCGGCAGAAACCAGATGCGTTGCGCCGAATCGCCCCACGGGGTCGTCCGCGTTTGCCCAGTCCGTCATCGGCACGGCCCGCTTCCTGGAACCGATAAGGAGCGCAGAGGCCCAGTTGCCGGTTAGCACCGCATCATCGGGTAGAGACCGGTCCAGGTCGGCCCCGGATTCCACCATGATATGCGTGCGTGACCCGAACCATCGGAAATACTGGGCGAGGTCGAGCCGCATCGTCAGCAGGAGCAGGACGAGAGCGATGGCCGCGCGCGCAGCGGGCAGCCGGATGCTGAGCCCGTTCCGGGCGACCCGGCCAACCGCGTAGCTGAGGAAGCCGGCGGCCGCGGAAATGACTAGTGCTGCAACCAGCAGGCCCGATTCATTCCGGGGGCGGAGCGTGCCCCAGAAACCGTTCGTGTAGTACGTCAGTTGCGTGGCGAGTATCCAGAGCCAGAGTGCATAGAGCCCGGCCTTCGGAAGGGTTGGTTTCAGTCGGGGTATCAGAGCTCCGGTTTCGATGATCCGGGCCAGGGCGACGGCAAAGCCGGCAATGAGCGCCGGCAGAAGGACGAGTTCGTACCGGTCAGGACGGTAGTTCATGTACCCGAGCATCAAGAGCGCCAGCGCGAACCACAGTCCGAGGTAACGCAGGGCCGGTTTGCGCCCGGACGCGAGTACCGGCAGCGTGAGAAAACCGAGGAGCGCGACCCAGGAGAGGCGCGGTATGAGTCGGGATTTGAGGCCGACCGTGAAGGTGTTGAGCAGGTAGGCGACGGGACCCTGAGGATGTCCGGCCGGCGATTCCAGCGAGTGGCGCAGCACGTATTGGAAGTAGTCGGCACGATGGGGCAGGAACACGATGACGAGCCAGATGCCGAGCGCGACACCGATGCCGGCGAATCCCCAGCCGATTCCGTGAAGCATGACCCGCACGGCGGCGCGGTCTTTGCGCGCGGCGAAGAACTCCCACGCAATGGCGGTAGTGAGCGCCGGCGCAATGAAGGCCGCAGAGACCTTGACGAGCAGAATCGTGGACGCGCCGAGCAGTCCGGCCAAACCCATCTGCCATGGACGTTTGAGCCCGCGCACATAGCAGAGGCCGGTCAGCAGCAGGAAGAGAATCTGTACGGTTTCGACCAGTCCAAGCCGGCTGTACATCGTCAGCGGAAAGGATGTGGCGAGCGCCAGCCCGGCCAGCAGCCCGGCAAGATGCCCGGCATCCTCCTTAACGAGCAAGTAAATGACGAGGACAGAGGCAACACCGGCCAGAAGCGAGAGCAGTTTCACCTGGACGAATCCCATGCCCAGAAGTTTGAAGACCAGCACCATCAGGTAGTTGACCAACGGATAGACGACCAGCGGGAAGAAGTCGTCCATTCTCCAGTGCCCGTAAAGAACCATGTTGCGCGCGGAGTAGGTGTTGAGTGCTTCGTCAGTGTACGGTCCGGTGCTCCAGCTCAGGTCCGGGGGCGGGTCGGCGCGGAGGTCTGAGGCACGCAGCGCGAGCGCTCCGAGCATGACCAGGAGGATGAGCGGCAGGGAGTACTTCGAAATGAACCGGCTCAGGGTTTCGGATTTCGGTGGCGCGGCCGTCACCGGGTTCCGGACGTTCGTGCGGTCGCGTTTCTGCTTCACGGTCGGGCCGGGCCGACTACGCGCCCCGGACGGCTACCTCGGCCAGCGCGCGAGTTCGTCCTGGGCCTTGCGCAGGGATTGGGTCTGCTCACCGATGAGCTTTTCCAGGTAGTCGCGGCGGCGGAGCAGTTCCTGCTGGGCGCGCACCCGGCTGGTGATGTCGTAGGCGATGTCGAGGACGCCGGCAACCGTGCCGCCCGGGCCGAGCCACGGCTGCTTGCTCATATGGTACCAGGCGGCGCTGGCGCTCGTCCCGTCGGGCAGGGCGATCTCCATCTCGACCGGCTGGCCGCGTTCCATCACCTGCCGGTCGTGCGACGCGATGAGGGCGGAGATCTTGGAGTTGTAGATTTCGGGGTCGGTCTTGCCGATGGCCGAGTCGCCGGCGTTAGGGCCCATCATTTTCATTGCCCCGGGATTGGCCATCACGTAGTGGAGGTTGTGGTCCTTGAGCGTGATGGCGACGCCCGGCTGTTCGAGCAGGGCTTTCAGCTTCGCGTCGGCTTCGCGCCACGCGAGTTCTGCCCGCCTGCGCTGCGAAACGTTGCGGATCATCACCAGCACGCCGGTTCCGTACGGGTAGACGCAGATGGCGAACCAGCCCGCATACTTCTCGCGGCCGTCCTGGTAGAAGCCTTCGTAGTACTGGGGGGCACGTTCGAGCAGCGCCTTGCGGTAGACCGGGCCGAATCCGCTCTTCTCAAGGTCGGGATAGACTTCCCAGAGCCGCTTGCCGAGCGCCTCAGCCGTTGTCATACGAGTTTCCTTCTCCGCCCCCGGGCCCCAGTCGTGTACGACCCACTCCTTGTCCATTGTGAACACGCCGTCACCGGCACTGGTGATGATGGCGGCGAGGTTCCGGTCCCGCTCGCGCAGCGCGTCCTCGGTCTTCCGCGACTCGGTGATGTCCAGCAGCAGCAGGTCGAAGATGCGCCTGCCGGCGTAGGCGCTTACCGAGCCCCGGACTTCGAGCCAGCGTACCGCATTGGTTGTCATGTGGATGACGCGGAACTGGTAGCCGTCCGGATACGACCCGGTCTTGCGGACCTGCGTCTCGGTCGTCCTGACGCGCTCGATGTCCTCGGGGTGAATCCGGCTGAAGAAGGCGGGGTTGTCGATGACTATAGTGTCGCGCTTGATGCCCCAGAATTCCTCGATTGCCGGGCTCATGGCAAGGATGTGGCCGTCCTCGGAGAAGCGCATGATGACGTAGCCGCGTGCAGACTCAACCAGGGACCGGTAGCGTTCCTCGCTTTCGCGCAGGGCCGCCTCGAGCTTCCGGCGCTGGAACTCGATGTCGCGGGCGTCAGCGCCCGCTGGCGGCGCAGTCTCGTCTGACGATGGAGCGGCGGCGAAGCGTCCCGCGCTGTCCTTGAGTTCCTGCTCCAGTCTCTTCAACTCGGTCAGGTCTTCGTGCATCACGGCGATGCTCGCGACCTTGCCCTCATCGTCGAACATGGGGAAGACAGTGGCACGGAAACAAACCTTGCGGCCGGGGATGCCGGCTAGCCCGATCTCGGTCGGGTCGTACCATGTCGGCGGGGTTTCGACTCGCGTGCCGGCCAGCACCCGACGCAGTTGCGGCTCGAGCAGCCCGGCGCGCTTGAGCCCGCGTTCTTCGAACAGCGGGATGCCGGGCGGCGGGACCTTGCCGAGCAGCCGTTCAGCCGCCTTATTGCTGCGTAACGGTTTGCCGTCAGGTGCGAACAACTCGATGCTGACCGGGCTTGCGTCCGCGAAGCCGTCAAGCGTCACACCGGCGCGCCGTTCAGCCCGCGTGCGCTCAGCTTCTTCGAACGCCGTCTGCTCGTCAGCCTCGCGCTTCGGGTCCCGGGAGCGGGCGAGCATTGCCGCGAACCCGATAGGCATCAACGCCAGCCGCCCGGCCCCGCGCCGGTCGCCACGTGCCGCTATGCCGACTGCTGCCAGCGCAAGCACGTACACAACGAAGAGCGTTCGGTCGATGGAGGAGGTACGGGCGGTCATGTTGGAATCAGGGTCAGGATATTCGATGGGCCGCGAGAGTCAAGAACGGTCGCGCACGAAGTGAGGTGGTCCAGTGGTCAAGTGCTCAAGTGGCTCAGTGCCCGGGCAATCCTGAATCTTCAATCTGGAATCTGCAATAGGATGAGCCGGCGGTCAGAATTGAACTGACGACCTGCGGTTTACGAAACCGCTGCTCTACCGACTGAGCCACGCCGGCACTGCTGCGATTGTAGCAGGCGCAGAGCGAGAGTCAAGCGAGTGCTAGCGCCCCCGGTTGCGCGGCGTCGCATGCGCCGTGTCGAGTCGTCCGTGTCCACGTGTGCGGAACCCGGCGATGACGCACTTGCACGCAAGCCGCACGGCCGTTACAATCACGTTGATGCAGATCCCGGAGCGGACGCCGGCCGGTCGTCTCGGGCGGCAAGTACGTGGGTCGCGCGTTCGCGCGTACTGGTTGACTGTATTCGCGCTTGCCGCGGTTGGGGCCGCCGTCACCATGCTCTGGCCGGTCCGGCGGGAGCGACCGATCCTGATCCGGCCGGAGTCGCCGCGTCCGGATTTCCGCGTAGTGAAGGTGACGGACGTTTCCCGCGGCCGGGTCGAGCGGCTCAACGTCGCGGTGTTGGTGCGGCCGGGCATGCCGAACGAGACTCTGCAAGCCGCGCTGAACTGGGCGCTGTATTCAACCCTGGACGAGTACAACCGGCAGAAGAACCACCGTGTCCGGGTCATCTGGGCGTACGCGGTCGAGGATCCGGCCCAGCCGCTTGCGCGCTGGCGGGCACTTGCAATATGGGTCGACCCCGAGCTGCCGGAGCCGCTTCAACCGGCGCACTCCGGTGGAGACGCGGTTCGTGTCGGGCCGGTGGAGTATGACTTCACGAATCCAGTGCTTTGATTCTGAGTTCCAGATCACGACATCGAGGTGAGGAGGCAGTGTGACATTCAAGATAGGGGCAGGAGCCGTGGCCATCACGTCTCTTGTGACGTTGTGCCTCGGCTACGGTGGGTTTGAGGTGACTGGGAGCTTCGTCGGTGTCAAGGGACTGAACCAGGCCCTGACGGCGCTGAACCAGAGTGAATGGTGCGGCAGCGACACGTTCGCTCAGACGTCGCCGTTGTGGTGGCTGGGTGGGCACGGCGGCGGGCAGGTCGGCATTGTCACATTTGGCGGTTCCGGTGCTATCAGTGCGCGCGCGAGCCACGCCGATTCGCTGGGCAGCGAACTGGTGGCGCTGCGCGGCGACTTCGAGGCAGGGTATCCCTACGCGCCCGCGGAATGGTTCTGGGTCAGGCCGTGCGTCGACGTCGGTCTTGCTGCATGGTTGGTCTACGTCCACTCGGTTGAGGGTGGCACGTTTGTCGGCGGCTCGCAGCCCAACTTCAGTCGGTATTTCTCGGCCTGGACACTTGGCGCAGCGCCCGGGGTCGAGGTGATGGGCCGGCTGCCATCGTCGCCGGAGTCGTTCATCGGGCTATTCGCTAAGGCCAGTTACTTCATCCCGGTCGCCGGGCCGGAGTGGTTTGGGGACATCCAGCCCCCGGAGTTCGGCCTGAGCGGATTCGCCGTCCAGGTCGGGTTGCGCTTCGGCCGGACGGCATACCGCGCGTTCAGAATCTAGCCAGCCCCGCCGGCTGGTCCCCATCGTGCCCAGCCCCGGAAACCGGGGTTGAACCTGACTGACACCATGGACACTATCCGTACAGGGACATCTCCGGCCGGACCCATCTCGAGCGTCCTCGTGGTGGTGAGCTCCCATCTCGGTTCTCGGACCACGCCTTGCATATCTTCAGTATCTGCAGTATCTTAAC
Organism: Caldifarciminota bacterium; assembly: GCA_026397595.1. Taxonomy (GTDB): domain Bacteria; phylum Hydrothermota; class Tepidihabitantia; order Tepidihabitantales; family Tepidihabitantaceae; genus UBA2258. The sequence goes on from JAPLUO010000255.1 coordinate 6,337, forward strand.
TCATGGCCGATTCGGATCCCCGCAACCGCGGTTCGGGCAGGAACCCGGACACAAACGCAGACAACCAGAAGCCGGAGGGGGCGTCTAAACCCAAGATTAAGGTAAACGACACTCTCGATGCGGCTCAGACCGAGCGCCAGACCGGCGCCGACCTTGATTTCGAGCAGTTGTACGAGACGTATAGGGGCCGGGTGTTCAGTACGGCCTATCGGATGCTCTCCAATCGGGCGGACGCTGAGGACGTGACGCAGGACATCTTCGTCAAAGTATTCAAGAAGCTGTCGACGTTCCGGGGCGATTCGTCGGTCTCGACGTGGATCTACCGGATAGCCGTGAACGCATGCCTCGATTTCCGCAAGCGGCGCCGGCTTCGCCATGCCGTGTCGCTGGATGACGGACTCGAAGTCGGTTCCACGCCGCTTAGCGTGACCCGGCTGATTGAAAGCACGCTTCCGAGAATGGCCGAAGGATACCGGCAGGTGTTTGTGCTGCACGATATCCAGGGGATGAAGCACTGCGAGATTGCCAAGATACTCGGGATCACCGATGGCGCAAGCAAGTCGCAACTCCACCGGGCGCGCGCGTTTCTGCGCAAGGAGTTGTCGCCCTATCTCGGAGATCGGCACTGGACGAGAGGGGAGTACTAACGAGAGCAGGAAATGTTTGTCATTCTGAGGCGTTCGACGCCGAAGAATCTTCGAGTGCAAAGACCCTTCGCTACGCTCAGGGTGACAGGGTATAAGGATACTCAGGGGTGACATCAAGAACTGTCAAACATTTCATGCTCGGCGTAATAACTTGCGGAATGTCGAAGCACGAAGTCCGAATGTCGAATGTGAAAGAAGAAAGGCGGAATTTGGAACAACACTGTAGTGAAGAGATACTGAGCGCCTATCTTGACGGCGACCTTGAGTTCGAAGAAGCCGGCAGGACGGCAGAGCACGTTGCCGAATGTCCGGTCTGCCGCCGTTCGCTGGCCCAGGTTCGGACCATTCGCGACGCGGCCTCTGAGATGGAGCGAATGGTCCCATCGAATGGAACCTGGCATGCGATTCAGGAGCGAATTCGCGCTGCGAGGAGTCGTCCTCGACTCGGGCCGCGGCTGCTTTGGGTCGCAGTGCCGGCGTTGGCAGCGGCGCTGTTACTCGTGGTGCTGTCCGGTCGAGTTCGGCAGAATCCGGGCACACGTCCGGGCATTGCCGCGCCGGCGTCCGAGTTGACCGGAGCGATGGCGGCCGACGATGCGGCACGCGAATACGAGGAGTACGTACGCGGGATTGACCGGGCGATTGAAGAGTGCCGCACGGCACTCGATGAGAATCCAGGCAACGTCCGCGTGCGCCAGGCGTACCTTGGGGCTACTTCGAACCGGCAGGATGCGATGGACCGGCTGGTGTCGGGGGGAGACTAGTTGGGGAAGCCCGAAGGACGAAGCACGAAGTCCGATTCAGGTCCGAACTTGCGGACTTCCAGACTTTCGAACTTGATTCGTCCTTTGGACTTCGGAATTCGGACTTGCACGCTGGCGCTTGCCATCGCCGGACTGGCAGGGTTGGTCTTCGCCGCGCCCAGCGTGGTTACGCTGCATATTGAGAAGCAGGTTCCCCTCGCTGCGGGCCAGGGGGTGGTCGTGCTTCACCGGTACGGCAGCGTGTTCATAGCCAGCACGAGTGACGCGCATGCGGTGGCTGATGCGCTGGTGCGCGTGACGGCGGCCAGCCGGCAGGTTGCAGAAGAGTTCGCCCGCAAGGTGGACGTCGGAGTCAGCTCCTACGGTGACACCGCAGTGGTCGCGACATTGTACCCGGCGGGCGAGCCGGTTGACTCGCAACTCGGATTCGAGGTGGAATTGACCGTCCACGTCCCGGCGAACGTCGGTGTGGCCGTGCGTAGTTCGTTCAGTGACGTTCGGGTTGCCGGTATGACCGGAGAGTCCCGCGTGTCCAACCGCTTCGGCGACGTCGAGATTGACCGCTGCACCCGGTGCGGCATTGATAATTCCTACGGCAGTGTCCGGCTGGTCAAGACCAGCGGGCTGGTCACGGTCAGGAATTCATACGGCGACGTGGACGTGAGAGAGGCGGCCGGGCCGGTGCAGGTCGCGAACCGGTACGGCACCGTTCGTACCGGTCAGTCGGACGGCGAGGTGCAGATTGACAACCGGTTCGGGAACGTCATTGCCCATCCCGACCACGGCCGGCTTTCAATCGCCAACCGGTACGGCGACATCAACGCATGGGTCGCGAGCACGGAACTGACCGCGCTCAACATCATGTCCCGCCTGGGCCGGGTTGACTTGAGCCTGACGGGCGGAGTCCCGTTTCAGCTCGATGCCAGCGCACTCCAAGGCCGGATCAGCTCCGGGTTTCCGTTTGTCGTGCACGAGGTCGGAGCCCGGCAACTTGTGTCGGTCCGGCAAGGCACGGGCGGGCCGCGCATCGGGCTGGACGGGGCGTGGAGTAATTTCGTGATTCACCAGGACACGGCCGAGTCGATGCCGGCCGCGGGTCCGGAGTAAAAGGAAGATTCTCTTGAGGGTGTCCGGAACCCCAACCCGAATCTGCGTGAATCTGTGAAATCTGTGGCGGAAGCCGAAAGTTGAATCCACCGATTACACCGATTTCGGAAGATTCCTTTAGGGGTGGTAGGAGGACCGGGCAAATCTGTGCTAATCTGTACTACAATCATGCAGGATCGTCGTTTTCGCGACGTTGTTTCTCTCCGCCGCCTCTGTCCTGAGGCCGTCGG
>JAPLUO010000007.1 GCA_026397595.1 Caldifarciminota bacterium
GGTGTGCCGCTCTGGATGCCGGTCATCGGCGCCGCCTTTGCCACCATCGTAGTCAAGCAGTTCTTTGGCGGCCTCGGCCACAACTTCATCAACCCGGCCCTCGCGGCCCGGGCGTTCCTGATGGTCTCCTGGCCCACGCACATGACCACCCTCTGGCTCAAGCCTCACGGCGGCCCGCTCTCCGGCCTGGACGCAGTCAGCAGCGCGACCCCGCTGGCGTTCGTCCGCCGCGCCGCCGAGCTCGTGCCCCCGGGTATGGACCTGGGCGGACTCCTCCGGCAGGCCAACTCGCTCGCCGAACTGAAGCGGCTCTTCATCGGCAACGTCGGCGGCTGTCTCGGCGAGACCTCGGCCCTGCTCCTGCTGGTCGGCGCACTCTTCCTGATAATCCTGCGCGTAATTGACTGGCGCATTCCCGCTGCTTACATCGGCACGGTCATCGTGCTGGCGCTGGTCCTGCCCAACAGTCACCTGACCCCATGGTTTCACGTCTTCTCCGGCGGCGTTATCCTCGGCGCGTTCTTCATGGCTACCGACTACGTCACCTCGCCGGTCACTGCAAGAGGCCGTATCATCTTCGGCATTGGCTGCGGAGTCATCACCATGCTCATCCGTCTCTACGGTGGATACCCCGAAGGCTGCTCCTACTCAATCCTGCTGATGAATGTGTTTACGCCCTTGATTGACCGCCTGACCAAGCCGCGCCTGTTCGGCGCGCTCCGGAAAAGGCAGGCCGCAGCATGAACAGCAGAACCTGGATGGTCGTCTCGCTGCTCATTACCTGCATCGTCGCCGCGTTCGCCCTGTCCGAAGTCTATGCCATGACCAAGCCAAAGATTGAACAGCAGAAGATGGACGCGACCACCTCTGCGCTCAGCCAGGTCCTGGTAACCGCACAGACCTTCAAGGAAGTTGAGAAGGACTCGCTCTGGTACGGCCTGGACCAATCGGGTGCAAAGACGGGCATCGTCGTCCGGTCGGGCCGGCGCGGGTACGGCGGCCCGGTGCCGGTGCTCATCGGTCTCGACCTAGGCGGCCGGATTGTCGGGCTCAAGGTCGCCTCGCCGGCCGAAGGCCTGAAAGAAACGCCCGGCCTGGGTTTGAAGGCGACCGAAGCATGGTTCGCGCGGCAGTTTGTCGGGCTTGATTCGACCGTAGCGCTCAAGAAGGAAGGCGGAACGATTGACGCCATCTCCGGGGCAACCATCACGTCCCGGGCGGTTGCGCGGGGCGTCGCCGAGGCCATCCGCAAGTACATGGAGCACCTGAAACCATGACCGCCCAGAAGCCGTCGCGCCTCTCCTATCTGACCACGGGAATCATAAAGGAGAACCCGACCCTCATCCTGATGATCGGGCTATGCCCCACCCTCGCTACGACCACTTCGGCCGGCGACGCGCTCGGCATGTCCGCGGCCGCGTCGTTCGTGCTCATCCTCTCGAACGTCGCCATCTCGCTCGTGCGCAAGTTCGTGCAGCCCTCAATCCGCATCCCCATATTCATCATCATCATCTCGACCTTCGTCACCATCATCGACTACGCGCTGCAGGCCTACCAGCCGTCGCTCTACCGCGCGCTCGGCGTCTTCGTCCCGCTGATTGTCGTCAACTGCATCATCCTCGGCCGGGCCGAGGCGTTCGCCTACGGCCATGGCGTCTTCGACTCCTTCCTCGACGGACTGGGCAACTCGCTCGGCCTCACCCTGCTGCTCGTGGTCATGGGCTCGGTCCGCGAGTTCTTCGCGGCCGGCACCATCTTCGGCAAGGTCGTGACCCCGGCCTGGTATCGCAGCGCGCCGATGCTGTTCATGATCTTCCCACCCGGCGCGTTCTTCCTCATCGGCATCCTCAAGGCACTGGTAATCAAGTTCAAACTCGACAAGAAGTAGTATGGACGACGAAGCTAGAGCTCAGATGGCAGAAGTCAGAAGTCAAAAGGGCGGAGCCGGACAGACAACGGAAGGGAGCCGGGCATGAGCCTCACCAAGATCTTCATCGGCGCGTTCCTGGTCAACAACATCCTGCTGATGCGCTTCATCGCGCTCTGCTCTTTCTTCGGGGTTTCAACCTCGATGGACACGTCGGTCGGGATGAGCGCGGCGGTCGTCTTCGTGACGATGCTCGCGGCATGGGTCTGCTGGGTCCTCTGGCACGCCCTGCTACTGCCGCTCGGCCTTGAATTCCTGCGCACCGCCGTCTTCATCCTCGTCATCGCCGGCCTGGTCCAGTTCGTCGAGATGTTCCTTAAGAAGTACGTGCGCGGGCTCTACTCGGCGATGGGCATCTACCTGCCGCTGATTACCACGAATTGCGCCATCCTCGCGGTCACCTTCCTCAACGTCGACTACGGGTTCAACCTCCTGCAGGCGACCATCTACGCGCTCGGGGTCGGCGGCGGCTACTCGCTCGCCATCATCCTGTTTGCGGCCATCCGCGAACGGCTGGAAGACTCACCGGTTTCCCCGTCGTTCCGGGGTTACCCGATTGCCTTTGTCGGCGCGTCGCTCATCTCGCTCGCCTTCCTCGGGTTCGCCAACCTGTTCGGGATTTCAATCTGACGCATGATTGACTGGGGCATTATCATCAAGGCGCTGGCCGTGCTCGGCGGTGCCGGGCTGCTGATTGCCATCGTGCTGCTGGTCGCCTCGCTCAAGCTCTCGATCCAGGTCGACGAGCGCGAGACCGCGGTCCGGGCCGTGCTGCCCGGGGCCAACTGCGGCGCCTGCGGCTTCCCGGGTTGCGACGGCTACGCCGCCGCTGTGGCAGCGGGCAAAGCGCCGCTGGGCGCCTGCGTGGTCGGCGGCCCGGCTGTTGCCCGCAAGATTGGGGACATAATGGGGCAGGATGCATCCGCGGCTGAGCCGGGTGTGGCATTCGTCGTCTGCCGGGGTGGCAGGAACGAAGCGGCAAGCCGGTTCCAGTACAAGGGCGCGGCCGACTGCCGCCAGGCCGCCCTGCTGCTCGGCGGGCCCAAGGCCTGCATCTACGGCTGCGTCGGCCTCGGCCACTGCGCCAAAATCTGCCCGTTCTCGGCCATCACCATGGGCGACAACGGACTGCCGGTGATTGACGAACGGAAGTGCACCGGGTGCGGAAAATGCGTCAAAGAATGCCCCAAGCAGACCCTGCTGCTTGTCCCCCGGTCCAAGCTCGTCGTACTCGCCTGCGTCTCCCACGACAAAGGCAAGGCGGTCAAAGACGTCTGCAAAGTAGGCTGCATCGCCTGCAACCTCTGCGTTAAGGTCTGCCCGGCCCAGGCCCTTGCCATGGACAAGAACCTGCCGGTCATGGACTTCGAGCGGTGTATCGACTGCGGCATCTGCGTCCACAAGTGCCCGACCGGCTCGTTCATCGACCGCGCCCCGGGCCGGCCCAAGGCCGTCATCAACCCCAAGTGTGACGGCTGCCAGGCATGCGTCAAAGCCTGCCAGTTCAAGGCAATCGAAGGCGAGCCGGGCAAGCAGCACAAGGTCGCAGCCGACAAGTGCATCGGGTGCGGTGAATGCCGCAAGGTCTGCCCGGTAGCGGCGATTGACACGGTAGGCGCGCTGGGCCACTCGGGCAAAGCCCTCTAACAACCGACCCCTTCGTTCCTCGTTCCTCGTTCCTCACTCTTCTCCGTTCTCCTTTCTCATTTCTCTCTTCACTCTTCTCTCTTCACTCCTTCCCCCATCCTCCCTTGTCCATTTCCCCTTCTGCCTTTCCCCTTAACTACATCCCCTTTCCTACATTTGACATCTCTCGGCATATAGTTAATATCGTTCGCCGGAGAGCAAGGGGCCTACCTCCGACACTAGAGTAAACAAAAGGCCCCAGAACCGCTTGAGAAGCGAATGCGAGGTCCACGTGTGTTTGCCTGAGCAGTCCGCAGGCTGGTCCCGTACCGAATCCCAAGCAAAGACATGACCGGAGGAACGAAATGGCAAAGCGCATATTCGTGGGCAACCTGCCCTTCAGCGCTACCGAAGACCAGCTGCGCACCCTGTTCAGTGCGCACGGCGAAGTCGCGTCCGTGAACATCATCACGGACAAGTTCACGAACCGCTCGCGCGGGTTCGCGTTCGTGGAGATGAGCGATGATGCAGCCGCCACGGCGGCGATCGCGGCAATCAATCAGCAACAGCTCGATGGCCGGGCCCTGACCGTCAACGAAGCCCGCGAGCGGAGCGAAAGCGGTCCGCGCCCAGGCGGGTACGGCGGCGGTCGTCCGGGCAGCGGCCCGCGCCGTGGCCGGGACGAGAAGAAAGACTTCAACCGTCCGCGCTGGTAGTTCTCTCGCTAGTTCTCAGGCGGGCGGGCGCGAGCCCGCCCGCGCGGTTTTCGCCCGGTCTGCCGTTGTTGACTTTCACGCTGCTGCCTTTAAGATGCAATCCTTGAACTACCAACTGACTCCGCCGCTTTCCGGGAGGTCATCTCTATGGACGTAATTGAATCGGGTATCGGCGAGTTGTTCCAGCCGCCGGACCCGGATGGTTTCCGCGAATGGGTCCACACGCGGAAGAACGCGAAGATGGTGGACAAAATCATGTCCGAACAGGACGCGGTCGCGAAGTTCGTCGCGGACGGCGACTACATCGGCACCGAGCTGTACGGCACGGTCCGCGCGCCGATGTCGCTGGTACGCGAAACCATCCGGCAGGGCAAGAAGCACCTCCGCGTGGCCGGCCAGGGTATCCACGAGATTGACCTGCTGCTCGCGGCAGACATGGTGGACACGCTCGACATCACCTATATCGCCTGGGAAGTCTACGGCATCTCATCCTGCCTGCGCCGCGCGGTCGAGTCCGGCCGGGTGAAGACAACCGACTGGTCCAACGGCGGCATCACCTGGCGTTTCAAGGCCGCGGCCATGGGCGTGCCGTTCCTGCCCGTCCGCTCGATGCTCGGCACCGACACGCTCAAGTACTCGGCGGCCAAAGTGGTTGAGGACCCGTTCACGGGCAAGCCGGTCTGTCTTGTCCCTGCCCTGTCGCTCGACGTAGGCCTGATCCACGTGCACAAGGCCGATAAGTTCGGCAACTGCCGGGTCGAAGGCATCTCCGGGTTCGTCCACGAGATGTCCCGCGCCTCGAAGAAACTCATCGTCTCGGCCGAGGAGATCGTCTCCACCGACGAAATCCGCAAGTACCCCGAGCAGACCGTCATCCCCTATTACCTGGTCGACGCTGTGGTCGAGGCGAAGTACGGGTCCCATCCCGGCGAGATGTGCTATCGGTACTGGCGCGACGGCGAGCACCTGCAGGCGTTCCTGAAAGACTCGGCCGACGTAGCCAAGACGAAGGCCTACATGGACAAGTGGCTCTATGGCGTGAAGAACCACGCCGAATACGTGAACCTGGTCGGCATGGACCGGCTGCGCCAGCTCGAGTCGGAAATCGGGGGCAGGTGATGGCGAATTATAACGAGTCCGAGTTCCTTATCTGCCTCGCGTCCAAGTTGATGGAAGACGGCACCACCGCTTTCGTCGGCACCGGCATCCCCATGCTGGCCGGGGCCCTTGCCAAACGGATGCACGCCCCGAACCTCGTGCCCATTTTCGAGTTCGGTGGCACCGGCGCGTCGCTGGAGAAGCTGCCCCTCGGCGTCGGCGATTCACGGACCTTCCACAAGGCGGTCGCTGCTTCGGGCATCTGCGACATCATGGAGACGGCGTGCCGGGGCTTCGTCGAATACGGCTTCCTCGGCGGTGCCCAGATTGACTCGTTCGGTAACCTAAACACGACCGTCATCGGCAAGTACTGGCCGCCAAAGGTACGGCTGCCCGGCTCGGGCGGCGGCAACGACGTCGGCTCATTCTGCTGGAAGACCATCGTCATCATGCGCAAGCACGACGCCCGCTCGTTCGTGCCCAAGGTAGATTTTGTAACCACTCCCGGCTTCCTGACCGGGCCGGGCGCGCGCGAGAAGGCCGGACTGCCGCCGGGGACCGGCCCGTACCGCGTCGTCACCAACCTCGCGCTCATGGACTTCGAGCCGGTGACCAAGCGCATGCGGCTCATCGCCACCCATCCCGGGGTCAAGGTCGAAGACGTGGTCAAGGCAACGGGCTTCGAGCTACTGGTCGCCGACAAGGTTGGCACCAACCCGGAGCCGACCGAGAAGGAGCTCCGGCTGCTGCGCGACGAGATTGACAAAGACCGGTACTACATATAGGACAAGGCAGAATGCAGAATTCAGAGACCAGAATGCAGAATTGCGGACAGGGACGGAACGCGTGATACTCGCGGAGCAGTACCAGCGGTTCCGCCGGGAGGCGCGTGCGTTCACCCGCGAGGTCATTGAACCGCGCGCGACCATGCACGACCAGACCGGCGAGTTTGTGAAAGACAACGTCCAGGCGCTGGCTGAACGCGGCTGGCTCGGCATCCCCTGGCCGAGGGAACTCGGCGGCATGGGCCTCGACTACCAGTCCTACGCGATTGCGGTCGAGGAAGTATCGCGGGTCTGCGCCTCGACCGGCCTGACCCTCGCGGCCCACACCTCGCTCGGTACTTACCCCATCTACAAGTTCGGCACTACCGAACAGAAAGAAAAGTACATCCCGCGCCTGGCCCTGGGCGTCTACCTCGGCGCGTTCGGCCTGACCGAGCCCAACGCCGGTTCCGACGCCGCCGGCATTGAAACAACCGCGAAGAAGACCGAAAAGGGCTACGTCATCAACGGCAGCAAGCGGTTCATCACTTCGGCCAGCTACGCGGGCGCGGTCATCGTCGCCGCGTCGCTCGACCGCAATCTCGGCCGCAAGGGCGTCACCTGCTTTATCGCCGAGACCGCGACCCCGGGATTCAAAGTCGCCTCGGTCGAACACAAACTGGGTCTGAAGGGCTCGGACACGGCCGAACTCGTATTCGAGGACATGCTGGTGCCGCTCGACAGCGTGCTCGGCAAAGAATACGACGGCTACCGCATCTTCATGGAGACACTCGACGGCGGCCGCATCTCCATTGGCGCGTTCTGCCTCGGCATGGCCCAGTGCGCGCTGGACACGATGACGACGTGGTTCCGGGACCGCGAGCTGACCCAGCTTCAGTCCAAGGCGCTCGCGGACGTCGCGGTCCAGGTCGAGGCCGCGAGACTTCTCGTGTACAACGCGGCGCAAATCAAGGACACGGGCGTGCGCGTGGACAAGGAGTGCGCCTTTGCCAAGCTATTCGCCTCGGAAACCGCAATGTGGGCCTGCGGCGTCGCGATTGACGCCATCGGCCCGCTCGCCATTACCAGCGACATGCCGGTCGCCCGCGCCTACTGCGACGCCAAGCTCGGCGAAATCGGCGAGGGCACATCCGAGGTAATGCGGATGATTATCGCCAAAGACGTGCTTAAGGAAGCAAAGGAAAGCTGCTAGGATGGTACGCAACGCTCTTCACTTGACGCATCATGCTTCACGCCGGATTCAGAAGCCGGGTGCTGAGCGTAGCGCGTCGTGCGTGATACGTGGAGCGTCTTTACCCAGGAGGAATCGATGGACTTAAGTTACACCAACGACCAGTTGATGGTACGCAACATGGCAAGGGAGTTCGCCACCAAGGAACTCGAGCCAAAGGCAGCCGAGATTGACGAAAAGGGCGAGTTCCCGCACGAGACCATCAAGAAGATGGCCGAGCTGGGGCTGCTCTCGATGACCATCCCGGAAAAGTACGGCGGCGCTGCGTTCGACTTCACCTCGCTCGCCATCGCCGTGGAGGAAATCTCCCGCGGCTGCGGCTCGACCGGCGTCATCACGGCGGTCCACAACTCTCTCGCCTGCTGGCCTATTGCCAACTGGGGCACCGACGCCCAGAAGGAAAAGTACCTGCCGCGGATGGCCACCGGCGAGCTCTTGGGCGCGTTCGGCCTGACCGAGCCCAACGCCGGCTCCGACCCGAGCGCGATGGAAACCACGGCCGTGCTCAAGGGCGACAAATACATCCTGAACGGGTCCAAGCGGTTCATCACCAACGGCGGCGTGGCCAAGGTCTTCATCGTCTTCGCCAAGACCGACCCGGCCGCAGGCACCAAGGGGATCACCTGTTTCATCGTCGACCGCGACGCCAAGGGCTTCTCGCTCGGCAAGCACGAGAACCTGCTCGGCCTGCGCGGCACCGCCAACTGCGAGCTGATGTTCGACGACTGCGAGGTGCCGGCCGAAAACGTCCTCGGCAGCGTGGGCCAGGGCTTCAAGGTTGCGCTCGGCACGCTCGACGTCTCCCGCATCGACATCGGCGCCCAGGCGGTCGGCATCGCCCAATCGGCGATGGAAAAGGCGATTGCGTACTCCAAAGAACGTAAGCAGTTCGGCAAGCCGATTTGCGAGTTCCAGATGATCCAAGGCAAGATTGCCGATATGGCCTGCCAGACCATGGCCTCGCGCCTGCTGGTCTACTATGCCGCGCACCAGAAGGACTCGGGCAAGACCCGGTTCAACCTGGAATCGGCGATGTGCAAACTCTTCGCCGCCGAGACCGCGGTCGCGGTCACGCGCGAAGCGGTCCAGATTTACGGCGGGTACGGCTACACCAAGGACTACCCGGTCGAGCGCTACTTCCGCGATGCCAAGTGCATGGAAATCTACGAAGGCACGTCCGAAGTCCAGCGCATCGTCATCGCCCGCACCATGCTCGGGTAACGTTTCTCATCTGCATAGAACGGGAGGCTTCGCGCCTCCCGTTTCTTTCCGGCATCTCGGAAGCTACCTGCGGGCAAACCGGCCTTCAGCATGAATCCGCAAAGCGCCGTCGAAGTCGCCGCAGACACCGCTACGCAAGTCCTCCTGAGAATCACTCTGCAATCCGCGACGCAACTCGACTCGCAAGTCGCGTTGCGAATCGGCCGGCGAGTCGATTCGCCAATCGCACCAGGCACCCGGCCGCAAGTCCTGCTCGGAATGCGTCGGCACATCGCGGCGGAAACCAGCTCCAGAACCCTAGGAGTCTGTCGGAGAACTCACTTTGATCGAGCAAGATCTCGTCGGTTTTGGTCTGGGAAAGAGTTGGCTAGCGTAGTCTCCGGTTCGTCGGCTGCCAATTGCTGACTCAGAGGTAGTCTTGTAGTACACTGGGTTCCCTCGGTCTCGTCTTCCTTAGGCTAGGGCTGCCTCCCAGCCATACCGGAAGAGCTTCAGCAGATTGTGGGTCAGGCAAATCAGGTCAAACTCATACGGCACTTTCTCCATCCCGCGAAGCAGGAATCTCCGGAAACCGCGCACCTCTTTGAGCTGCCCGATTACCGGCTCGACAATCTCTTTGCGCTTGGCATAGGTGCATCGCCCCTTGATCGTGCGTAGCTTGCGCGCCATCCGTTCCTTGATCGTCAGTCCTTTCGGTATCCGACCCCGGGGCGCCGGAGGCGGCGCTTCACCATGTTTCAGACGCCCGGTCGCAATGTAGGCATCAATCCACAACTGTCCGGTTGAGATGCTCGGAGTTTCCGGCAACCCGCGTAGACTCATGAAGTTGCGCTGAAGCCAGGCTGTTTTCGACTTCAACTCTAAAGTATACTTCGGCCCGTTTGTTCTGGTCCCGAAAGGAGTGGCCGA